>JBBSGM010000174.1:0-8369 GCA_038254065.1 Mycobacteriales bacterium | reverse complement strand
GCACGCCACCACTCTGAGCCATACGTGGATCGTCCTCCCCGTCCAACCGCCCGACGAAGTCAGTCTCGAGTTCCTTGTGGTGGCCACCCGGATTCCGCAGCTCGTGGGCATGCCAGCTCTGTCTGTTCCTCCAAGACGCCGCCGAGTTCTACCCTCTTCCGATGACCTGCCGTGTCGAAGTCTTCGTCCGCGGTGGGCACACCGTTGACCTGGCGCTGGAGGACGGCGAGGACCGCATCTTCGCAGACGCCCTCCACGCGGCGTGGGCGTCCCCCGATGCCATCGGGTTCACCCACCTCGACCTCGGCGAGAACGCGGTCATTCTTGCCAGCGAGGTCGTTGGTTACCGTCTCCACGGTCCGCCCTGATAGACCCGGTTCTGCACGTCGTGCAGGCGGTCCAGGACCACGCGAGCCCGGTCCTTGACCATCGCCGCTCCTTCGCATCGCCCTTCGGCGCGGAGACGATCACCCTGAACTTCGCCCACAACCGACGGGGAAAGCTCAGTGCGCGAAGGCGTCCAACAGCCTGCGGCGCTGCTGCTCACCCAGGCCGCCGACCCGACGTTTCTCGTCCACCCCGCACGCCGCCATCACCGCCGCGACCTTCGCCGGCCCATACCCCGGAACAGCCCGCAGCACCTGGACCACCCGCGTCCGCTTCGTCAGGCCATCCGCGCGGCCGAACACGTCAGACACGCTCGTGTGACCGGCCTTCACCGCCGCGATCAGGTCACCGCGCGCCTTCCTCGCCTGGGTGGCCTTGGCCAACGCCGCCTGGCGCTGTTCCGCGGTCAGCGTGGGCACGGCCATCAGGGAACTCCTCTACCTCGGGAACGGACACCGGCGCCACACCGACAGGCACCCGGCCCGCGCGCCGAGCATCATCCACCCATGTGTCAACAGAGGTGAACGCGAACCCCGGGTCGCCGTTCCGTTCCTACTGGACCCCGTTGTCCGTGGCGGTGTCGAAGCGTGCCAGGTCGTCGGCCTCGGGGTTGGGACGTCCGCTCGGTGATCGCGGCACCGCTGTCGGCGGCCGCGACGAATGCGTCGCAGGCAGCTGCCGGTCGAGGTCCTGCTTCGCAGTCGACACCCGCGCGTAGCCGAGATCCACACCCGGACCGTACCGATAGTCGACTCTGTAGCGGCCCTCCGACACCCAGTTGTGAACCTGACTTCCGAGACGGCGCGAGCTGCGCCGCTCGAGGCCGGTCAGCCGCCGCACCTGGGTGTTCCACTTCCAAGGAAGTGGAACACGCCACAGCGCCATCGGGGTCCTTGGCCGCCCGCGGCCTTGAGCGTGGCCGACTCACCGCGGCGGGGGCGTTCGACTGCACGCCACGCTCGATGTGAGCGGGGGTTACGAGATGCGCCGGTTGGTGGCTACCGCTCGCTGTCGAGCTGCTCGTCGCGCTCGCGGGCCTGCTGCTCGGCGGCCCGGTCGTCCGCGGCCCCGGCGAGCAGGGGCCTGCGACTGGGTCGACTCGGCCACCTCCGCGGCGGCGCGGGCGTCGGCGGGGCACCGAGGCGTTGAGGGGGCGGCTGGCCAACGCGCTCTACGGTTCGGCGCTGGCCCACGTGATGACTGCGGAGATCACCGCCGCGGACGCCGGGGTGGCCAACCGCTACCGGGCCGAGACGTGGCGGGCCGCCGGCGCCGACACCGAGGGCACCGAGACGACCCAGTTGGTCCCGCGGAAACGGTGGGGCGCCGCCTGCTACGCCCGCCCGCGCTCGACTGCATGGCTGTCATCCGCCGCTGCATGATCGCTGGCCGCGATGGCGTAGCCGGCGGCGTGACGTGATAGGCCGGAGGCTGGTTGCGCCGGCGGAGGCATAGGTTTTCGACGTGCCCGACGCGGTGTTCACCGGTGCCGGGATCGGCGGCGCTGGTCCCGCGAGTCTGCCGATGGGGAACGCACTGCGGGACGCGGTGCTGGAAGTGATGTATCGGTCGGCCCGGGTGACCGCACCCGACCTGGTGACCGCGGAGGCGCTAACCGCATTCACGGGATCGGGCCGCAAGCTCGAGGTCGTTCTCGGGCGGTTGTGGGGCACCATCGGGGACGACGCACTGGGCTGTCTGATGTGCCTGCGCGTCGATGTGCCGAACGAGGCCCACATGCTTGCCGCGGTGCACCTCGTCAGGGGCGGGACGCACGTCACCGTGAACTTCGACAGGGGCATCGAGATGGCGTCGGACCTGCTCAGGGGCGAGCTCAAGCTGCCAGCCGGCGCGCCCGCCGCGCTACGCGACGCGCTTCCGCGCTGGCGTGCGCTTGTGCGCCCGGGGGGTGCCGCACCGCGGGTGGTCGCCGGACATGACCAATTTGCGTCGTGGGCCACAGACGGGCGCCCAGCCGCACTCCTGAAGGTCCACGGGAGCCTCGCACCGGACCAAGCCCGGCTGCTTGACGTGGTGGTCGTCGACAACGAGGAACTTGCGTCTCTTACGGCGCCGCGGAGACTCGCGGTGGCCAGCGTCGGGCAGGTGCGCGGCCTCTTGATTACCGGCTACGCGGGCGCGGATCCGGACGTCTACTCGGTGCTGCTAGAGGCAGCCCGGGACACCCGTGCGGTCTGGGCGTGCTACTCCCTCGTCCCAGGCTCACCCGTCCCCGACGACTGCGCCGTTCGCGGGATCGAGGTGCACCTCGGGCCGCCCCGCGGCCCCTCCTAGACCGGTTTCGGAGCTATTCGGGATCCCAGGGGTAGCGACGATCGCTCGGAAGGAATCCGCTGCGCCTTGAGGTCAGCTGCTGCGCCCACTGAGCGTAGCGCTGCGCGGCTTTTGTGGCCGCGGCGTGCCAGCGGGCGGGGTCTTTCTCGAATAGGCCGTATGCGAGCAGCGCGGTGACCACCCGTGGCTCTCGCACGAGAGCAGTGTGTGCTGGAACGCTCATGTTGTCGCTGTAGCCGTCCACCTGAAGGTAGGGCAACTCGTCGCCGCCGATTGTCTGCCCTTGGAGGTCGCGGTCCCGGACGAAAGTCTCAACCAGGAACGTCCACCGTTCCCAGGCGTCCAGGTACGCCTCGGCGCCCAGGCAAAGGTTGGCGGAGATCGGTTCGGCGAGGTAGCGGTGTAACCGTCGCGCCGGCCAGTGATCGTGCGGGTAGAGCGCTCGTGGTCCGAGGCAGGCGGCGGCGGGTAGATCACCGAACTGGAGATCTTCTGCCGTCGCGTTGCACAGCAGGTGTGCGACGCGCTGCCAGTGGCTGCCAGCGACGGCCGCGACGCCGCCGGCGTAGAGCAGGATCACGGCCGGGCTTTGAATGATATCGATCCGATCGATCAGACCACTGGCGCGAAGCCTTCTGCCGAACCTGCCAATTTCAGGGATCCACCATCCGTCGGTTTCTAATGTCCCCCAGTAGGCGAGGACGCCAACGAGAGCGGCGGGCAGTTTCGCGGCGTCTTCGATCGCGACGGCTCGTGTGGCGTGGTCCCCAAGGGCTGGGTCGTCCAGCCGGGTGCGATCACGTGCCGGGAGTGCGCGCAGCTGTTCGAGATGAGCCTTGAAGGCGTCATGGGTGGCGATCGGTCGACGACCCGATTCAAGATCGCGTTTGGCTGCGGCTACGGTGGCGAGGATGGTCAGTGGGTGCGGCGCCTGGCTGTCGGCGAGGGACTCGCACGCTTGGGCGACCCTGGCCAACCAATCGTCGGCGTTGGCCTGCACGATGGTCGCGTCACGGGAGACAGCGAGCCTGCGGGCGGTTTCGCTGAGGGCCGCGAGGTCCACCCAGGTTGTGGGGTAGCGCCGGCTCGAGCAACCGGCGAGGGCCTCTCTGAGAGCCGGGTCCCACATCGCTGACCAGCCAACGACGATGAGCCCGTACTGGTCGAACACCTCGTGCAGTCGTTGCCCCACCACCGGCGAGTACGTATCCAACTCATCAGGAGTGTTGAGCATCTCGGGCTGGGTGTAGTCGCCGTGGAGATGCCAGACGAGGCACCGCTGAGCGTGTAGTGGCTCCATGCCCTCCACATCGGCTGTGGTGCTGACGATGGTGGGTTCGACCCCGAGGTCGCGCAAGGCGGTCTCGAGGAGCAGGTCGAAATTCAGTGTGAGCGCGATACGAATCAGGCCGTCACGCATCAGCTGGGCCACCGCCCGGTGGGCGGCCGAGGGCACCTTAATTCCTTGGTCGCGCTCGTCTTCGGTCGGTTCGAAGTAGCTGCGGAGCAGGTTCATGCGTTCCAGGGATGTGCGGCCGACCGCCGCGAGCAGCGAGTCGTACTCGGCGTCTTGTCCTGCGCGGTCCCGCCACCAGGCGAAGGGGTCCTCTGGCTTGTCGCCCTGGGCTTGGGCGACGCGGAGTAGTAGGTCGCGCTGCACATCCCACGCGGCCGGGACACCGGCGGCCGCCGACAGCCCCGCGCCGGCCAGCAGCACGTGCGTCCCGGGCTTCGCGGTGAGCGATAAGGCGAGCCCGACGTGCGCGTCGAGTTGGGGTGCCAACAGAAACCTCGCTCCCTAGAATACGGCTGAAAAACCGAACCTGCGACCTAACATACCTTGCGTCACGTTCGACCGAAAAAGCTCGTCGGGGCATGAGTGAAGAGCTACTACAGATACTCCTTAATCGTTTCACCGAGGTCGACTGATACACTCATCGCGCTGGTCCACCATCTTTCGAACGATCTTGGCTCTTCTGATCCGCAGGGGGTGCTTCCAGATCCGATGCATCGACCCGCGCTTCATCCCACACGTGCTCGAACTGACTCATCCAATACGAGTACCAACGAGGACTGATGCTTCTAGTCAGCTCGATATGCATCCGAGAGTTAATTGTCTCATTATGCGCACCATGATATTCGATTATTATACAACCGTGCTGCGACGATGGATCCGTCGCGACGAGGCTGAACCCAGGGTTGTACTCAGCGAGTCGATACTGAAGATCGCCAGCCACCACCCAGCTCCTCATCAGACGCAGCTGCTTAATCGACGAGTCGAGGCTGGTCCGGAAGTCTTGCATCGGAAAGTCCAGGGAGTCATCCAATTGGCGTGCTGCTAGACCAACCGCGTTCGTCGAATCTGGATCCAGCACAACGATCCGAAGTACAGCATTCTGCTTGGAAAATACGGATTTCCGAAGTATGTCACAATTTCGCGCCGATAGTACATTAATCGCGGATGGTCCAAATATCCAGACTTCTGAAGCGTTTCGCCAGCGATCCGATAAAGAGATGCTGTCGTAATCAGACCGGTCGCCAGCCATGGATTCAAATAAGTCCTGCCGCTGCGAAGGGATCGCCGAACGGTAGACGAGAACCGCGATTCCGGCGAATAGTCCAGCCCATCTCAGGTCATCCGGAACAACATCACTCACTACCGAGAGTACTGCAAGCACAATAGCTACTGCAGCGATGACATATACATCGACGTTTCGAAGCTGAAGTATCTCCCGACCCAATCGCGATAGATGTTCACTCATGGCTAATTTACTTCCCATTGCTACCTCTACGGCTCTGCCGGTTATGGTCCCGTCCAGGTTACTGATGACCAGGGTGACGGCTCGGAGGAACATGGTGAACAGCGACTCCAGGCCCAGCGCCCTGACCCGGCGCACCCCCCGGGTTTGCGCGTGGTGTTCGCGGTCGTAGTGCAGGTGACAGCCCTCGCAGTAGGCCGCAAGGTTCGCGGGATCGATGTTCTCAGGCACGTGGTCGCGGTGCGCGCAGGTCATCAGGATCACCGGGCGCCGGCCGGGCGAGGTCCTGGTTGCTGCTGTGGCGTGGTTGACCACGAGGACGTCCATTCCGCCGCACCGGGCGACCGTGCGGTCGACGATCTCGGCCGGGGGCGTCGGGGGCGGCGTGATCAAGCTCGATGTGGTCAAGCTCCGGGCCGCCCAGAGCGTCGAGAACGGCGGTCGGCCCGTCCGGGTCGGCGCCCCACGGCTGCTCAGCGTCGTAGGGCGTCCAGGAATGCAACATCACCTGCGCCCCTCGGCGAGAAGACGGGCGGCGATGGCGCAGCCGATGCCGATGCGGCGGCCGGCGCCGGTCACTGCGACGCGACCGCAGAGCTGTTCCTCCATGGCAGGGATCTTCCCGCATCCTCGCCCGCCGATCGGTGACTCCGCCGGCATGTCGGCCAACTTCAGCGGGAGCCGACATGCCCGGTCTGGAGCGGCGCTCCCCGACCCTCCGTTCTGGCTTCCGATAACCTGCACTTCTCGGAAGTCAAGTCGGCCGGTTCCGAGCCGCCCCGGATGACGATTTCTTCGCTGGCGGGCGACCCCGCTTGAGCGTCCCGCCGTTGCGGGTGATGACGCGGGCGACAGTCGCCCCGTTCCATCGCTCCCCACCCGTCGGTGACGGAACTCCCTCCTCAGTGAGGTGACGGGCGATCGCCCGCGCGGACATGCGGCGGCGCTTGAACAGCCGCATGATCTCCTGGGCCACGTTCTCGGATACCAGGGTCGGACGGCCAAGCTGCACGCCGCGGAGCCGGGCTGCCGCAAGCGCGTCCTTGGTCCGGTCACTGATGAGGCGCTGTTCAAGGCGCGCGAACACCGCAGCGATCGCCTGCATCGCCTCCCCGTGTGGCGAGGTGGCGTCCGGCGTATCGAGCGCGAGCAGTCGCCACCCCTGGTGCGTGCTCTGGTCGATGATCCGAGCGTAGTGGGTGAACGACCGGGCCAGCCGGTCGAGCTTGGCAACGATGAGCACGCCGGCACGGTCGCCGGCGCACGCGGCCAGCGCCGCCTCGAGTCCGGGCCGCGACGCCGCTCCGGCACTGATCCCCCGGTCCTCGAACACCGCGGCCAGTTCCCATCCTCGCCGCGCGCACTCCGTGGTGATGGCGGTGCGCTGGGCCTCCAGACCGAGGCCGCCGCTGGCCTGTTCGGCGGTCGAGACGCGGAGGTAGGCGTACGCGCGCGAGTGCGGCGATGGCGGCGTTTGCTCGGTCATGGTGGGGTTGATTGTTGCATATACGAACGTATACGTCGCATTTCTGGTAGAATCCGAGGATGGAAAGTACCGTTCTGTCAGTTTCAGAAGAGGCTGCGAGGACGCTCCGAGAGTTGACCTCGGGTGGGCAGCCGGTGATCGTGACCGACCTCGAAAGTGACGCGGTGGCGGTGATACTCGACCTGGACAGCTACCAGGAAGCGTGTGAACTTGGCCCGGCCATCGAGGCGTTGCTCCTCGTTGATGCCGCCAGCTTTCAGGTTGGGGTGATCCTTGACGCCGCGAGCTACCAGCAGGCTGAGGCCATCGCCCTGGCTGTATGACCGCCGTGGACGACATAAACGCCGCGGTTCGGGAGTGGCGCCGCAGCAGGCTTGCGGAGGCAACATCACGGGATGACCAGCAGCACTACGCCAGCGTCGCCTACGTCGACGACCCCGACGAGGCGGCGGTCTCGGCGGTCGTCCGCATCGCCGGCCAAGAATGATCCTGATGGCCGCAGATCAGGCTCCGCTGCCCGGCTCAGTGAACCTGATAGTCGAAGGTGGTGAGGGCACTCAGCATTCGATCGTGCTAAATCGCGCGCATAAAAAGAAGCCTATTTACGTCGCGGTGGGTGAGCCTGGCCATCGGTCCGAACTATGGCGCATCTGGGCGAACCGGGCCAAGAACGACGTCTATCTTGCGGCTCGTCCTCTGGCCGGGATCCAGCACTGGAGCCTCCACGAATCGGGCGACTGGCGGCTCCAGTGGACGAGCGGAGACGACGCCGAGCACTTCACCGGCAGCCGCAACAGGATCATGGATCGTTGGCCACGAGGGCCGGCAGGAGACGGGACCTGGACCCACGGCATCTCCATCTGGGTCCCGAGCGCCCACGACGTCATCGATGTCCCTGACGACCACGCCGTTCCCAAGGCAGCGCGTTGGCTCCCCGTGCCCGATGAAGGATTGGCCTGTGGCATACACGTCGGCCTTGCCCGCCCCGACCAAGGCTTCTTCCCAATCGAGGGTGCCGTGCCCATTGATGGGTTCGTACTGGCAGATGGTGAGGTTCTGCTCATCCTCGTCGGCTACGTGCCAGTCACGGCCGACCAAGAGGAGTGGTTGGCTCGTCAGTCTCGCGAGGGACGTAAGCACGGCGGCCACTTCGACATGACAAACGCGCGGGCACCTCGGCTGGCGATCAGGGGGTTCGACGAGCGTGGCAACCGAGTTGTGTGGGATCTTGCAGCGGACGCCCGGTGACCGACGCGCGCCGACTCCTCTCGCTACGGCACACTATGCGTAAGACGCAGGGGCTGCAGATCATCATGGGAACAACGCAACCTGAGCGTCGCGCCAGCTGGTGTGGAACTCATGTCCATCGTCGTTACCTGAGCAAGGGCTGACAGCGAACGTTCTCTCCTGAGTCATAGCCAACCTAACGAGGATCCTCGAAT
>JBBSGM010000173.1:0-8471 GCA_038254065.1 Mycobacteriales bacterium | reverse complement strand
CCACCCGCCCGCGTGAAGCATCCCTTCCCGAACGTGCGCTTCGACGCCAGAACCCAAGGCAGGAGCCCAGTGCGTTAGCAGCGCACGCTGGGATCTGCGCGGGGGGCCGCCCGCAAGGGCGGTCCCTACCGCGAACCTTCGGTCAGCTGTACATGCCGCGGTGATGACGAGAAATTCGTCGAGGCAAAGGCGAAGATTCTGCCGCTGCCTCGTCCCCGGCGCGGCTACTCAGCCGCTACTTCGAGCGCCAACCTCCACGGGTACGTATCCAATGCGCTGCTCCCGGTCCGAGGAGGATGGGGCACGAACTCGCCCGGCCCGAACAGCACGTGGACGCCAGCCTCGCGCAGCTCCTCAATACTGCGCAGGAACACGCGGTTCGCGGCGAGCCCTTGGTTCACGAATGGGAGCACCACGATCCGGACTCCCCGCCCCGTCAGCTCGGCAAGCTGGTTGAGGACGTAGTTGTCCGAGATGCCGGCGGCCCACTTGTTGATCGTGTTGTAGGTTGCCGGTGCGACGATTACCGCGTCTGCGCGCGGCAATGACTCCTCGCCCGGACTACGGTACGTGCTCCTGGCCGAGTGACCTGTCAGCTCGGCCAGGGCGGGGAGGTCCAAGAAGTGTTCAACGGCGGCTGGGGTCGCAATGCAGTACACCGACCAACCGCTACCTCGGGCCAGTTTCACCATTTCGTCGACTCTACCGGCCGGACCGGCAGCGCAGATCACGAGATACAGCACGCGCTGCGACTGCGGCCGCTGCTCGGTCACGCGGCCACGCCGGCCCGGCTCGCCATCTGCCGGACCACACGACTGGATTCGCCATTGGTATTATTGAGTAGCGACCGCAACAGGCCGTGGGCGAGCGGACGGCAGTGGACCTCCTCAGGGGCAACCTGTTCGGCCTTGCGCAAGGTCCGGACCGCGTCTTCGTAGGCGCCCACGCTCGTCCGCGCTTCGGTCAGGTCAAGGAGGTAGTTCACCTTGCGTTCGGGTGGCAGTGCGGTGATCGCGCCCGGGTCGATACGGCTGGCGTACTCCAAAGCCCGACCGGTGTCGTGCAGTCGGACCAGTGCGGCTACCCGGTGCACGGCGACGTTGGCCTGACCAAAGCTGGTCTGATGGGTGTCGTGCTTCGGCCCCAACCGTTGTGCAGCGGCCTCGGCCTCGTGGTGCATGGCGAGCGCCAGGGCTCCGTCTTCTTGTCCGGCCGCCGTGATGGAAGCGGCCAAGAACAGCATCCCGTACAGGGACAACAACTCGTGTTCGCGCGCGGCAAGTTCCGGCCGCATCCGGTCAGCCATGCTGGTCAGCACCACGATGGCGTCGGTCCGCTGACCGGTGCTCGTCATGGCCCGGGCCACACTGCGGGTCGCCCGAGCCAGCGCCCACGTGTCCTCCAGGGCCGTGGCTGTCTGCATGGCGCGGTCCGCAGCCAGCCACGCAACATCGTTCGTCTCGAACTTCAGCAGCATGGACGATGTCAGCCGGTAGGCCACCACCAGTGCCCGCCCGGCGTCCACCTGATCGGCGACCGGGGAAATCGATACGAACGCTCGGGCGTCTTCCAGCAGCCTTGGCAGGTGTCGCGCTACCACCGTGAAGTGGGACGATGCCCAGGCGTGCTCAATGTAGGACAACTGTCGGGTGACCTGGGGCAACGTGACCGGTGGCCGGTCTACACCCGCAGGCGACAGGGAGGGGTAGTGACCGAGCGCGGTCCGGATCGCCCGGACCTCGACCGCATCGACACAGTCAGCCGCCCGACTGGCGGCTGGACCGTCGGCAAGCGCGCTGAGGTCGATTCCCAGCACCTCGGCCACCCGTTCCAGCATCGGCAGGCGAAGCAGGTTGCGCTCGCCTTTCTCGACCTTGTCCAACCATGATGTCGAGCGTCCCACCATGTCGGCAAAGTGCTTCCGGCCAAGGTTGCGCCGCTGTCGCCAGTAGCGGACCCGGCGGCCGATGGCACGAGCCTGGTCATCCATGCTCGGGAGCTCCCTTGCGGTGAGGTTCGTCGTCGGCGTCAGCGTAACCAACGGCCGGTCACACATTCTGTCCAACTCGTCACGCTTGATCGTTCGTAGCGTCAGCCGCCTGGCACCCGGAGCCGGGATGACCGAACGAGCTTGCGCGCATCCTTCCCGCTCTCCGGTCCTTCATCTGGAGTCCCCGGCCCTGGGTGCCCTCCAGTACACATGGACCAGGGACGAAAGCACACCACGATGTCGGAAATCAAGGCGCCTGAGGACGCGTGCCGACTGTTCGTGACTTGGCAGTCCAACCTGTACGACGGATACGACCACGCCATCACGGACGAGGAGTTTGCGCTCGGTGGCCAACAGCAGTACGGCCAGTATGCAGCGATCTGCGGCACCAAGGTGTGCTTGACCGATTCGTTCTTGCCGCCTGGACCTCCCTGTCCACGCTGTGTGGCTCTACCGTGGGCGCGGACGATCATGCGTCCGCCGGACGAGCGACTGCCCAGGCGCACGCACCGACACCGGCGTTCCCGAAAGCGCGGTCGCTCGTGACTTGCCCGGGCATCACGCCGCCAGGATGAGGAGTGACGGGGAATGCCCGTTGCGGCCCGGGTCGTCGACGGCCGGCCCGTGTGACGGCAGAGCTCGAGTCAGCCCTCGGCTTCCGTGCCCGGGCGCCTGACTGCTCCCGTGCCTGCTCGCGTCGCCGATGCTGCTGGCCGCCGAACTGCTGGGCCGGCACGTTCTGCTGTTCCCGGAAAGCCTCGCGCTGGCTTTCGGCAAATGGGTGCTGTGCCGCCCCGAGCTGGTCGTGTCCCGCTGGCGGATCGCCGTGTTGTCCACGGTGTCGGGCACCATCGGCGTCGTGGTGACCCGGCTGCCCGGTCCGCGCTGGCTGGTCGTGGTCCTGGTGCTGACTGTGACGCTGGCCCTGCTGCAGCTGACCCCGCAGCCGGCTCGGGCCTGCGGTGTCGGCTGCGGTGTGGGTCGCGCTGGTGGGTCTGCCCACCGCCCTCGTCGCGCTGCGTCCCGGCCAACGGCCCCGAACTGCGCCGTCGGTGTGACGATCCGGGCTCAGCGTGCCGGCTCCGGGCGGACGCCGAGGCGGTCCAGCAACGGCCCGGTCACCAGTGTCGAGATCACCGCCCCGAACACGAAGACCACCTGCATGGACGGGGTGATGATGCCGGCCTCCCGACCGGCGAGGGCGACCACGAGCGTCACCAGGCCGCCGCACGCGAGCATGACCCCGACCGAACTGGCCTCCCGTCCCGGCAGCCCGACGGCACGCCCGACCACCGTCGCCACCCCCCATTTGCTCACCGCGATCGCGAGCACGAACAGCGCGATCGCCCCCAAATGCTCAGGGCGCAGTACCCGCAGGTCGGTCTGCAGCCCGGACACCGCCAGGAACACCGGGATCCCCAGCACGACGACGAACTGGTGCATCCGGGCCTTCACCGCTTCGGCGAGACCGCTCACCTGGGGGACCGCGGCGCCGAAGAGCAGCCCGCCGGTCAGCGCCTGGATGCCGATCTGGTTCGCGACCAGGCCGCTGAGCAGGGCACCGGCCAGCAGCAACGCGAGCAGGTCACCGTCGAGGTCCCCACCGATCCGGAGCGGCGCACCAGCAACATCCGCAGCAGCGGGCGGACGATCCCGAAGAGCACTGCGACCAGCACAGCGGTGAGGGCCAGCCGGATCCCGATCGTGAACGAGACCCCCGACCCGGCGACCGTGCCGGACGCGGCCGCGACGACGAGGAACGTCAGCGGCGTGACGACGGCGCAGGCCCCGATCCCCAGCGTGCCGACCGGCGTCACCAGCAGGTTCTTGTCCTGGAGGATGGAGGCGATGACGGGCAGTGCGGTCGCGGCCAACCCGCTGCCGATCAGCAGCGCGTGCGCGGCGAATGGGACCGGTGTGCCGTCGCCCAGCGTGACGACCCGCCAGAGTCCGGGCGCGTCCAGAACCGCGGCCAGCGCGAAACCCAGCCCGACCGCGGCGCACACCGCGGCCACCCCGATCAGCGTGACCCGCCCCACTCGGCCGCGCAGCAGGTGTTGGGGGACCTCAAGCCCGATCAGGAACATGAACAGCACGAGGGCGAGCACGCCGAACAGTGCGAGGAAGGCGTACGCCTGGGCGGGATAGACCGCCTCGACGAGCCCGCCGCCGCCGACCGCGGGCCCGTGTGGGGTGGCGCCCACCGCGACGCTCCCGCCCAGCACCGTCGGGCCGATGAGGATGCCGGCGAGCATCTCACCGACCACCCGGGGCTGGCGGAACCGCACGAACACCCCGCCCGCCAGCCGGGCCGCCAGCAGGATGACGGTGAGGTCGGCGAGCACGTAGGCGATGACGTCGACCAGCGGCAGCTGCGGGGGCAGAGCTGGCGCCGGCACGGCCGAACGGTAGCCGGGGGCGCCACCGGACGAACGTCCGCGCTGCAATTCCGGAGTCGGCGGCAACCCCGCCAGCTCCATTCTGGGTGATCCCTCGGCACGACGTCGGTTGCGCACGCTGGTGGTCGTGAGTACCACCATCAGCGTGTGCTCTCGGCGGTCATCAGACGTGGTATGGAGGGGAACTCCGCTCAGGTCTGGGTCCGCCACGGGTTGTTCTCACCGGCCGCGCGGCCTCGGCGAAGTCCCGGAGCGCGGTCACGACCGCCTGCTCCTCCAGGGGGCACCGCCGTTTCCTGTCCGTCACGAATGGGTCGGGCCGACTCCGCACGCCGGTGACGTCTGCGAGGACCACATTCCGCGCGCAAACGGCGGTGACGCTGACCTCATCGAGCATCCGGGCCATGATATGGCCGTTGTCCTCGAAGATGCCGTGGATGCCGTAGGGGCGGCCACGTCGTCGTTGAGCAGGCCCGCGACCTCCGGCGGCGGCGCGACCCGCTGGACGGACAGCACCTCGAAACGGCCAACCTTGCCCTGCTTCGCGCACTCCGGCAGGAACGGCGAGAACCCGGCGTGGCGGTACGGGGGCAGGGTGTTTGACAACGGTGACGACCGGTTCGACGCGCTGGCCACGGTCGTCTCCTTGATCCACCGCGCTCGGCTCGCCGAGCGGGGCGGCCCGCCGCCGAACGCGTAGGGGATGGCATCCTCGGTCAGGAAACAGACTCGGACGTGCCGTTGACAGCGAACAAGGCCGGTCTTTCATCGGATGCCAGCCCACCGGCCCAGGCTTCATCATCAGCAATGCCCTCGCTGCTTCTCTCCTGGCGGCGGGCGAGCAGCAGGTGGTGCGGCGGTACCTGACCACCGAGGACCTGACCGACAGCATCGGTTCCGAACCGCGGCGCTGGGTCATTGACTTCGGGACCCAGTCCTTTGAGCAGGCGAGAACATACCCCAGGTCTCTCGCAGTCGTGCGACGGGACGTCAAGCCCGAGCGCGACCAGAACACCCAGCGTCACTTCGCGCGTTTGTGGTGGCAGTTCGCCTGGCCGCGACCCAGAATGCGGCTGGCTCTGCGCGGGTTGAGCAGATTCATCGCACTCACCCTGACCGGCAAGCGGATCCTCGTGGCCTGGGCGGAGGCCTCGTGGTGTCCCAGCAACCTGGTCGGCGTGGTCGCACTGAACGACGACTACGCTCGAGTACGAGCCATTCTCGCCGTCGGTGATCTGCTGAGCTGGTCGAGGTGCTGAGACGGCACCGCGCCGAGCCAGGGACAGCGGCCCAGGCGCGACGACCACGAATGGCAGCCACGCCCGGCCCCAAGCTCGGTCCGGATCGGCGTTTGCGCTGGTCACGCTGGCGGAGGATGGGGGATTCGAACCCCCGAGGGCTTGCACCCAACACGCTTTCCAACTCTGCACCCGCCCGTTCGGCGCCGACCAGGAGAGGTCGGCCCCTGGTCACGTCGCTGATTGGGCATTCGCTGGACGGCACCGAACTGGAGTGAACGAGACTGAAACTGAGACTGGCGGCCGACGGGCAGGCGCGGATGGATGGATGCCCCACCCCCCTGCCGCGACCTCGTCGTCCCGAAGGTGGACACGACCGGGTCTCGACGACCGGGCCGTGCCGTCCTGTGCCGCCTGAGCTGCTGGTTCGTGTCGTCTGGTGCAAACGCGCGCCGGGCTCGGGTAGGTGGTGCGCTCCGGAAATGCTCCGCCCACGTCGGGGCCGAAGCGTCATCTCGTCGACAGTGACAGCCCGATCACGCCCTGGCCGGAGGGCGACGCGTCACGCTTCCGGAGCGGATCATGCCAGGCTTACGGTAGCCAGCGGCTTTACAGGGGACGCCCATACGGCCGCTGACCTGCGCCGGAGCAGTACGTCACTGGCCGCGTCCGTGCACAGTCCGCGGCAGGCGCCTTCACACGCTTTCAAGGTATGTCGATGCCGCGGGGTCAGTGGACGGAGTTGGTTACGATTGACGTCAGAGCGAGCCCCGTCGCACCCCGCGCAACCGGTTGCGCCTGTGCGTTCACGACGACAGTGCCGTTACGATGCGAAGCGTAGACGGCACCGGTATAGCGGACCGTCCGATAGCGGCCTTGCTCGCGGGACAGCTCAGTGATGTTGCCACTACCGTTGGTATCGAGCAGCTCGAGCAGGGCGCGGGCCCCCGCTTCATCCGGCATCTGCACCCACGACACCGCGACCAACACGACGTCGCCCTTCCGGTCCCGGATCTCGAACAGCGCCCGGTGCAGTGCAGTGCACGGCTGCCGCCGGAAGAAACCCTGCACATGCCCGTAGGAATGCTTGACACAGTCGGTCGCGTCGCCAGTCGTCCGCGCAGTCACTCGGACTCCGTGCCGCACAAGGCGCGCCTCCGCAGCTTGCGAGTCCCGGTCGCTTATTCGCGATCCGCTTCGAGCACCGGATGAGCCTGACACACTCGATGTGCTGGACGCCACCGTGGCGCCACCGGTCGCGGATATCCCGCCGGCTCCGACAACAACCGCGACGCTGATGACCAAGACTGCCCCTCCCCCCGGTCCCGGTCCACTGCCCTTGTCGCTGCCCCCCTCTGGACCGCCGATCCGCCGATTCGCCACCCATCCGGTCCTTCCGCTATTGGAGCTGGCCCTGGGAGAAATTGGCCGCATCCACCCGGGCGCTCACGCACCGCCACGGCTCGTGCACGACCGTGCGTACAGTCTACTGTCTGCCCTCCTGTCGTACTGTCTGCGCCTGTCGATCTGGCGACGGCCAGATCTTGAAGCGGGGACACCAGCGTGGGAACACGATCCAGAACCGTGGTCAACGCGCTGACCTGGTGTCGGGCGAGGAAGCTGTCCGCCACGTGCCGTCGGTGCCCCGATGTCAGCCATCGAACGATCAGGGCACCACGCCTCCGGTAAGCGCGCGGCGAAGGCCATCTGCGATCGACGCGCGGTCGAACTGCACAGCCTGGCTTGACAGGCTTCCTCCACGGGCGGCCGCGGCGGCCTGGTCGAGTACGCGGCTCAGGGGCGTTCCTTCGACCCAGGCCACATATGCTCCCAGGTCAGATGTATCAGGTCCGGGATCAGTCAGATAAAGGCTAACGTAAGAAAAATTCACACCGCTCTGGAAGCCGTCAAAGAGCCAGAAACCGATCCAAATGTTCGAACCAGTAGCTGGGACGACGAGCACGGTCTTATGCACGGTGAGGCGAAATCGATGGAATGCCGGAAAAACGTCCTCCCAAGTAGAGTCGAGCTGGATGTTCTCGGCTGCTTCTACGGCGCGCACATCACCTAGCAACGACGATCGCAAGCTCTCAACGCGAATAGCGAATTGTCGCTCAAGCCACACAATTGCCGGAACCAGGAGCAGTGCCGAACCAATCTGTAGTTCGACTGCAGGCAGATACGTGCCCCAAATGGGCGGTGTTAGCCAGCCTAAGATTACGAGCCCAAGACCAACTAGGGTCGCGGCAATCACGATAATTATTCGAGTAATGGGCATCTGAATACCGACTTCGACATGTCATTTGCCCACAAGAACCGGGGTCTTATCGGCGGCTGGTGAAGGTCTCAAGTGTGAGGCGGCGATGGCTGGCAATGGCAGAAGCGCTCGTCGCCGTGGGGGCCGCGGTCGCTCCGACCAGACGGCCGACGCCGAGCGCCATCTCGTCGACCCGGCGCAGCCCGATCACGCGCCGGCCGGAGGGCAACGGGTCGCCATCCCGTACCTAATCATGCCAGGCTTGCCCTCCGGCCGGCGCGTGATAGCCCTCTGGGAGGTCGACGAGATGGCGCGTACCCGCACCCCCCCTCCCGCTACCGGCACCGGTCCGCACTGCCGACCATCTCGGAGACCTGCCCGCCCGACGAGGGCATCGCTCTTGTTCGTGCCGCTGCGGGTCGTCACGCCGTCTGGCCGCCTCGGGCAGCCCTGCGCCGCGCGGGGACCGGCCCAGGGCCGTTTCAAGATCGTTGATCATGTGATTACCTGGAGGATCTTGAATGGGCGGTGCATGCAGCGGGTGGCCCAGCGGGTCGTTTCGGTGACGTCGCGGCGTCCGAGGAGGT
>JBBSGM010000172.1:0-8482 GCA_038254065.1 Mycobacteriales bacterium | reverse complement strand
GGTCCTGCGGCTCGCCGGCGCGCCGTGCCTGCTGTCGCGGCACCCGGTGCTGCGGCACACGTTGGAGCTGCGCGCGACCTACCTCGAACCCCTGCACCATCTCCAGGTCGAGCTACTGGCCCAGCGCCGGCGGGTGGCCGAGCCGGACGAGGACCTGCACCGGGCCCTGCTGCTCACCATCAACGGGATCGCCGCGGGCCTGAAGAACACGGGCTGACCGCCGGCCGCCGCCCAACACCCGATGATCGCCGTTTGGCAGCCGGAGCGACCCTGTTGGCTTATTAGGCCCAGGACTGCCGAAGCAACGTGCCGGCGTGGTACGCCACCGCCGCCAGCATGCTGGCCGATCGGCACGGCTGGGCGCCGCCGGTGGCGTTGCAGCTGGAGTACTCGCTGCTCGAGCGGACCGCCGAGACGGAACACGTCCCCGCGGCCCGACACTGCGGCATGAGCCTGGTGCCGTGGTCCCCGCTGGCCAACGGGTTCCTCACCGGAAGTACACGCGGGCGCCCGAAACCTCGACGGACGAGCCGGACGCCGGCGGCGGTCGGCTCGCTGCCGCCGCGGGCTATCCCGACCAGCGCACCCACACAGACCGAGACTGGGCCGTTCTCGGCGCCGTCCGCGACGCGGCGACCACCTGCGGGTGCAGCCCGGCCCAGGTCGCGCTGGCCTGGACCCTGCACCAACCCGCCGTCGCGGCCACGCTGATCGGCGCCACCAGCACCGAGCAGCTCCACGCCAACCTGGCAGCCGCAGCCCTCTCCCTGCCGCCCGACGTCCTGCACGCTCTCGGCGGCAGCCAGCCGCCAGCGCGCGGGCTCGCCGTACCGGCTGTTCTCCGCGGCGACAGGCTGAACGCCGGACGCCCCACCGCGAACAGCGCCAGCGTCCACGGACGCGGCTGAGTTACGGGTGCCGCAGAGCGATCGGTGAGCGGGACCGATCCGCCGATGACCGTCGTGACCAAACTGCGGACTCGGCCGGTGCAGCCGCGAACTCGATGTGGGCTGAGCGTCAACTCGCGGGGGTGGGCTCGGGGGGTGGGGTGGGGGAGGACCGTTGGCGGGCCATGGCCGTGTAGGCGAGCAGGCCCAGGCCCATGATGACGACCACCGACAGCAGGGCCGAGTATTGCAGCACCCAGCTCTGGCCCTGGGGGTCGTAGACCTCCGCCCGTGGCCAGCCGACGTTGATCAGCAGGAACGCCCCGAAGACCACCGCCACGACGTTCACCGGCAGGCCCCAGCGGCCGAGGGTGAAGTACGCCGGATCGGGGAAGTGGGTGGGGTTGCGCCGCAGCCGTTGGTAGAGCATCGGCACCGTGACGAACAGGTACGCGAGGTAGACGATCACTACCGACACGCTTGTCACGGTGGCGAACACGCTGGTCTGGCCCAGGTTGATCAGGAGCACCCCGATCGACAGCACCCCTACCACGATGCCCGGCGTGATCGGCGTGTGTGTCCGCGGTGAGACCCTGGCCAGCGCGTTCGCGAACGGCAGTCGCCCGTCGCGGGCCATTGAGAACATGACCCGTGTGGCCGACGCTGAGATCGCCAGCGCCGCCGAGAAGATCGATACCGCGACGACGGCGAGCACGATACGGCCGATGACCTCACCGAGCTGGGCGGTCAACACGTAGGCGATGCCCTGCGTCGAGAGCTCTGGGGCGGTGATGTCCGGGGCCGCCATCAGTGTCGCGAGGATCAGCAGCCCGCCGCCGACGGCCGAGACCACCATGCAACGGGTGATCGCTCGTGGCGCGGTGCGGCGCGGATCGGTGGTCTCCTCCGACAACTCCGCGGCGCTGTCGAATCCGTACATGACGTAGGCCGCCATCAGCATCGACGCGAGGAACGGCCACACGTAGGCGCCGTTGCCCTGCACGCCGTTGGTCTCGAACACCACACCCGGTCCGCGCTGGGCGTGCATCAGGAGCAGCACAATCACCAGCACTACGCCGATGATCTCGACCGTCACTCCGATGCGGGTCAGCGCGGCCATCTTCGTGACGCCGAACGAGGAGATCGCGACGCAGACGGCGATGCAGATCGAGCCCAGGATGATCGCGTTGAGCGCGCCGTCCGGGGAGGTCGGCGAGGTGTCGGTGCCCACGAGCTGGAACCCGTTCCACACCTCGGGCAGTACGGCCTGCAGCGCGATCGCGATGGCCGCGACGGAGATGATGTAGCCGATCTGCATGAGCCAGCCGGCCATCCAGCCGATCGGGTCGGACGACACGCGCCGCGACCACTGGTACACAGCGCCGGCGATCGGGTAGCGCGCCGCGAGCTCTGCGAAGCACAGGCACACTGCGAACTGGCCGACGAACACGATCGGCCAGGTCCAGAAGTACGCTGGCCCGCCGAAGCCGAACCCGATGATGAACAGCTGGAACACCGTCGTGAGGATCGAGACGAACGAGAACCCGGAGGCGAACGAGGCGAACGGTCCGAGCCCGCGGTGCAGTTGCTGCTTGTAGCCGAGGGTGGCGAGGTCACCTGAGTCGGCGCCGGAAACAGCTGGGGCCGTGGTGGTCATGACGTGCCGTCCTTCCGCTTCGGGAGGTGGCCCGACCGCACCAGGCAGCCGAGGGTGTCGCAGATGACGCGGGTGGCGATGAGCGCCGTGATCTCGGCGTTGTCGTAGGGGGGCGAGCACTCGACGACCTCCATTCCCGCGAGCGGGGCGGCGTCGGCGATGATCTGGATGAGCTTCAGTACCTCGCGCGGCAGGAACCCGCCGGGCTCGGGCCAGCCGGTGCCGGGGACGAACGCGGCGTCGAGGCAGTCGACGTCGAAGGAGAGCCAGACGGCGTCCGCGCCGTCCCAGGCCACGTCGAGGGCCCGTTGGGCGGCTTCGGTGATGCCCATCTCGACGCAGTCGGTGACGGTCATGACGGTGGTGCCGCGCTCACGCCCGACGGCCACGCCGGGCCGCGGCGCCTGCCAGCCGCCGATCCCAATCTGCACGAGATTCTTGGCCGGGACGTTCGGGATGTCGGTGGCGTGGAACCACGGGGTGGTGTGCATCCGCTCGTCGAGGTCGGTCTCCTGGGTGTCGACGTGGCGGTCGAAGTGGATGATCCCGAGCTTGCCGCCGCCGAGATGGGGCGCGACGCCGCGGACGGTGGGGTAGCCGATGGAGTGGTCGCCGCCCAGCACCACCGGGAACGCGCCGGAGGAGTAGACGTGCGAGACGGCCTTGGTGATCTGGTCGAACGTCTTCTCGATGTTGCCGGGGATGGTGAAGATGTCGCCCAGGTCGGCGATGGTGATGGTCTCGCGCAGGTCGACGCCGAGCTCGAAGCTGTAAGGCCCGTACAGCGCGGAGATCTTGCGGATGCCCTGCGGCCCGAAACGGGTGCCCGAGCGGTAGGTGGTGCCGCCGTCGAACGGAGCCCCCAACACGGCCACGTCGTAGTCGCCGCAGCGCCGCACGTCCTCGACGTAGGGGGCTTTGAGGAAGGTGTTGATGCCGGCGAAGTGGGGCAGTTCCCCGCGGGAGAACGTGGGGATGCGGCGGTCGACGATCGAATCGGCGCCCCGCAGGCCCAGCTCCAGGCCGCGGGCGGTCTCCTCCTCCCACCGGGTGGTCGGCATCGCGGCCTCGGCGCGTACCGCGAACGCGGCCTCGGGCCCGTAGTTGTCGTGCCCCAGCAGCGGGTCGACGGTCGGTTGGTCCCCGTCGGCGGTGCCGTCGGGCTTTCCGGGGTGGTAATGCACGGGTGCTCCTCACGGTCGGGGCACCGGCGGGAGAGCAGCCCGGTGCCACCAGCTGTCTCCCGGGCTTTTGTCCCGCCGTGGGGACGGCCGCACGTGCGGCGACCGCCTGCATCTCTTGGACCAGTCCCCCCGTGAGTAGGGGCGGAACCCTAGACGCGCCTCACCTGTGTGAGTCGTGGAGAAGTACAGCTACGTGCTGTTGCCGTCGCGCACCGGTCGCGTTACCCATTGGTGAATCCCGGACGCGCCGCTTACTGAGAGGAGTCTGATCGTGGGCACCAACGTGCGACTGGTCGGACGGCACCTCGCCCTGCTGCGTTGCCGGTGCTCCACCTACTGGATCAGCCCGACCGCCGGCCAGATCAGGGTCAGCAGGACCGGACCGGTTCCGTCGCCCGCCCCGAGGGAGGCGACGTGGTGAACGACGACGCCGCGACCGACCAGGGCGACGGTGCCGCCGGCGAGCAACGCCCACGCGGTGTCGGCCACGGCCAGGCCGGGCGCGACCCTGGACACGGCCGCGCGCTGCGCCGTCGGGACCGCGGCGTCGCCCGTGGGCCCCGGTCCTTGTCGCGCTCGATCCGGCCTTGCGGGACAGGACCATCCGGATCGCCTGCACCAGTACCGACCCGACCAGCATGACCACGATCACCGGGCGGGTCGCGTCCTGCGCGGCGATCACCGCGGAGTCCTGGGGGTTGACGCTGTCGGTCTGCACCCACCACGTCGCGGTCGCTACGACCAGGTCCGCGGCGCCTTTCGCGATCATCGCGACCAGCCCGTCGAACACCGACCCGACCGCGTCGGTGGCCTTGCAGCCCAGGTCGAACGTCCCACACTGCGGGGCGGGTGCGCCGGGGGCCTGCGCCAGTACGGCCGACAGCACAGCCGCGGCGGTCATGACGGTCATGACGAAACCCCCAGCGGGGTGTAGCCGGCGGTGCCGGGTTGCCGCGACGGGCCCGGTGTGGGCAGCCGTAGGCGCCAGTCCCCGTCGAGCCAGCGCAACGTGAGGTCCACCCGCGACAACCCACCCAATGTGCGGGCCTGCCCGGTGTCGGCGAGCAACGAGACGACCACGTGATCACCTGTCGGGTCACCAGCGAGGACGCGGTAGAACAACGCCGCCGGGACGAGCCACGCCGTGTCGGCGTCGTCCGGGGCGGGCAGCTCCGAGCGCAACCGCGCCAGCATCGCCGCCGGGTCGCCCCAGCCCTGGTGCTCGATGGTGGCCTCGTAGACGGTGCGGCCCGCCGCGGCGGACACCCGCGGGGCCAGGTTCGCGGCCGCGACCGCGGCCCCGAGCTCGTCGTGGCTGAAACCGACCGCGAACCCATCCGCCGTCAGGTGGGGGCCGTGCTATTGGGACACCGCGGCGACCCCGCCGGGAACGGGCACGAGGCGGACCGGGTCGGGCCCGCGGGGGACGGGATGGCCGCTGGTGAGAACACCGATCGTGGCCAGCACGCCCAGCGCGAGGGCGGTGATGATTCCGACGGGCAGGCCGCGTCGCCACGGGCGACGTCGCTCGGTTCCGAGAGGTGTCAGTGTCATGGGCGTGGCTCACACATGGAAGGCGCCGACGATGACGGCCGCGATCGAGGCGAGCGCGAGACCGCCCAGGATCCACGCCGACCCGACGAGGCCCTCGTAAGCGGTCGCGCTGCGGTTGCGGCGCCAATAATGATCATGATGGCGCAGATCAGGATCCCGACGACACCCGAGACCAGCACCCCCACTTGAGCCAGCCCAGGATCTGGGTGGCGAACGCGTCCAGGCCCGGGGGAGCAGCCGGTGGCGGATCCGGGGCTGCCGCCTGCACCTGCACCGTGACGGAGACGAGCAGGTCGATCAAGGGGTGCATGACGGGGAAATCCTTCCGGGGACGGGCCGGGCAATCGCGGTGCGCGGACGGGTCGCGGCGGGCCTGGCCCGGGCCGCGTTACCCGAGCGGGGATGATCGGCGAGGGCTGTCGAGAGCCGGGTCAGGGCGGCGGCGTAGGGGCGCAGCGCCCGCGGGAGCTCACCCGCTGGGCGGGTCAGCAAGTCCCGCACCTCGTCGAGTGGGGCGGCGAGGTCGTGCCAGCGCCGCACGTAGGGCAACACCACGACCGCGCTGGCGTGCGGTTCGAGCAGCCGCAGTCGGGCGATCGTCGGCCGGCTCGGTCCGGAGGTGTCCGCGCAGGTCACCGCGAGCAGCGGCAGGCCGTGGCCGTCGGCGGCGACCAGCTGCGCGGCGCGCGCCGCCCGGTGCAGCGAGTCCCCGGTGCTGCGGCAGACCAGGACATCGGCGGTGCGCCCGGTGAACACCCCGCGATCGACCAGGCCCAACGCCGTCGCCACCGTCGTCGTCCCGACCCCACCGGCCACCCCCACCGCCAACGGTGACCGCGAAGGGGGCGCCGGGGTCGGCGGGAGGTGGTGTTGCCTCGGTCCCGACGCTTGGGTCCTGCTGCCTGCCATCTGGGTCGTCCTCTCCGCATCTGTGCTGGGGAGGACCGTCGGGGCGGTGTTGGTCGGTCGCGTGGTTGGCGCTGCTGCAGGGCGTGGTGCGCGCCGTGGCCCCCGATGGTTCCGGCGTGGTCGCTGGAGGACCGCCAACAGCGCCGCGGCCACGGGTTGGACGGGGCAGGGTGACCACGGCCGGTTGCGTGCCTGATGGGCTCCTCGACGGTGCGGCACAGCTTGGCCACGGCCGGGTACATCCAGGTTCGCAGGCTTGGTGGTCCGAGACCTCGAGCACACCCTGGGGCAACCTATGACAATCGGCAGTCCTCTGCGCCGTTCCCGTCGCATCGCGGTGGTGCCCCCGCCGGTGCCGGGTCCTCACGATCTTCGGAACCCGTCGGAGAGCTGTCGCCCGGAGCTCAGCACCCGGCGGCAGGTGGAAACAGAATCACGCTGTCCACACTCCACAGCGACCGCTGGCGGTAGCTCCTCCGGGACCCATAGCGTTGGTGGGCTGAAAGGCCAACCTGGCTGGGTGACAGTGGTTCCTCCGGGCGAGGATCCCGTGCTGACTCCGCACGCCGCGAGAGCGCTGCTGAGTTTGCTGAGGAGCCTCGTGAGGGAGCGGGACCTCGAGGAGTGATCGACGGCAATGACCCTGTTCGCCTTCTACGGCCGCGTCTCGACCGAGGACCAGCAGGATCCGCAGGCCTCGCGGAACTGGCAGCTGGCCCGGTCCCGGGCGCTGACGGACAAGCATGGCGCCATCGTGGGCGAGTTCTTCGACATCGGGCAGTCCCGGTCGCTGCCGTGGAAGCGCCGTCCGGAGGCGGCCCGGCTGCTGGAGGCGATGAAGGACCGGCAGCGGGGCTTTGACGCCGTCGTCATTGGTGAGCCGCAGCGCGCGTTCTACGGCAACCAGTACGGCCTGACCTACCCCGTTTTCCAGCACTACGGGGTCGGTCTGTGGGTGCCAGAGGTCGGCGGAGCTATCGATCCGGAGTCCGAGTCCCACGACCTGGTCATGTCGGTCTTCGGTGGCATGTCCAAGGGTGAGCGCAACCGGATCAAGGTGCGGGTGCGATCGGCGATGTCATCGCAGACCCAGATCGAGGGTCGGTTCCTCGGCGGCCGACCGCCCTACGGTTACCGGCTCATCGATGCGGGCGCACACCCCAACCTGGCCAAGGCGGCTGACGGGAAGCGGCTGCGCCGGTTGGAGCCCGACCCGGTCACCGGACCGGTTGTGCAGCGCATCTATCACGAGTACCTGTCCGGGGTGGGGATCTTCGCGATCGCGCAGCGGCTCACTGCGGACGGGCATCCGTGCCCGTCGGCGAACGATCGGGAGCGCAACAGCCACCGCGTCGGGATCGCGTGGTCGAAGGGCGCGGTCCGGACGATCCTGACCAACCCTCGGTACACCGGCTTTCAGGTATGGAACAAGCAACGCAAACAGGAGTCGTTGATCGACGTCGAGAACGTCGCGCTCGGACACACCACGAGGCTCACCTGGAACGACACGCAGGAGTGGATCTTCTCCGACGAGCCGGCGCACCCGGCCCTGGTCACCCGCGAAGCGCTGGAGCAGGTTCGGGTGCGGTTGGCGTCGCGGGGTCCGACCTCGGCTGGGCGCGTGATGCGTACACGGCACCCGTACGCGCTGAAGGGGCTGCTGTTCTGTGAAGCGTGCGGACGCCGGATGCAAGGAAGCTGGAACAACGGTCGCGCGCACTACCGGTGCCGGTTCCCCAGCGAGTACGCCCTGGCCAACACACTGCAGCATCCGCTCGCTGTCTACCTGCGCGAGGATGTCATCGTGCCACCTCTCGACGAGTGGCTAGCGGGGGTCTTCGCACCTGGCCGGGTGGATGAGGCGCTTGCGGCGCTGGAGAATTCACAACCCGACGTCGATCCGGGAACCGAGACCGCGCGTCGGGAGATCGCCGAATGTGATCGCAAACTCGCCCGGCACCGGGCGGCGCTCGAGGCCGGCGCAGATCCCGAGCTGGTCGCGTCGTGGAGCTCTGAGGTGCAGCGGCAGCGGGCGAGCGCGACGGCACGTCTGTCAACCGTGCAGGTACCTGCACGGGTCGGCCGCCTCACCAAAGCCGAGATCAAGAACATCGTCGATGCCTTTGGCGGGCTGCTCAGTGTCCTCCATTCGGCCGACCCGACCGACAAGGCTGAGGTCTACCGCCAGCTAGGGGTGACCCTGACGTACCGGTACGAGGACCGGACGGCTCTGGCCGAAGTGAGACCGTCAGCTCCCATGTACGCAGTGGTCGTGTCCGAGGGGGGACTTG
>JBBSGM010000171.1:0-8537 GCA_038254065.1 Mycobacteriales bacterium | reverse complement strand
CGTCGCCGCGCTGGCCGCGCCCGCGGACCTGGTGCGCGCCAAGGCGTTCAACGTGGGTACCGAGAAGAACAACCGGACCGTCGCCGAGATCGCGCAGGCGGTCCTCGACGCGGTTCCCGGTTCCGAGCTGCTGATCACCGGCGAGACCGGCAGCGACCCGCGCTCCTACCGCGTCGACTTCTCCCGGGCCCGCAAGGCGCTCGACTTCGAGGCGCAGTGGACCATCCCCGCAGGCGCCGCGCAGCTGGCGCAGGAGTACCGCGCCCGCAGCCTCACCAAGGAGGCGTTCCACCACCGCTTCACCCGGCTAACAGTCCTGTCGGCGCGGCAGCAGGCAGGCGAGCTGGACCCCACAATGCGCCCCCGGGACAGCACGTAGGAGCCACACTGCTGTCCTTCGGGGGCTGGGACAGCACTTAGGAGCCACACTGCTGACGGGCGAGTGCAGCGTGAATGGTGCGGAGCAGGCGTCGCGGGTCGCGGAGCATGGGTGCAGTGACGAAGACGACCTCCCAGCCGGCGGCGTGCACCCGGTTCAGCCGGTCACGGTCGCGGTTGAGCGCCCACAGCTCACCGTCGCGCCAGTCACCGTCGTACTCCACGGCGACCTTCCGGGCAGGGAACGCAAGGTCGACGCGGGCGATGCGGCCGGAGGCGTCCGTGACCCAGTGTTGGGGCACGGGTTCCAGTCCGTCGAGCACGAGCAGGACCCTGAGCTTGGACTCGGGGAGGGACTCCGCGCGAGGATCGGCGAGCTGCACGGCGTCGCGAGCAGCGATGATCCCGTTGTCCGACCGCCCTTTCACCAGCGCGGTCACCTCGGGCAGCGCGACCAGGCGGGCGCGCAGCACTGCGTCCAGATCGGCGACACCGTCCGGCAGCGGACGGCCGAGCAGCAGGTCGAGCGCCATCCGCAGTGGAGTCGCGATCCTGCCGTCGGCCCACGAGTCCCAGTCTCCGGGTCCGATCACGGTCCGCCGGACGTCGATACCCCGACGGTGACCGAGCCGCATCTCCGGTGGAGCCAACACGTTCACATCGTTGTCGGGCCAGCAGAGGCGGACCCCGCGGACGGTGGCGGCCGACCGGCCGGTGATCACCGCGCCGTCCGGTAGCCCGAGCGCCTGCGCGCGGCAGCGCAGTTCGTGGGTGAGCGTCGACGCCGCCGAGCAGTAGACGTCGTGGCACAGGTTGCGCCATGCCGGCCCCCGCAGCTGGCCGGGCGTCAGGGCGCCGTCCCGGATCGCGAGCGAGCCGCGGAAAACCGATCCAAAGGTGTCGATCGCCACCCGGATACCGTGCCCGCCCCGACCCAAAACGTCGAACGACTGTCCACAGGCCCAGATCGAACAGCAGTGTGGCTCCGAAGTGCAGCCAAAATGCGCCGCGAACAGCAGTGTGGCTCCGAAGTGCATTCGGGCAGGTGGTTACGGTGTGGGGCATGGGGTCGAGCTACCTACGCTTCCCGCACCTGAACGCCGACTCGGTGGTCTTCGTGGCCGAGGACGACGTGTGGTCGGCACCGCTGTCAGGTGGGCGTGCTTACCGGCTGACCGCCGACGCCGTGCCGGTGGCCAATCCGCGGCTGTCCCAGGACGGCGCGCAGGTCGCCTGGACGTCCTGGCGGGACGGCGCGCCCGAGGTGTACCTCGCCGAGGTCGAGGGCGGCGGCGCGCGGCGGCTGACCTGGTGGGGCGACCCGCGGACCCGGACGGTGGGCTGGAACCCGGCGGGCGAGGTGCTCGCGGTCACCGCCTCCGGGCAGGCCTCGGCGCGGCGCAGCTGGGCCTACGCCGTGCCGACCGCGGGCGCCGCGCCGCGCCGGCTCGACTACGGGCCGGTGTCCGACCTCGCGCTTCCTGTCGACGGTGGACCCGCGGCGCTGCTCGGCACCACGATGAGCCGCGACATGGCCTGGTGGAAGCGCTACCGCGGGGGCACCGCGGGCAAGCTGTGGTGGGATGCGAGCGGGGCAGGGGAGTTCGTCCGGCTGGCCGCGGAGCTCGACGGCCAGCTCGGCTCGCCGATGCTGGTAGGGGACCGGATCGCGTTCCTGTCCGACCACGAGGGCTGGGGCAACCTGTACTCGCTGGACCGCGGCGGCGCCGACCTGCGCCGGCACAGTGACCACGGCGGCGGGGACCACGGCGGGGGGGACCACGGCGGGCCCGGGCAGCCGGCGTTCTACGTCCGGCACGCCAGCACCGACGGTGCCCGCGTCGTGTACGAGTCGGCGGGCGGGCTGTGGCTCGTCGACGACCTGGCCGGCGCGCCACCGCACCGGCTCGACATCCGCCTCGGCGGTCCGCGTACCGCCCGGGAGCCCTACCGGATCGACACCGCAACCTGGCTGCGCCGGGCCGTGCCCGACCGCACCGGCCGGGCCAGCATCGCCCAGGTCCGCGGCACGGTGCACCGGCTGACCCACCGCGACGGCCCGGCCCGCACGCTGCTCGCCGTGCCCGGGGTCCGCGCCCGGCTCGCCCAGCCGCTCGGCACCGACCGGGCGATCTGGGTCGACGACGCCGCCGGCGAGGACGCCGTCTGCGTCACCCCACTGGACCAGCACAGCGACGGTGCCGCACCGCCGGTACGCCATGGTGCCGGTGAGATCGGCCGGGTGCTGGAGCTCGCCGCATCCCCGGACGGGACGACCGCGGCGCTGGCCACCCACGACGGCAGGCTGCTCGTGCTGGACACCGCGGCCGGGGTGTTGCGCGAGCTGGCTCGCGGCGCGGCGGGCGAGCTGTCCGGGCTGAGCTACTCCCCGGACAGCGCCTGGCTCGCCTACGCCGACCCTGCCGAGGCCGGCCTGAGCCGAATCATGATCGCCAGGCTGGCCGACGACACGCTGGTCGAGGTGACCGAACCACGGTTCGTCGACGAACACCCGGTGTTCACCGCCGACGGCAGGTACCTGGCCTTCCTGTCGCTGCGCAGCTTCGACCCGATCTACGACGCGCACTCCTTCGACCTGTCGTTCCCCGCCGCGTGGCGGCCGTTCCTCGTGCCGCTCGCCGCACGCACCCCCTCGCCGTTCGGCGCGAGCCCGGACGGTCGTCCCACCTCCGTCGCCGACGAGAGCCCCGACGACCTGCCCGTCGTGGAGACCGAGGTGCAAGCCGCGGTGGCCGAAGCGTCGAAGAAGGCCGCCAAGGATCAGCCGCCCGAGGTCGTCGTCGACGTCGAGGGGTTGGCCGCCCGGGTGGTCCCGGTGCCTGTCGCGGAGGGCAGGCTGAGCAGGCTCGGCGCGGCCAAGGACTGCCTGCTGTGGTTGCGCTTCCCGGTGGCCGGCCTGCTCGGTGAGGGCCGGGCGATCACCGGCGAGAAGGGTCCGCGGCCGGTGCTGGAGCGCTACGACCTGGTCCGCCGCAAGCTCGACGTGGTCGCCGACCCGGTCTCGGGGTACGAGGTCAGCGGCGACGGCAGCCGGCTCGTGGTCCGCGACGATCAGACGCTGCGGGTCCTGCGTACCGACCGGTCGGGCTCGGGGGCGCCCGGCGAGAGCGACGTCGACGAGTTCGACGTGGACACCGCCCGGATCACCGTCACCGTCGACCCGGCCACCGAGTGGCGGCAGATGTTCGACGAGGCGGGCCGGCTGATGCGCGACCACTTCTGGGTGGCGGACATGGCCGACGTCGACTGGGCCGGCGAGCTGGCCCGCTACCGGCCGCTGGTGGACGCCGTCGGCAGCCACGACGACCTCGTCGACCTGCTATGGGAGCTCCAGGGCGAGCTCGGTTCGTCGCACGCGTACGTGCACGGTTCGTCAGCGGTGGGTGACTGGTCCGGTCAGCCCGGGCTGCTCGGCGCCGACCTGGAGCCCGACGGCGCGGGGCACTGGCGGGTGGCCAGGGTGCTGCCGCCGGAGACGTCGGCGCCGCGGGCCCGCAGCCCGCTTGCCGGTCCGGGCGTCGACGTGCGGGCCGGGGACGTGCTGCTGGAGGTCGCCGGACGTCGGGTGGACCCCGAGCTGGGGCCGGCACCGTTGCTCGTGGGCACGGCGGAGAAGCTGGTCGAGCTCACCGTGCGCTCCGGTTCCGACGGCGCCGAGGTGCGCCGGGTGGTCGTCCGCCCGCTGTCCGACGACCTCGCACTGCGCTACCAGGACTGGGTCGCCGGCCGCCGGGCCTTCGTGGCCGAGCGTTCCGCGGGCCGCCTGGGGTACCTGCACGTGCCCGACATGGTGGCGAGTGGCTGGGCGCAGCTGCACCGTGACCTCGGTCGGGAGACCTGCCGCGACGGGCTGATCGTCGACGTCCGCGGCAACAGCGGCGGCCACACCTCGCAGCTGGTGGTCGAGAAGCTGGCGCGGCGGGTGATCGGCTGGGACGTGGTGCGCCACCGGCCGCCCGAGACCTATCCCGCCGACGCGCCGCGCGGCCCGGTGGTGGCGCTCGCCGACGAGCACTCCGGCTCCGACGGCGACATCGTCACCGCCGCGTTCAAACGGATGCGGATCGGACCGGTGGTCGGCGTCCGCACCTGGGGCGGGGTGATCGGCATCGACAGCCGTTACAGCCTCGTCGACGGCACCGGGGTGACCCAACCGCGGTACTCGTTCTGGTTCGACGACCTGGCGTGGTCGGTGGAGAACTACGGCGTCGAGCCCGACGTCGAGGTCGTGATCACCCCGCAGGACTGGGTGGCCGGGCGTGACCCGCAGCTGGTGAAGGCGATCGAGCTGGCGCTGGCCGCACTCGCCGAGCACCCCGCGGTGCGCCCACCGGACCCGGCCACCCGACCGTCCCGGCGACGCCCGGACCTCCCTCCGCGCCCCTGACCGTCGGGCGGACGCCGACGCCCGGCGGCCCGGGGTAACCTGGGGGACGAGACCCCTCCGGGCCCGCGTCGGGCCGCAGTCCTTGGCAGGGCTCTGTCCCGTGTGCCTTCTTCCCGAGGGGTATCTGACCATCGTGGCCACCCTGTCCGGTCTGCTCCACTGCGCCCTCGCCGACGCCGGCCTGCACGGCGTCACCGAGGCGGCCAGCGCCGTCGGTCCGCATCCGACCCGCGCCGTGCGCGTCGAGGGCCCGTCCGCACTGCGCCCGTTCGTCGCCGCCGCGCTGGCCACGCCCGCGGACGCGGGTGGCGGCGGGCGCCCGGTGCTCGTCGTGACCGCCACCGACCGGGAGGCCGAGGACCTCGCCGCCGCCACCGCGGAACTGCTCGGCGACTCCGCCGGCGTCGCGGTCCTGCCGTCCTGGGAGACGTTGCCCCACGAGCGGTTGTCGCCGCGCCCGGACACCGTCGGGCGCCGCCTGATGATCTTCCGCAGGCTCTCCCGGGCCGGTGCCGGGCTCCGGGTCGTCGTCACCGCGGCGCGCAGCCTGATCCAGCCGATCGCTCCAGGGCTGGGCATCCTCGACCCGGTCACCCTGCGGGTCGGCCACGAGTACGACTTCGACGAGCTGCTGGAGCGGCTGGTCGAGCTGGCCTACACCCGCGTCGAGATGGTCACCGCGCGCGGCGAGTTCGCCGTCCGCGGTGGGATCGTCGACCTGTTTGCGCCGACCGCGGACCATCCCGTCCGCATCGAGTTCTGGGGCGACGAGGTCAGCGAGCTGCGCGCGTTCGCGGTGGCCGACCAGCGCTCCGTCGAGGCGGTCGAGGAGGTCGTCGCGCCGGCGTGCCGGGAGCTGCTGCTCACCGCGCCGGTCCGGGAGCGGGCGGCGGTGCTGGCCCGCGAGCACGAGAACAACGCGCAGCTCCGCGAGTTGCTGGAGCGCCTCGCCGAGGGCATCCCGGTCGAGGGCATGGAGTCGCTGGTCCCGGCGCTGGTCGGAGGCGAGCTGGAGCTGCTCACCGACCTGCTGCCGGCCGGCGCGGTCGTGCTGCTCGCCGACCCCGAGCGGATCCGGACCCGAAGCCGCGACCTGGTCCGCACCGGGCAGGAGTTCCTGGAGGCATCCTGGTTGGCCGCGGGAATCGGTGGTGCTGCCCCGATCGACGTCGGTGCGTCGGCCTACCGCGACCTCACCGAGGTCCTCGAGCACGCGAGCGCGAGCGGCCGACCGGTGGTCTCGCTGTCCCCCCTGCTGTCGGGCACCGAGGCGATCGTGCCGGACGTCCACGAGGTCGAGTCCTACCGCGGCGACATCGACCGGGCCCTGGTCGACCTGCGCGCGCACACCGCAGTCGGCGGGGCGGGAGTGCTCGTGGTGGCCGGGCAGGGCACCGCGCAGCGGGCGCTGGAGCAGCTGCGCGAGGCCGAGGTGCCGGCCGCGCTGGTCGAGGAGCTGGCAGAGCCGCCGGGAAAAGGCCTGGTCACGGTTATCTGCGGGCGGCTCGTCGAGGGCTTCACCGCGCCGTCGATCGGGCTGGTCGTGCTCAGCGAGGCCGACCTCACCGGCAGCCGCGCCGGGATGGACGCCGGCGCCGCCAAGCTGCCCGGCCGCCGGCGCAACACCGTCGATCTCGCGGCCCTGCAACCAGGCGACTTCGTGGTGCACAGCCAGCACGGCATCGGGAAATTCGTCGAGATGCGACACCGGGAGATCCAGGGGTCAACTCGCGAATATCTTGTGCTGGAGTATTCAAGCAGCCGTCGCGGGCAGCCGGCCGACCGGCTGTTCGTGCCCACCGATGCGCTCGACGAGATCAGCCGCTACGTCGGCGGCGAGCAGCCCACCCTGAACAAGCTCGGTGGCTCGGACTGGGCCAGGACCAAGGGCCGCGCGCGCAAGGCCGTCCGCGACATCGCCGCCGGACTCGTGCAGCTCTACGCCGCCCGGCAGGCCGCTCCCGGGCACGCGTTCGGGCCCGACGCGCCGTGGCAGCGCGAGCTGGAGGACGCCTTCCCCTACACCGAGACCCCCGACCAGCTCGCCGCGATCGACGAGGTCAAGGCGGACATGGAGCGCTCGGTCCCGATGGACCGGGTGATCTCCGGCGACGTCGGGTTCGGCAAGACCGAGATTGCGGTCCGGGCGGCGTTCAAGGCGGTGCAGGACGGCAAGCAGGTCGTCGTGCTGGTGCCGACGACGCTGCTGGCCACCCAGCACCTGCAGACCTTCGCCGACCGGATGCGCGCGTTCCCGGTGACCGTGCGCGGGCTCTCCCGCTTCACCGACAACGCCGAGGCCCGGCGGACGGTCGAGGGACTGGCCGACGGCAGCGTCGACATCGTGGTGGGCACCCACCGGCTGCTGCAGAAGGGGATCCGCTGGCGCGACCTCGGACTGGTGGTCGTCGACGAGGAGCAGCGGTTCGGCGTCGAGCACAAGGAGCACATCACGGCGTTGCGCACCCACGTCGACGTGCTGACGCTGTCGGCCACCCCGATCCCGCGGACGCTGGAGATGAGCCTGGCCGGCATCCGGGAGATGTCCACGATCACCACCCCGCCCGAGGATCGGCACCCCACGCTGACCTACGTCGGGGCCTACGACGAGAAGCAGGTCGCCGCCGCGATCCGGCGCGAGCTGCTGCGCGACGGCCAGGTGTTCTACGTGCACAACCGGGTCTCGTCCATCGACCGGGCGGCGCGCCGGATCCAGGAACTCGTCCCGCAGGCCCGGATCGCGGTGGCTCACGGGCAGCTGAACGAGGACCTGCTGGAGCGCACCGTCAACGGGTTCTGGCACCGCGGGTTCGACGTGCTGGTGTGCACCACGATCGTGGAGAACGGGCTCGACATCAGCAATGCCAACACCCTGATCGTCGAGCGGTCCGACACGCTGGGCCTCTCCCAGATGCACCAGCTGCGTGGCCGGGTGGGGCGTGGTCGCGAGCGCGGGTACGCCTACTTCCTGTTCCCGCCCGAGCACCCGCTCACCGAGACCGCGCACGACCGCCTCGCGACGATCGCGCAGCACTCCGCGTTGGGTTCCGGTGCCGCGGTCGCGATGAAGGACCTGGAGATCCGCGGGGCCGGCAACATCCTGGGTGCCGAGCAGTCCGGGCACATCGCCGGTGTCGGGTTCGACCTCTACATCCGGCTGGTCGGGGAGGCCGTTGCTGCCTTCCGGCAGCAGACCGGCTCGAACGCCCCGCAGCAGGAGGCGTTGGCCGAGGTCCGGATCGACCTGCCCGTCGACGCACACGTGCCGCACGACTACGTCACCGGTGAGCGGCTGCGCCTGGAGGTCTACCGCAAGATCGCCGAGGCCGGCGACCAGGCCGCCATCGACCGCATCGTGGAGGAGCTCGTCGACCGCTACGGCGAGCCGCCCACCCCGGTGCGCAACCTGCTCGCCGTCGCGGCCTTCCGGCAGACCTGCCGGGCCCTGCGGATCAGCGAGGTGGCGGTGACCGGGAACGTCCTGCGGGTCGGTCCCGTCGACCTGCCCGACTCCGCCCAGCTGCGCCTGCGGCGGCTGTACCCCCAGAGCGTGTACAAGCAGGCGGCGCGGGCGGTCACGGTGCCGAAACCCGTCGAGGCCGGACGGATCGGCGGTCCGCCGCTGCGCGACGTCGAGCTGCTGGGGTGGGCGACCACGCTGCTGCACGACCTCGTCGCGCCGGTGCAGGTGCCGGCGAAGGTCGGCGCCGGGAGCTGACGTCCACAAGGGCCGGTCCGGAACGCCCCGTGG
>JBBSGM010000170.1:0-8543 GCA_038254065.1 Mycobacteriales bacterium | reverse complement strand
CCACCGCCCACCCCGACACGGCGTGCGATCCGGCAACAACGGCTCCAGACGCGCCCACTCAACATCAGTCAGATCATGACGAGCATGCATGAGCAAGATCTACCGCACCCGAACATCAAGATCCCACAGACACGCCCTAGTACCGGTCCCGATCCGCACGCCGCAGCGCCCGGCGTTCGTCGTGGTGCCGGTGCCGCTCGTTGTCGCCCCAGTGCCCGTAGACCAGGGCTCTCGAGGCGGGGATGAGCAGAAAGAACAGCCAAGCCTGGCCGAACACGTGCACCGTCGCCAGGAAGAGCACCAACGCCAGAATGGGGGCCACCGCGACAACCCGCGGACCCCAACCGGCGAACCGGTCCACCTCGCCGGGGGGTGGCATGGCGGGCGGGGCAGCCGCCGCCGGTGCGACCGTCGCGCCCTGCCCCGGCAGTACCGGATGTGGTTCGGGCAGGTCGGTGAACAGCGCTGTCAGTTCGGGTGCGACCGTCGCGTTCGCGGCGATCGCGGAGCGGTCCGCGTACTCCTCGATACCGAGCCGCCCGGCTGCCAGGTGCTCGTCGAGTGCCTTCGTCGCGGCCGCGCGCTCCGCCGTGCCGATCCGGATCGGTGGCGGCTCAGCTGCGGTGTCACCCGCATTCTCCCCCGTGGTCACGCAGCCAAGTTTGCCACTCCGATGCCGCACCTGGCGACGCCAGCACAGCCGGGCCACGATGAAGCCATGGACGGCATCACCGACGTACCGCCTCCGCGCCACGAACCTGCCCACGACTACGCCCCCGGCACGCCGGAACGCACGTCTCTGCAGGAGCGCATCGCCGAGCTCACCCGCTCCGACCACGAGCTGACCGGCACGGTCGGCGGCCGGCAGCGGATGGCGGCCGGCGACCCGATCGACGTCGTGGCGCCGCACCGGCGCCATACCAGGCTCGGGAGCACCGCGCAGGCCACGCCCGCCGACGTCAGCGACGCCATCGAGGCGGCCTCGGACGCCGCGCCGGGCTGGCGTGACCTGACATTCGACGAGCGGGCCGCCGTCTTCCTGCGCGCCGCCGACCTGCTCGCCGGGCCATGGCGCGACACTCTCAACGCCGCCACGATGCTGGGCCAGTCGAAGTCGGTGCAGCAGGCGGAACTCGACTCAGCCTGTGAGCTGATCGACTTCTGGCGGTGGAACGTGCACTACGCGCGGCGGCTGCTCGCCGAGCAGCCCGAGTCGTCGCCAGGGGTGTGGAACCGCTTCGACCACCGCCCACTGGAGGGTTTCGTCCTGGCGATCACCCCGTTCAACTTCACCGCGATCGCCGCCAACCTGCCCACCGCGCCCGCGCTGATGGGCAACACCGTGGTCTGGAAGCCGAGTCCGACCCAGACCCTCGCGGCCTGGTACACGATGCGACTGCTCGAGGCGGCGGGCCTGCCCTCCGGTGTGGTCAACATGGTGACCGGGGACGGCGCGGCCGTCAGCGAGGTGGCGTTGGGTGCCGTCGACCTGGCCGGGGTGCACTTCACCGGCTCCACCCGCACATTCCGGCGGCTGTGGCGCACCGTCGGGGAGAACCTGGAGCGTTACCGCGGCTACCCGCGGCTGGTGGGGGAGACCGGCGGCAAGGACTTCGTGGTGGCGCACCCGAGCGCCGATCCGGCATCGCTGGTCACGGCACTGGTCCGGGGCGCCTTCGAGTACCAGGGACAGAAGTGCTCGGCGGCGTCGCGGGCGTTCGTGCCGGCGTCGCACTGGCACGGTGGGCTGCGCGACGCGCTCGCCGAGACGACCCGCTCACTGAGCTACGGCGACGTCGCCGACTTCGCGAACTTCGGCGGGGCGGTGATCGACGGCCGTGCCTACGTCCGGCTGTCCACCGCGCTGGACAAGGCCCGAAGCGAGCTCGACGTGCTCGTCGGCGGCGGTTGCGACGACACCGACGGTTGGTTCGTCGAGCCGACGGTGCTGGTGGGTGACGACCCGACGCATGAGGTGTTCAGCACCGAGCTGTTCGGCCCGGTGCTCGCCGTGCACGTGTGGGACGACGCGGTGCCCGGCGAGTACGAGCGGATCCTGCGGCTGGTCGACGCGGCCACCCCGTACGCGCTGACCGGTGCCGTGTTCGCCACCGACCGGGCCGCGATCAAGGCCGCGCACCGCGAGCTGCGCTTCACCGCGGGCAACTTCTACGTCAACGACAAGCCGACCGGGGCGGTGGTCGGCCAGCAGCCGTTCGGCGGCGCGCGGGCCTCGGGCACCAACGACAAGGCGGGCTCGATCTACAACCTGGCGCGCTGGACGAGCCCACGGTCGATCAAGGAGACGTTCGACCCGCCGACCCGGCACACCCACCCGCATCAGGGCTGACAGTGCTGATGTAGGCGTCGGCGCCTCCAATCCACTGCCGGGAGAACGGACCTGACGGGGTGATCCTCAACGCAGGACCACCAGCACCCGGCGCAGCGCGGCGAGGCGCCCCGGTCGCAGCAACCCCTGCTCGACCAGCCCGTCCAGTGCGCATTCCGGGTCGGCGGGTGGGCCGAGGTGCCCGCAGCCGCGCGGGCACTCCTCGATGGCCGCGGCGAGGTCGTCGAACGCGGCCGGCACGTCGTCCGCGGTGACGTGCGCGAGCCCGAACGAGCGGATCCCGGGGGTGTCGACGACCCAGCCCCCGCCCCGGGTGGGCGGCAGTGGCAGGGCCAGCGCCGCGGTCGTGGTGTGCCGTCCCTTGCCCACCGCCGACACCACGCCGACGGCCCGGCCCGCCGTCGGGAGCAGTGCGTTGACCAGCGTCGACTTGCCGACCCCTGAGTGTCCGACGAGCGCGGACACCTTGCCGGCGAGCCGCTCGGCCAGCGCGGTCGGCGGGCGGTCGCGGCGGGTGACGACCACCGGGAACTCCAGCTCGGCGTAGTGCACGGCGAACGGCTCCGGATCGGCGAGGTCGGCCTTGGTCAGGCACAGCACCGGGGTGAGCCCGCCCGCGAAGGCGGCGACGAGGCAGCGGTCGACGAAGCCGGTGCGCGGCACCGGGTCGGCCAGCGCGGTGACGATGACGAGCTGCTCGGCGTTGGCCACCACGACCCGCTCGAACGGGTCGGTGTCATCCGCGGTACGGCGCAGCACGGTGGCCCGGTCCTCGATGCGCACGATGCGGGCCAGCGTGTCGACCGCGCCGGACAGGTCCCCGACCAGCCCCACCCGGTCGCCGACGACAATCGGAGTGCGGCCGAGCTCGCGGGCGCGCATCGCGGTGACCGGTGGCCGCTCGGCGTCCCCGCCCGGCACGCAGGTCCAGCGTCCGCGGTCGACCTCGATCACCATCGCCTCGGCCGCGTCGGTGTGCTCGGGGCGGAGCTTGCTGCGCGGCCGTGAGCCGCGCCGCCCCGGCCGCACCCGGACGTCGGACTCGTCGTACTCCCTGGGGCGCGACGTCACGACAGCAGCGCCGTCCAGAGGCCGGGGAAGTCGGAGAAGGTCTTGGCGGTGCACCCGATGTCATCGACCAGCACCCCCGGCACGACGAGCCCGACCAACGCACCCGCGGTGGCCATCCGGTGGTCGGCGTAGGCGCGCCACGGCCGGTCGGCGCGCGCGTGCAGTGGGCGGGGCCGGATCTCCAGTCCGTCCGGGGTCTCGGTGACCGCGCCGCCGAGCGCGGTGATCTCGGCGGTCAACGCGGCGAGCCGGTCGGTCTCGTGCCCACGCAGGTGCGCGACACCGCGCAGCCGTGACGGGGTGCGGGCCAGCGCGGCGACGGCGGCGACGGTGGGGGTCAGCTCGCCGACGTCGTGCAGGTCGACGTCGACGCCGGACAGCAGGTCCGGGCCGGTCACGGTCATCCCGCTGGGACCGGGTTCGATCGTGCAGCCGAACTCCTCGAATACCGGCAGCACCGCCGCGCCCGGCTGGGTGGAGCGCTGCGGCCAGCCCGCGACCGTCACCCGCCCGCCGGTGACCGCGGCCGCGGCGAGGAACACCGAGGCGTTGGTCAGATCGGGTTCGACGGCCCAGTCCCTGGCCGTGATCGGCCCTGGCGCGATCCGCCAGGTGTTCGGCTCGGTGTCGTCGACCTCGACACCTGCGCTGCGCAGCATCGCCACGGTCATCTCGATGTGCGGCAGCGACGGCACCGGCTTCCCGTCATGGTGCACGGTGAGACCCTTGTCGTAGCGGGCGCCGGACAGCAGCAGGCCCGACACGAACTGCGACGACTCCGACGCGTCGATCACGACCACGCCGCCGGGGAGGCCGCCGGTGCCGTGCAGCACGAACGGCAGCGACTGCACCGAGGGGCCGGCTCCGCCGGTGGCCTCCACCACCGCGCCCAGCGCCCGCAGCGCGTCCAGCACGGTGCCCATCGGCCGCTCCCGGGCCCGGGGGTCGCCGTCGAAGCGGACCGGACCGGTGACCAGCGCCGCGGCGGGCGGGACGAACCGCATCACGGTGCCGGCCAGCCCGCACTCGACATGCCGCACACCTCCTGGCTGCGTTGCAGGAAAGCCACTTTCACGCCACCGGGTTGCATGAAAGTGGCTTTCCTGCAATCGGGCGCCGCCGCGCAGACCCTCGTGGGAGGCGATCTCGACCCGCTCGCCGGCCACCTGCACCGGGACTCCCAGGGCCCGCAGGGCGTCGACCATCAGTGCGGTGTCCCGGGTGGCGGGTGCGCCGCTCACCGACGCCGGACCGCCGGACAGCGCGGCCAGCAGCAGCGCGCGGTTCGTCACCGATTTGGAGCCGGGCACGGTGACCCGCCCGGAGACCGGGCCGGTGACGTGTGGGGCGGGCCAGGGGGTCCTCACGGCCCCATCTTGTCAGGGTCGCGTGAAACGATAGCGCGCATGTGCGGCCGATACGCCTCCATCAAGGCCCCCGCCGACCTGGCCGAGGAGTTCCAGGCCGTCGACGCCACCGGTGGTGCCGATACCCTCGACTTCAACGTCGCGCCGACCAAGCAGATGTGCGTGGTCGTCCAGCGCCACCCGCGCGACGAGGGCGGTACAGCCGACCCGGACGTCACCGAGCGCAGTCTGCGGCTGATGCGCTGGGGCCTGGTGCCGTCCTGGTCCAAGGACCCGTCGGGTGGTGCGCGGATGATCAATGCCCGTTCCGAGACGGCCGCGGCGAAGCCCGCGTTCCGGCGGGCGCTGGCCGCGCGGCGCTGCCTGGTCCCTGCCGAGGGCTGGTACGAGTGGCAGCGTGGGTCCCACGGCGGGTCGGCACAGCACAAGCAGCCCTATTTCACGCACTACCGGGACGCCGCGTCGCTCGCGCTGGCCGGGGTGTGGGAGTTCTGGCGGCCGAAGTCCGACCCGGCGGACGAGTACCCGGACGGGCTCGTCACGTGCGCGGTCCTCACCGCGGCGGCCGTCGGCCCGCTGGCCCAGGTCCACGACCGGATGCCGCTGGTGTTGCCGCCGCCGGCCTGGGACACCTGGCTCGACCCGGACACGGGCTCGGACGCCGACGCGGTGGCCCGGTTGCTCGCACCGCCGTCGGAGGAGCTCGTGGCCCGCCTCGAGCTGCGTCCGGTATCGCCGCTGGTCAACAACGTCCGCAACAACGGGCCGGAGCTGCTCGAGTCGCTTGCTCCCGAGGACGTCATCGAGCCATTGCAATTGGACCTGCTGGCCGGACCGAACCCGAAGTGACCGCGCTGGAGATCCCCACCCCGCACGGCCCGGCCCGGATCACCGTTCGTCGCGCCGCCGGAGGGCATGCTGTCCTGCTGCTCGGGCACGGGGCCGGTGGCGGGACGGGGGCGCCCGATCTCGTCGCCGCCGGCGGTGCAGCGCGTGACGCGGGTGTGCACGTCGTCCTGGTCGAGCAGCCCTATCGGGTGGCCGGACGGCGTGCCCCGGCCCCCGCGGCGCAGCTGGACGCGGCCTGGATCGCGGTGGTCGAGCACACCCGGGCCGCGTTTCCCGGGCTGCCGCTGGTGTTCGGCGGCCGCAGCTCCGGTGCCAGGGTGGCCTGCCGGACCGCGGCCGCGGGCGGTGCGTCCGCGGTGCTGTGCCTGGCGTTCCCGCTGCACCCGCCCGGCAAGCCGGAGAAGCACCGCCGCGCCGAGCTCGACGGGGTCGCGGTGCCGGTGCTCGTGGTGCAGGGCGAGCGTGACCCGTTCGGCCGCCCCGAGCCGGCGCCGGACCGCGAGGTGGTGACGCTGCCCGGCGACCACGGTCTCAAGGCCGATCTGCCCGCCGTCGAGGACGCGATCGGGAAGTGGCTGGGTCGGCAACCCGCGTTCGCGAGCCGTTGACAGATCGATCTTCTCAGTAATAGCACGCTTGACTTTGACGTAACGTCAACCCCTACCGTCATTGTCACCGGCAGATCGGAGGGGTTCGCGCCATGGAATGGTCCATCCAGGACATCGCCCGATCGGCTGGGACCACGAGTCGCACGCTGCGTCACTACGACGACATCGGGCTGCTCCCCCCGAGCCGGATCGGCGGCAATGGTTATCGCCACTACGACGACCACGCACTCGTGCGGCTGCAGCGGATCCTGCTGCTGCGCGAGCTCGGCCTCGGCCTGCCGGCCATCGCCGAGGTGCTGGAAGGTCAGCGGGACGCCGTCGCCGCGTTGCGAACCCACCTGACCCTGCTCGAGCAGGAACGCGAGCGGATCGGGCGGCAGATCGAATCGGTACGCAGGACCCTGCACAAGACGGAAGGAGGTGAACAACTGATGGCAGACGAGGTTTTCGACGGTTTCGACCACACGCAGTACAAGGACGAGGTGATCGAACGCTGGGGCCGGCAGGCTTACGAGAGCGGCGACCAGTGGTGGCGCTCGCTCTCGCGGGACGAGAAGGACGGGCACCAGCAGCGCCAGCTCGACATCGCCGCCGACTTCGGCGCGGCACACGCGGCCGGCCGGTCACCGGACAGCGATGAGGTGCAGGCAATCACCCGGCGCCAGTACGAATGGGTCACGGTCGGCTGGCAGGGCAAGCGCCTGACCGCGGAGCAGTTTGCGGGGCTCGGCCAGCTGTATGTCGACGATCCGCGTTTCACCGCGAACTACGACAAGCACGGTGGCGGCACCGCGGCCTTCATCCGGGACGCGATGACGCTGTACGCCGAGCGCAACCTGTAGACGACGGTGGGCAGGGCTGCAGACCTGCCCGACCGCCGCCGCGGAGGGTGACAAAGTTCACCGGCTCCACCATACGTATCCCGACGGTCAGTGCACCGTCGACATCGGCGACGAGCGTCCTGGGGAATCCCACCGGCCCTGCTCGACGTTGTCAGCCCACGTGACGCATGCTGTGATGAACGCACCGTGGACCGGGGGGCGCCGGGTCGGGCGCGTACCCTCTGCGCCGTACCAGGTCACGGTAGGGTTGACCGGCCACGAGGCCGCCACGAGGCCGACCTCGCGTGAGAGGAGAGCGTTGCCCGCCACATCGGCGACCCCGGAGCCGTCCGCGCAGGACCAGGTCCGGGCGGACGTGCCGCAGGAGACTGCCCAGAGCGAGGAGACCGCTCAGGAGCGCACCGCCCGGTTCGAGCGCGACGCGATGCCGATGATCGACCAGCTCTACGGTGCCGCCCTGCGCATGACCCGCAACCCTTCCGACGCCGAGGACCTCGTGCAGGAGACCTTCCTCAAGGCGTACTCGGCGTTCCACACGTTCCGCCGGGGCACCAACCTCAAGGCCTGGCTGTACCGCATCCTCACCAACACCTACATCAACGGCTACCGCAAGCGACAGCGCCAGCCCCTGCAGTCGCCCACCGACGAGATCACCGACTGGCAGCTCGCGCAGGCCAGCGAGCACACGTCGACGGGTCTGCGGTCGGCCGAGATGGAGGCGATGGACAACCTGCCCGACACCGCCGTCAAGGAGGCGCTCCAGCAGTTGCCCGACGACTTCAGGATGGCCGTGTACCTGGCCGATGTCGAAGGCTTCGCCTACAAGGAGATCGCCGAGATCATGGGCACTCCGATCGGCACCGTGATGTCGCGGCTGCACCGCGGACGGCGCCAGCTGCGCGACATGCTCACCGGCACCGCCCACGACCGCGGGTTCATCCGGGAACAACAGAGCGAGCAGAGCGCGCAGCAGGAGGTCATCCAGTGAGCTGCGGGGACCACCACGAGACGAACTGCGCCGAGGTGCTGGCGCAGGTCTGGCTGTTCCTCGACCAGGAGTGTGACGCCGATCGCCGCGCGCTGCTGGCCCGCCATCTCGAGGAATGCGGCTCGTGCCTGGCCGAGTACGGCATCGATGAGCAGCTGAAGGCGCTGCTGGCCCGCAAGTGCGGCGGCGAGCACGCCCCGGACGGGCTCAAGGACCGGCTGCGCGACCAGATCCGCAGCGCGGTGCTGGAGCAGGCGCAGGTGACGGTGGAGTCCGGTCCCGGCTGGAGCACCGTCGAGGTACGGACCACCCGCATCCAGCGTAGCCACTAGGGCGTGTCTGGTGGATCTTCCTTGGTTGGGGTGCGGAGCCAGATCTTGATCGAGGCGACGTCGACGGTGCCGCGGAAGACGAACTCGCGCTTGTCGGTGCGCATGGCCACCGCACGGAAGCCTTTGAGCCTGTTGT
>JBBSGM010000169.1:0-8617 GCA_038254065.1 Mycobacteriales bacterium | reverse complement strand
GTGCTTGCGTCTTGGTTTCCCCGATCACGTCCTTCGCTTTGTCTGACGCAGTGTGGGCTACGTCAGCAGCGGCATCTTTGCTCGCCTGCGCCGCGTCAGTCGCTCGGTCCTTCATCGGCGCGGGGTCGTCGACCGGCGGCTCTGCCGGCGGGCGATCTGTCGGCGCGGGCGCCGTTCCTGTTGGGGTTGATACCGCCGGCGTGACCGCCGGCTCTAGATACTCGCTCATGGTTCCTCCATATATCGGGACTGACGGACATGGTTCGTGACGGTGCGCTACGGGCCGAGGCTTTGCTGCGCTGATGCCCGTTCGGGCGGCGCAACGATCGCATCCCCGGTCGGTAACGGCGGGACGACCGAGTGCGCCCAGGGTGCGGCTTACAGGTGAACTTCCCGATGAAGGTGGAGAGCTAACCGGTTCTACCCAGCAATTTCGACGGTGGGCGGGATGTCCGGTGGATCAGGTTACGGGCCTGCTGAGTGGTCCACGGTCCGTCGGGGTTGGTGGTGGTGCCGAGGATGTGGACGTGGCGGGTGTTGATCTCGATCACGAAGAACACGTACACACGCTGCAACGTCACGGCGCCGTCGATGTGGAAGAAGTCGCAGGCCAGCATCGTCGATGCCTGGGCGCGCAGAAACTGCCGCCACGACGTCTGGTCTGCCCTGGTTGGCGAGGGGGTTATTCGAAGCTGCTTGAGTACGCGTCGGATCGTTGAGGCGCCGACCCTGCGACCGACCTTCAGAAGTTCGCCTTGGATGCGTTGCTAGCCCCAGCTCGGATTCGGCTTCGCGAGCTAAGCGATCAGCGCCGCGAGTTCGGGGTCGATCGGTGGGCGGCCAGTGCGGTGCGGGCAGGTCCATTTCTTGAAGACCAGGCGAGGATGCCAGCGCAGGATCGTGGCAGGTGTGACGAGCCGGTGCGTGAGCATGGCTCGGGGGAGGTGTCGGCATAGCAGGCTGAACAGGGCTCGGTCGGCCCAGTCCAGCCGCGGTTCGGGTTGGTTCGCCTCAACACCGCCACTTCGTGGCGCAGGACGAGCAGCTCGGCGTCCTTCGCCGCCGATGACCGAGCCAAAAGGGCAAGCCAGCCGCAGAGGCGGACCAAGACCAGGTAGAGCAGCCGCATCGACACGGGAGGTGATCATGCCCAACCACGTCCAAACCGGTGCGGGCAGGCTTTTGGAACCCTTCAAGCGCAGGTTATCGGGCGGACGTGGGGCGCGGAGCGACGAGCTGGTCGAGCAGACCACGCCACTGCGGTACCACGACCTCGACGGTATAGCGCTGCTCTACCGTGCTCCGCAGTCCACTGCCGAGCCGCCGGCGTAGGGCGGGATCATCTATCAGGTGGACGAGCGCGTCGGCCGTCGCCGCTGGATTTCGCTTGGCGACGAACAGCCCGCTCTGGCCGTCGACAACCTGCTGCTCTGAGCCGTTGTCTCGGGTGACGACGACGGGCAGGGTGGCGGCGCCGGCCTCGGCTAGGACGTGCGGCATGCCTTCGCCTTCGGATAGCCACACGAGCGCGTCCATGCCGGCCAGCAGCCGGGGGACGTCGGGCCGGTCGCCGAGGAAGCGCACCCGGTCACCGAGGCCCAACCGGTCGCGAAGCTCATGCAGCACCGCCTCGTGCTCCGGATAGAAGAAATTAGGGCCGCCGACGATCATCCAGCGGGCAGCGGGACGGCGTTCGGCGACCATGGCCGCGGCGGTCAGCACGTCTTCGACGCGCTTCTTGCGGTCCAGCCGGCCAACCCAGCCGATGATCGGGACATCCTCGGTCAGGCCCCAGTCCTGCCGTACACCTGCCCGCGCGGACGGGTCGAACTCGGCCAGGTCGACCATGGAGGGAATCTCCAGCGCGTACTGCGGCCGCTGCGGCATCCGACTCGCGGCAGCATCGCGAATTGCTGCACACACGCCGATGTAACGATCGGTGAGGTCCTTGGACCCGGTCAGGGCTTCAGAGACCAGCCCGCCGTGTTCGATAACGGCCGGCCGCCGGGCTAGGCGCTGCAGCGCAGGGTACAGGAACGGCACAGCCTGGCAAGCGACAACAACCTGGTAATCCGGCAGCACCGCGGCCAGATGAGCAACGACCTGCTCGTCGGGCAACCCGTACGCGGTGGTGTCCACCGGAACCCCGCGCTGGGCAAGCTGGATGTGGGTCTGCTCGGGCATGGCACGACGTTGGTGACAAACCAGGACATGGACCGACCACTCCGGCTGTAGGTGCCGGGCGAGCAGCCGGACCTCGGTCTCCTCGCCGCCGACGACCATCCAGTGGAGCACGAACAGCAGCCGCCGCGGCGTCACAGCGCGAAGACCGCCTGAATCGTGCGGCGGCGGCGCTGTGCGAGCTCGGACATCACCGTCGGTCCCTGGTCGAACGGTACGATGTCGGTGATCAGGTACCGGCGGATCTGCTCGCTGTGCGCGCCGACGAGAGCGAGTGTCTCCTCGCAGAGCCGCCGCCGATCCCACGCGCTGGCAAAGCCGCGCGGCACCCGCCCGATCTGCGCGCAACGGACGGTCAGCCCCTTATGGTGAAACTCCTCGCCCAGGCGCAGCTCCGGCGCGCCGCCTTCGTAGAACGCCAAGTCGATGACGCTGCCCTGAGGCCGCAAGCTGCGCAGCGCGGTCGCCAGCGCCGCGGGCCGGCCGCGGCACTGGAAGACCAGATCTGCGCCGTTGTCAGCCGGTCCGGACCGCCATGCGGATGTGCACCGACGCCAGACGGCGTCCGCGCCGTCGTCCGCGATGGGCGTCAAATCCAAGCCAGCGGCGGCGGCCAGCCGCTGCGGGTCCGGGTCGGCGAGCGCGACCTCGGCGGCGCCGCAAGCCCGGAGGAAAAGTCCGGTGAGCAGCCCCACCACGCCCCCACCGGTCACTAGCACCCGTCGGCCGCGCACACCGTCGGCCAGCTGGACCGCACCAGCATCGGCAGGAGAGGTTCCGACGCATTCGGCGGCAGCGTGCAGCAGGCCGTTCGCACAGATCGGGCCCATCTGCGCGATGTATATCCCCAGCAGCGGATCCAGGCCAGGCGGCAGCACCGTCACGACGCTGCGCTGCGGATCTACGACGTGCCCACTGCGGTGACCGTAGTTGAGCGCCACCATGTCCCCGACCGCGACGGCCGCTGTCCGGGTCTCCACGACCCGAGCGACCTCCATATAACCGAGCGACTTCACCGGATAGCTGCGAGCCGGGACGCCCTCGACGAACACACCCGCCTGAGCGTCCCATGCAGCGCGCAGGTAAGGGTTCGTGCCCTTCACGAAGGTCAGCTCGGTGCCCGCAGACAGCCCCGAGTACAGCGTGTCGACCCGGAACTCACCGTCCTGCGGCGGATCCTCTTGGTAGGAGAAGAACTGGGGGCGCCCCGGGCCGGCCACCCCCAGCGTACGGACGGTACGTCGTTCAGACATCGCCGTCTCGTGATGTCTCGATCAGCACCGGGCGACCTTGCGCGGCGGAGCGCAGCACGCCGGTGGTGATCCGGTGGGTGCGTAGCGCTTCGGCGTAGGTAGTCCGGGTACGGTCACGGGCGCCCTGCACCTCATCTATGAACGCGCGGTCCTCCCGCTCAAATGGGTCGCCGCTCGCGGCCACCACGGTCTCACCCGGACCGATGTTGACGCGCATTTGTTTCTCCGATAGCTCCACGGCGAGACCGTCGGCGAACAAGTCCAGCCCAATCCGGTGCGGCCAGCCCAGCAGGCATGTCGAGGTGAACGACCCGACGGCGCCGTTCGTGAAGCGCACCGTCGCTGCGGTCACCTCCGCAGTGTCCATGTCAGGAAAAGCGGTCCGGGGCGTTCGGGCGGTATAAGCGAACACCTCTTCGATCTCGCCGACGAGTACTCGGGCTAGGTCCACGATGTGCACCGTCTGCTCGACGAACTGACCGCCGGAGGTGGCCTGCTGCCACCAGCGGATCGGCGGAGTCGAATCAAGCCAGTAGCCGCTGACCAGCCGAGCCGGGTTATCGGCCAACAGCTCGCGGGCCGCTTCCACCGTGTCCAACCAGCGCCAGTGGTGCCCGACACCGGTCACCTGACCCGCCTGCTCTACTGCGACGGCGATTCGCTCGGCGGTCGCCAGATCCGCGGCGATGGGCTTCTCGACGAACATGGGCAGGCCCCGCCGCACGACTTCGAGATCGAGCTCGCCGTGGGCGAAGGGCGGCACGCACAAGTACACCGCGTCCAGCTGCTCTTGATCAAGCATCAGGTGCGGGTCGTCGTATGCGTGCGCGCCACCCACGGTTGCCGCCAAGTCTTGTGCACGCTCGGCCTGCACGTCGGCAACTGCGCGCACTTGCACATCGGGGAACCGCGACAGCGTCCGGACGTGTCGGCGGGCGATGACCCCCGCGCCGACTACGCCGATCTTTGTTGATGTCATGCCGTCCCCTTTTGCCGTCTACGGCGCCATTTGATGCCCGGTGCCCTCCACGGTGACCGGCCGATCTGTGCGCGCGGAGCAGTCTGCGGCGCACACCAAAGCGTGGGTGCGCAGTGCCTCCTCGTAGGGGACGCGGACGTCGTCTCCGCGACCTAGGAGCGCGTCGACGAACGCGCGGTCCTCCGTCGCGACCGGGTCTTGGGCAGATCGTGTCACCTGCACGCCGTCTATCCGCAGCTCGTGATCGCACAATCCGCGCTCGTGCAGCTCCACCACACTGCCCGGCACCACCAGTCGCAGACTGACCCGGTACCGGCCTTGGAGCAGGCAGGTGGAGGAAATCGAGCCGATCGCCCCAGACGCGAAGCGCAGCATCGCTGTGGAGGCCGTCGGGACGTCCGCTTCAGCCCCGAGCTCGCGCGTCATCATTTCTTCTGCTGCCCGGACGCTGACGACTTCACCACCAAACAGCCGAGCCAGATCGAACAGGTGCGTGGTCTGCTCCACCATCTGGCCACCGGACTCGTCGCGGCGCGACCACCACCGTGCCCGGGGCGTCGCGTCCAGCCACTCGCCGAGCAGCAGTGGCGGTGCCCCGTCACCCAGCACCCCCCTGACCTGCGCCACGACGTCGAGGTAACGCCAGTGATAGCCGACCGCTGTAAGCAGACCGCGGGCCCGTACTCCGGTGGCCACCTCCTGGGCAGTGGCCAAGTCAAGCCCGATCGGCTTCTCCACAAAGAACGGCAGGTCCGCAGCCAGCGCGGCCCGCTCCAGCGGCCCGTGCGCGAACGGCGGCACGCACAACCACAACGCATCCAACTCCTCGGCGGCAAGCAGGGCCAAGCCGTCGTCATAGGCGCGGGCACCCAACCCGAGGGCAGCCGCATCGGCCCGCTCGACCACTGGATCCGCGACGGCGACGATCTCGACCTCGGGCATCGCCGCCAACGCACCTAGGTGCCGCCCGGCGATGAAACCTGTGCCGATGCATCCGATCTTCAGCCGGCTCATCCGCTGCTCCCCACCGAAACCGCGCCCATGGACTGCAGCGCTTGCTGGTACACCGCTAGGGTCGACGCGGCCATCCGCGTGCTGGTGAAGCGCCTGAGATACCGTCGTCGGCCCGCCCGGCCTTGCCGCGCGCGTAACTCGGCGTCAGCGAGCAGCGTGGCGAGCGCGCGACCTAGGGCGCGAGCGTCCTGATGATTTACGAGCAGACCCGTCCTGCCGTCGGCGACGACCTCCGCACAGCCGATCGCGCGAGTCGCGACGACCGGCAGGCCGACCTCCATCGCCTCTAACGCCGCCAACGGCATCCCCTCATACAACGACGGCAGTACGAACACGTCAGCGGCGTCGAGCAGCAGCCTCGCGTCGTCCCGGTGCCCGACCAGCCGCACGCAATCGCCAACGCCCAGTTCGGCCGCCTGCCTGACCAGCTGCGCCTGCAGATGTCCGTGTCCGAAGATGAGGACCGCCAGCCCCGGAAAGTCCGCAGCCAAGCCCGGGACGCACTCGATAAGGAAGCGATGTCCTTTCATCGGCGTCAGCCGCCCCATCGTCATCAACACAGGCTGGTCAGGGTGGAGCCCGAGCGCCGCACGGGCAGCGCGCCGACCCAGACCAGGGCCTCGGGAACGGACACCGTTCGGCACCGTCGTGAACCGCCCAGCCGGAACACCGATCCGTTCGTAGGTACGTCGCTGCCCTTCAGAGACCGCGATTAGCCGATCCACCTCCTGCAACCCGCGGAAGAACGGTGCTCGTTTACCCCGGCTAGACAGCAGCCACGGCTGATGCTGAGTCTGCACAATCGTCGAAACCCCGGCTCGTCGGGCTGCTCGGGCGCCGTCGAAGTTCTCTCGGCCAGTCCCGACGTGTATATGGAAGACATCGGCGGGGTGCTCGTCAAGAAAGCCGACGAGCGCAGACCCGAACAAAGAGTCTCGCGGTGGCGGCAGCGCCAGCGTTCTCGCGCCCAGGCGCGCAGCCCGCTCCAATAACTGCCGACCGGGCACAGTCGCCCAGCACATCACCGACACCTCAACGTGCGGCAAATACTCGGCGGCTAGATCCAGCATGTGGGCGCCCATACCAGACGGATCCGCCGACGGAGTGTAGAGGCAAACAGAAAACAACCGACCGCGCCGCTGATCGGCATCGACCGCCGGGGTCCCTGGGTCCATCGCCGACCGCCCTGGCGCATCGGTCATCTCGGGCTCAGCGCACACCCAGTCATCCAACGGCTGCGGTGGCACAAGTCGAGATGTCGCCACCTACTTTGCCGCCCCCGCTGTGACGCGGCGTTCAGCGCCGGTTCCCCATGCGTAGCCAACGGCGTGGACCAGGATACCTCGGGCGAACTCCGGTATCGGTGAGGACGCGGCCGTGCTTGCTTCGTCTAGGTGATTCGGATCGGGCACGCGTCCGGTATCTCGGCAGCCCGCAACAGTGCGACCAATAACTACACCAGATTCAGGCTCGGTCTTAGTTTCGCTATTGGAACTCACCGGAGGTGCCTCCTCAGGTCTGTCGATCGTCCGCCGGACATGCGGAATACGAAGCTTGCTCATCTATTTCGTGGGTATCCAAGCCGTCAAACCATGGACAATGCTGCCCAACTAGCAGAAATGAACGCCCTGGTCACGAGACAGCCTACGGACGCGCTACGGTTGCCATCGCCGCGCTGGATCAGCTCACGAGTGCCGGGCGTCCAGTCGTTCAACGGAACAACGACGGAGACGTTCGGTTGGTTCGTTGTTGAGAAAGACTGACTCCTTGCGCAGACTAAACTCAACTCAAGCACGATGGTCCCGCGCCATTGTGGTCGACTGTCATGGCCATGAATGCGCCTGGCAGTGAAGAAAAGAGCTGCCACGGCGCAATTCCTGCCGAGCTAAGATTAGCTCGAATGGCTGCAGCGGTCTACCTTCCACGTTGACCTATTTCTCATGAAGTGCCGTGCAGGCGCGAACGTGCACCGCCTGCTCGGCCCGGGACCATTTGGCGCGAGGACAGCGTCTTCACTCTCGCCTGCTCGAGTCGCAGCTTCGCCGGCATGTCTGAGGAAGATCGCGCGGACCGCTTCTAGATTATGCCGTTTTGACTGATCGCCGCCGCCAGAGATTTGCGCAGTTCGGCTTACCGACGCCCAGCAGAAATGCGGCACGGTCCACGCCGGAGATCGGCACTAGGTCAGCGCGGGCGCGGTCGAGCAGGCATGCGGCACCATCCACCCACGTGTCGGCCGCCGCACGCGCCTTGTTTCGCTTGACGCGCGCCGACTCGACCTTCGCCTCGGCGGCGTACACGGCGGCAACCATGCGAGCCTCGGCCGCCTGGGCTTCGCGGAGGCGTTCGCGGGCGCGTGGGTCAGTCGGCTTCGTACATGTTCAGACCGCGTCGCTCACTCTCGCTCCTCGCGTCGAGCGCGGCCCCGCGGTGGACCGCCACGAGATAACGGCAGGTGTCCGAGCTTTCAAAGGGTGCGGCGCCGGCGGTTGGGACGCTTGGCATCGCCCGTCATCGTGATGCGGTTGGTTACGAAACGTGGCGAGTGGCAAGCGCGGCGGACAATCTGACCCGCAGCTCGCTGCCGCGCCGGGGGACGCACGACGCTTGACTCAGACCGGAGCGGCACAACCGCCCGAGAACAGCCACGGTCAGCGGATCGGGGCAACTCGTGCGATCAGCCAGCGTGCGTCGCGGCGTTGTTCACGGTTCCCGCGGGCGGAGTGCCGGCCTACGCGCTGAGCCGTACCGGCTACATCCTGACCAGCACACCGACATTGCCCGCTTCCCCGAGCTTCCAGTTCGCTCGACACGCCCAAGCATTCACCACCGGATCGTTCCGCCCCTTGCTAGACCTCGGTCCGGCCGCCCTCGCGCATGCCGGCCGCCGCTCTCGCGGACAACGCTCGTCCTGGCTGCCAAGCCCGACTGAACCACGCCGCTGGCATTCGGAGATACCGCCGTACGAAAGCTCAGACAGCCGGCCCTACCTTCGACCGGACTCGCCGGTCGGCCGTGAGGTTGCGATGACGGTTTCGATCTGCCGCATGACCACCGGCAGCGGCTACCGGACCTGATGAAGAGCGTCGTGAGGGGAGACGGGGCGCCGGTCGGTCATCCCCGCTTACGCGCTACCACGCCGAGTCAGACACGCCCCCCGGCCGTCTTATGGGTGCCGGACTGGCCGGAC
>JBBSGM010000168.1:0-8719 GCA_038254065.1 Mycobacteriales bacterium | reverse complement strand
GAGTTCACCGAGGGTGACCTGTCGGAGGCGGCCGGCCCTGAGCAGGATGTCGGGTGTGACCGCCGAGACGAGTGCCCGGTTCCCCATTGTGGCCTTGGTGAGCTCAGCGGGCGGTTTCGACGCCCTGACCATGGTGCTGGCCGGGCTGCCTGCCGACTTCCCCGCAGCGATCATCGCAATGCAGCATCTCTCGCCGGACCGGGAGAGCCACCTCGCTGAGCTGCTCGCGCGGCAGACGTCGCTGGCCGTCGATCCGGCACACGACGGGGCCGCCCTTGTGCCTGGTCGGGTTCTCGTCATTCCCGCGGCCAAGCACCTGCTGATCGGCACCGACGACCGAGTGCGACTCCTCGACACCGGCAGTCTTCCCCCCGCCCGGCCCTCGGCCGACCTGCTCCTGTGCACCCTGGCGGTCGCCGCCGGCCCACGCGCGGTCGCGGTGGTCCTCACCGGCCGCGGCGCCGACGGTGCGCTGGGCGCGCAGGCCGTGCGCATCTACGGCGGGCAGGTTCTGGTCCAGGACGAGGCGTCAGCCCAGGAGTACGGCATGCCGGCGGCCGCGGTGCTGGCCGACAACCCGTCACCGCCGCTGTCCCTCGGCGCAATCGCCCCAGCGCTCATCGGGCTGCTGCAGCCCTGACCAGGGCTGCCGCGGGTATCGTTCCCACCGGCCGGACCGGCTCGGTTGGCACTCGCGAGGCCCGTGCAGCGAACAACGTGCAGGACCAGCACGACCTCGCGGGCCGGGGGTCGCGACGTTCGACGCGAACATTCACGGGGGAGGTGATCTGATGCCCAGGCCCATCCTCGGCCAGCAGCAGCAGTTGGGTCAGGCGCTGCAGGCCGGACCAGCGGTGCACACGGGCGCAGGCGGCGGGGCAAAGCTGCTCACCGCACCGCGCTCGGCCCGCTACCTCACGGCCATCGGCAGGCTCGACGCCTCGACGACGCTGCGCCCCGTCGAGCTGGCCGAGGTGGTCGACGCACTGCACCGCGAGTTCGCCGACAAATGGGCGGCGGTGCCGCTCGGGTTCGTCGGACGCTGCTATCTCGGGGCGCCGTTCGAGGCCCACACCCTGACCGTCGACGGGCAGATCATCGAGCACTACCAGCGCGGGCAGGCGCTGCCGGGGCCGCTGGAACAGGCCCGCAGCCTGGTCCGTACCGAGCACTACCTTGTCATCGAGGTGTACAGCGATCGGCTCGTCTGCGTGCGCGGCGACGGTTCCGTCGTGACGGTAGGAGGGTAGGCAATGGCCGGCGAGATGCAGATCGGGCATGACCTCAGCCGTATCGCGAACTCGGTGAACCAGCTGGGACATGCGCTCGGTGAGCTCGAGCAGCTGCACGTCGCGCTGCACCAGAGCGTCGACCAGGTCGCGACCACCCAGGACATCACCCGTTCCGAGCTCAGCGAGCTGCGCGCGCTGTTCAACGACTTCCTGCTGCGCGACGAGCTGGCCCGCAACCTCCAGCTCGCCCAGACCGAGATCATCGCCGTCCGACAGGAGCTCGAGACCGGCTACGGCCACTTCGCCACCGTGCGCCGGCTGGTCACCGGGACCCTGCAGGCCATGGACACCGGCGTGGTCACCCAGGAGGCGGTGCAGGCCGCCTCCGAGGAACTGATGATCACTACGCCGCGGTACTGGCTGGCGCCCGCGCTGGTCGGGCTCGCCGCGTGGATCCGCGACGACCAGATCCTCGCGCAGCGCGCGCTCGGCGAGGCGCTGCGCCGGGACAACGACAAGACCTCGCTGTTCTTCGCGCTCGTGCTGCGCCGCCAAGGCCGCGATGCGGCGACCGCGCGCTGGCTGCGCCAGTACGTGGTCCGCCAGGACCCGGCGCAGCTGTCCCAGGAGTTCACCGTCGTGCTCGACGCGGTGGCCACCGGGGCCCTCGGTCCGGGCGCGAAACCGCTTGTGTTGGAGCAGATGTCGGGCTGGTACGACCGGCTGTGCGCCGATCCCGACGTGGTCGCCGCGCAGGTCGGCCGGTGGCGCCAGCTGATCGACGCGATGCGCTCGCCCGTCGACCCGCGGTTCACGGTGCTGCCCGACATCAGCCCGACCTGGCCGGTGCTCAAGGAGGTGTTCGAGGGGGCGACCGTGCACGGGATGGCCGAGCGGCACTTCCGGGCGATCTTCGACCGCCCGCTGCGGCCGGTCCCCGATCTCCAGGAACGGGTCGACGATATCCTGGACAGCCTCGTGAGCAGCTACGACGAGGAGGAGTCGCCGCACCGGCGCCGCGAGTCGGAGCTGCAGGCGATCATCGACGCCGACGGCAACAAGGTGGCAGCCGCCAAGGCGGCGGCCGTGCAGGCCTCGGTGCACGACGACACCGTCGACCTACTCACCCTGCTCAGCAACGCGGGCTTCTTCCCGGAGAAGGTCGGTGCCTCCGACGGCACCCAGCGGCTGGCCATCGCCCAGGCGAAGGACTGGATCGTGTCCGCGGGCGGCCAGCTCGAGGCACTCAACGTCGACGCGCTGCCCGACGCGGTGGACCTCACCATCGACGGGTGGGCCGGCCGGATCGACGAGAACGCCTCGGAACCCGATCTCGTCGACTCGCTGGCCATCCACCTCGACGCCGAGACCGAGCAGCAGGTCGCGGAGATCAGGTTCGGTGGTGGTCCGCTGGGTGCGGCCGTGCTGGCCGGCGCCGCCGTCCTGTTCGCCATCGTCGCCGCGGTGCATGCCAGCGCGGGCTTCGCCTTCTTCCTCGTCCTCGTCGCGGTGGTCGCCGGCGGCTGGTCGGTGTACCAGTACCTGCAGCTGGAGCCGCGCCGCCAGCACCTGCGCGACCTCGGTGAGCAGCGCAAGGCCATCGGCGCCGCGCAGGTGCGGGGCGCGGTAGCCGAGGTCGTCGACTGGCGCTCGGCATGGGAGGGCGAGATCGAGCGAGCGGCCGGGTTCCGCCACTACATGAACGCGCTGACCCGCGACGCCTTCGTCGCGTCGGCGCCCGACCGAGCCCGTGAGGTGCTGTCCTGATGCCTCGACCGATGTCCGGACCGATGTCTACCGACGACGACGCCGCAGGTCCCGCACCCGCGGCACGGGCGCTGCCGGACGGAGAACCCGGCCGGTCCCCCGAGCAGGACAGCCGGGGCAGGCCCCTCGCACTGGTGCTTCCGGACTGGGACCTGCTGCCCCCCACGGAGTTCCTGCAACGCCACCCCGGCCGGTAGGCCGTCGTGCTCACCGTGCCCGGCCCCTACGCAGCGTGGGCAAGCTGGCTCGATGCGTTCGCTGCCGGTGCGGACCTCCCGAGCCGGCACCTCACGCCCGTCGACGAGCACCTGGGACCGCAGATGCAGGAGCGTCTGCTGCGCAGGGTGGCTGCGGCCTTCGAGGCGCGGGCCCGGATCTGGGGCGACACGCTGCGTCGGCACCTGTCGGCGGGTGTCGTGCGTGAGCCGGCCGAGCTCGGCGCCCTGCTCGTCGCCGCGCGGGGGCGGCTGCGACCGCTGCGGGCCCTCGCTGCCGACACCCGGTTGCCGCCGGAGGTCCGGACGAACCTGCGCGACGCACTCGAGGAGCTGCTGCGCAGCGCCCAGGACAACCTGGAGCACTCGGTGCGCCGCCGGCCCCACGGCGCCGAGCGGCTCCTCGCTATCGTGCGGGAGAACAGTCTGCTGGCCGGACCGCCGCCGCCCCGGGCGTCGGTGGACCCACCCCCCGTCGGTCGGCGGGTCATCCTGTAGCGGAAGGGCAGCTCGTGCCGAACGGCGCCGAGACCAAGGTCAAGATCGAGTCCTACCTGCTCGCCCGGATCCCGTTCGTCTCGGTGCGGACGGTGGAACAGGCACGCGTCCAGGAGATGCTGACCGGCGTCGCGACCGAGCGCCAGCTCCAGGTGCTGGTGCACACCCTCAGCCAGGGGCTGCGGGACCTGCGGTCGGGCAGCGAGGTGTCCGACGACAAGTCGCTGTTCGGTGCGCTCGAGTTCGCCGGCCAGCAGTTCCAGGCCAGGCAGAACCTCACCGTCGTGTTCACCGATGTGCAGAACCTGGGCGACGACAACGACATGAGCCGGCGCTTCGCCGACCTCGCGGCACTCGCCGAGCAGCGCAGTGGTGCCATCGTGGTCATTACCGGTGACCCCATCTGGCCCCGGCTGCAGCGGCTCGGCATGTCGGTGACCCTCGACGTCCCCGACCTCGACGAGATGCAGCACGAGATCCGATCCTTCCTCGACGGGTACCGGACCCAGATCACGATCGACTGGGGCGACGAGGAGTGCGCGCAGGCCGCGTCGGTCCTGTCCGGTGTGACGAAGATCGAGGCGCTGAACGTGCTGGCCACCCTGGTCGTCAAGCGGTCCATGACCAAGGCCGATCTCGCGGAGCTGAGCCGGGCCAAGGACTCCATCTTCAGCGACCTGTCCGGGATCGAGCGGGTCACGCTGCGCGGCGGCGACTACCAGGTCGGCGGGCTGGCCGGCCTGCGGCAGTGGCTCGCCAAGAAGCGCCCACTGCTCACGATGGACCTGCGCGACCGCGGCATGCGTCCACCCCGTGGGGTCCTGCTGATCGGGGTGCCCGGTTGCGGGAAGTCGCTGTCGGCCAAGGCGATCGCGACGAGCTGGGAGCTTCCGCTCTACCGGCTGGACATGGCGTCGATCTTCGGGCAGTACGTCGGCCAGTCGGAGGGCAGGCTCAAGGAGGCGCTGGCGACGGCGGACACCGTGGCGCCCTGTGTGCTGTGGATCGACGAGATCGAGAAGGGCCTGGCCGGGTCCGGGAGCGACAGCACCGGGGTGACGACGCGGCTGGTCGGCCAGTTCCTGTACTGGTTGCAGGAGTCCCCGGCGCGGGTGTTCGTGGTCGCCACCGCGAACGACGTCCGGGCGTTGCCCCAGGAGCTGCTGCGCAGTGGCCGGTTCGACGACATGTTCTTCGTCGACCTGCCTGACGCCGGCGAGCGCCGCGACATCATCAACATCTACCTGCGGAAGTACTTTCGGGTCCCGGTGGCGCCCGAGCTGGTCGAGGAGCTCGTCGAGCTCGGCGCGGGTTTCGCGGGCTCGGACCTGGAGTCCGCGGTGGCCGAGATCGGGCACGAGGCCGCGCGCATCGGTGACGAGAACGTGCCGCCGGACTACCTGCGCAGCGCCTTCCGCAACGTCGTCCCGCTCTCCCGGTCCGCGCCCGAGCGCATCGAGGAGGTGCGTCAGCTCGGGGACCGGGCGATCCCCGCGTCGGGGCGCCCGCCCTCGCTCGGGGTGGTGGGCGGGCCGCCGCGCGCACGCCGGGTCGTGCTGAGCTGAGCGCGTCTGCGGGCACGGCCGGGTGGGGGCCGGTGGGCGGCCACCGGTACCGCATTCGACGGCGGCTGCTCACCGCTCTCCTGCCGCTCGCGCTCACCGGGTGCGCGGCGGGTCCCGGCGGCGGGGCCACCGGCCAGGTTGCCGGGAACGCGTCCTCGGTCATCGGGAACGCCCCCTCGGCTATCGGGAACGTCCCCTCGGTCACCGGGACCGCCCCTTCGGTGACCGGCGGCTCCACGGCGGAACCGGGGGCGACCGCGTCGAGCACCGCGTCCTGCGCCGAGCAGATCGCCGGGACGCTCGACGCCCGCGCAAAGGCCGGCCAGCTTCTCGTGGTCGGGTCGGCGCTGCCGGACCCGATCGGGGCGGGTCTCGACCTCGTGCACCGGATCGGCCCGGCCGGGGTGCTGCTGGCCGGGCGCAGCCGCAGCGGCGTCGACGCGGTCGCACAGCGGACCTCCCGGTTGCAGCGCGCGGCCACGGCCGCCGACGACCGGATCGGGATGCTCGTCGCCGCGGACCAGGAAGGTGGTCAGGTCCAGGCGCTGTCCGGACCGGGGTTCTCCACCATCCCCACCGCCGCGGAACAAGGCTCCTGGTCGGCGGCCAAGCTCACTGGCGCGGCTACCCGATGGGGCGGCGAGCTCAAGGCGGCGGGGGTCAACCTTGACCTCGCGCCCGTCACCGACGTGCTCTCCCCGGCGCTGGGCAGCCGCAACACCTCGGTCGGGGTGAGCCGGCGCGCCTACGGCACCGAGCCGGATGCGGTCCGCGGCAGCGTCCTCGCGTTCCTCGCCGGTCTTCGCAACGCCGGCATTGCCACGTCGGTCAAACACTTCCCCGGGCTCGGACAGGTGGCGGGCAACACCGACTTCTCCGCCGACGTCCGGGACACCACCACCGGGCCCGACAGCGCCTCCCTGGGGCCGTTCCGGGCAGCGGTCGACGCCGGGGTACCGCTGGTCATGGTCTCCTCGGCGGTCTACTCGAGGATCGATTCGAGCAGCCCGGCGGCGTTCTCCGAACCGGTGATCGGGGGGCTGCTCCGCGGACGGCTCGGGTTCACCGGGGTCGTGGTGTCCGACGACCTCGGCCGCGCTGTCGCCGTCGCCTCGGTACCGCCCGGCGGCCGGGCGGTCCGGTTCGTCGCCGCCGGGGGAGACCTGGTGCTGACCGTGGACCCGCAGACGGCCGAGCCGATGCTCGACGGGCTCGTCGACCGGATGGCTGTCGATCCCGGCTTCGCCGCGCAGGTCGACGCCGCCGTGCGCCGGGTGCTCGCAGCCAAGGCCGCGCTGGGTCTGCTGCGCTGCTGAGCCGTCAGCAGGCCTGCTTGGAGGTGGTGCCGCGGGGTGGGGCGTCGATCCGGCCGCCGCCGGCGAGGTCGAGCACCGGCCATTGGGTCTGCCAGCAGATCCGGGTCGCCGGGAGGTCGGCCGGGGCGTCGGCGACGTCCTGGGTGCTGACGAACGACAGCCCGACGGTGGCGGCGCCGGGCCCGGCGTCAGTGATGGACGTGATCTCGACGGACTGGTCGGACGTGCTCCGGTAGGCGCGCAGCCACGCCTGCTGCGGCTGCGCAGCGGCGCGGCGGGGCACCACGGTGGCGCTCCAGGTGGCGTAGTCGCGGCTGTTGATGGCGGTGAAGTACCGCTCGGCGAGCGCGAGCACCGGCTGCGCGCTCGGTTGGGCAGCGGCGGCCGGGCCGAGCCGGACGAGGCCACTGGTCGAGACGGTCGGTGGTGACTCCGTGGCCGGGGTGGGGATCGTGCTCGGCGGATTGGCTTGTGCTTCGGTCGGTCCGGGCGCCGCGGTCTGTGCCGGGGCTCCCGCCGATCCGAAGGTCCGCGCGAGGAGAACCGATGTTCCTGCGACGAGCACCACCGCGGCGACCACCGCGGCGATCAGCACGGTCCGGCGCCCCGGGCGCGGCCGTCGTGGCGGGTATCCCAGGGGTGGCGGCGCGGGCGCGTACCCGGGCGGAGCCGGGCGCGGCGGGGCGTAGTCGGCTTGCGCATAACCTGCCGGCGGCGGCGCGTCGACCCGTGGGTAGTCGTCCTCCGGCTCGGCCGCCCAGGGCAGGTCGTTCTCCGCAGGCGAGGGGAGGTATTCCGACGGGAGCAGGTGGCCGCCACCGGTGGGTGGCGCATCCCAGCTCGGCGGTGGCGGGGGCGCCATCTGCTCGGTCGGATCGTCCGCGCATGGTGGCGGCGCCGGTTCGGCCGACGGGATCCGGGCGGGCGGTCCGTGGAAGGGCACCTGCTCGACCGCGGAACGTCGGGGCGGGCCCCAGAGCGGCCGGTCGGCCGGTTCCGCTCCCGGCTCGGCCGGCTCGCCGGGCGGATCGGGTTCGGAGCTCACGGTGTCGTCCCTTCGTCCGCGACGGAGCGGGTCCATCCTGCTCCGGTCGGGCGCGGACCACGCCCGTACCGGATGGTTCGGCGCGGTGGTTCACACCGTTAGCCGTGTTCCGGTCTTCCAGCCGACGTGGCCGACCACGTCGAACTGCTCGCCGAACTCGCCGCGCTGGGCAAAGTCGGCGTCCTCGGCGGGATACGGCGACGCCGCACTCGTTCGCCCCGGCCGTTCAGTATCGGTCAGGCGCTCTTCGCCGTGCGATCGTCGAGCAGTTGATGAACCCGCTGGTGCGAGATCCCCAGTAGGGTGCCGATGTCGCGAAGAGGGAGGCCGTCATGTGCCAGCTGCGCGGCAACGTGACGCCGCCGCCGCCGAGCCTCGGTTTCGGACTCCTGGGCTGCGCGGGTAAGTCTCTCCGCCTCGCCCAGCTCCTCACGGACGTTCGCGGGTAGCTCCGGACGGATCTCTACCTGCACGTCGTCGATCGGGACCTGTGCCACGAATGCGATGGCCTCGCGATGAACCTGGGCGGCTTGATCGAGGCGCCGGACCTGGGAGAGGGCACCAGGGTGTTGGTCACATTGCACCATCCACCAGCCGCTGACACGGCTGGCCGTTGCCTTGTACCGAGTCACGCAGTCCACCACCTTTCGCTAAGGGCGGGAGCGAGTTGCTTGTAGATCGTCAGAGCCATGAGCTCGGGGATCTCGTTGTGCCGTCCAAGGGTGGTTGCGACCGAGCCGCACCGAATGCCGGTGTGGTTGGTCAGCTCGTACATCTCGAAGTCGACGCCGGCCCGCTTGGCACCCTGCCGGATCTTCTGATCACCGCCGCACGCTTCACCAGCTTACCAAAGGAAAACCGTACTAACGGACTGTCGGAACTGCGTCCGTGCAGGTCAGGCGATATGTTAGAGTCCGCTAATCTAGTTTTTGGTTAGTAGCCTAGACTGACATCAGCGTCTGACCCGAATCCGCGAGTAGTGGCGCGACACGGCCCCGCAGATGACGATAGATGCCCTTTGACCTGCGATGATGGTGTTTGCGAGGACACAGTCATCAAGGTTGGAAGGACACCTATCAGG
>JBBSGM010000167.1:0-8975 GCA_038254065.1 Mycobacteriales bacterium | reverse complement strand
TTCGGCCCGAATCGAGCACGAGGTTAACGGCTTGGTCCCTGTATTCCTGGGTAAAGTGCCGGCGTGTCGCCAACGAAGTTCCCCCGCCTGGTCTCAGCGGCGGCCCATGATCGACTGTCTACAAGATCGGGAACGGTCTAGGGGCTCGGTGCTGTCCACGTCATCCACAAGAGTGTGCCTGGCCGTGGCCTGCATCGCTGCCAGGGACCTGCGCCGCTCATCGATCGCTTACGACACAGCCAGGCTGTGCTAGCTAGGGCTGCTCGGAGTCTGCCGGGCGCGCGCGGAGCAGGTCGAGGATCTGCCGCTGGGTGTCTTCGATGCGCTCGAGCCGGCCGCCCTGCAAGTCGAGGGCCTGCTGGATCTCCTCCAGCCGTGTGCTGTGCCGGCGCTGGGTTGCTGCCACAGACGTGACCGTTCGATTGGTCGAGTCCAGCAGCTCATAAACGTCATCGACGTCGTGGCGCAGCTGGCGCACAACACGGGGATCAGGAGCACCCATAGCGGTGCAGCCTACGGGCCCATCTCACAGCCCTGAGCGCCGGTCATCGAGTTCCCGCACGGGCTGTGTCGTAGGCGCCCTTGGGCTCAGCCGGTCGAGGCATTTGATCTTGACGGTTCGGTGGGACAGGATACCCGCCGTGCGCATGATGTTGATGTTGTCTGATCGGGAGGAGATCTCCCGGGGTCTGGTCGAGGGATTGCGGTACAGCGAGATCGGGTTGCGGTGGGGTCGTGATCGGTCGGTGATCTCGCGTGAGGTCGGGCGTTACGGCGGGCGTGCGGGTTACCGGGCGAGTGTGGCGGACCGGGTGGCGGGCGTGGCGTGGGAGCGGCCGAAGGTGTTCGCGGTCGAGCGGTCCCCCCGGCTGCGGGAGGTGGTGTGCCGGTGGCTGCGCGGTGGCTGGTCCCCGGCCTCGATCGCCGGACGGTTGCCCCTGGATTACCCGGGTGATCAGGCTTGCCGGGTGTCGCACGGGGCGATCTATGGGTGGGTCTACGCCCGGCCGGTGTCTACCCTGGCCAGGGAGCTGATCAGCCTGCGGACCGGGCGATCATGAAGAGCGTCAGCGCCACTGCGATGGCGAACAGCGCCACCACCTTGAGGAGAATCAGCCAGATCGGGGCGGCCGCGAGCAGCTGTTGTGTGCGGGTCACTGTGGTTGTGATCCCCGTGGTCTGGGCGATTTCGGGCGCGGGTATGTGGGGTGGTCGGCTGAGTAGGTGTGTTCTCGGTCAGGGATTCGTCGCGATGTCATGGCGGTGTTCTCCGATCAACCGGCTGGTTGGGGTCCGTCGGGCTCGGTGAGGGCCTGGCTGAACGCGCGCAGCCGCCGCAACGCGAGGTCGTCGATGTCCCGGTTCCCGGAACGCAGGGCCTGTTTGATGGCGCGGTAGGTCGCGGCGTGCAGGCCGCAGCGGCGGCATTCCTCGAGGTGCTCGGCGACCCGCGCCGCGGTGGGAACGTCGTCGAGTTCGCCGTCGAGGTAGCGCTGCAGCACCCGGGAGGTCCGCAGGCAGCGAGCCGTCCGGGTCATCTTGGACAACGGCATGAGGGTCATGGTCGGCTCCGGCGGGGGACGAGCCCGGCGGCGACCAGGCGGGTGCGGATACGGGCACGGGCGCGGTGCAGGCGGCTCATCACCGTGCCCCGCGGCACGCCGAGGGCCTGAGCGGCCTCGGCGTAGGTGAGGCCGTCGATGTCGACGAGTTGCACCACCACGCGATGCATGGTGGGCAACGCGGCCAGGGCCTCGGCGACGACGGCCTCGAACTGGGCGTCGACCACCACGTCCTCCGCGCTGCGGCTGGCGCCGGATCGGTCCAGCAGCTGGGACTCCTGCTCACCGGTGTGCAGCAGGGACGGCACCCGGGTGCGGGCCCGGTTGCGGTGGGTGTTGCGCAGGATCGTCAGCAGCCAGGCCCGCGGGTGGGCGCCGTCGAAGCCGTCGATCGCGCGGTAGGCGCGGATCAGGGTGTCTTGCACGAGGTCCTCGGCGTCGACCGGTTGCCCGGCCATGGTGAGTGCCACCCGGTAGAGGACGGGGACCTCCGGTTCGACGTAGCGGGCGAACGCGGCCGCGGGCGTGCATCCGGCCGGCTTGTCGGGGGTCGCGGCCGTGTGGTCGGTCACGACATCGGAACCCGCGTGCGGTGGCGGTGATTCCACCGTTGGAGAACCCGGTGGGGGGAATCGAACTCGGCGGCTGAGGGTTCCCGGCGGATGAGTGTCGCGCGTCGGCATGCCCGGGCTGTGACGTGGTCGCATCCGTCGCAAGCCGTGATGTTGTTTCTGCGGGGACGTACGGCCCGTACCGCGGCCCCGGTGGCCGCGCTGGTCGGGACCGTACTGTCCGCGGTGAACCAGGGCGACGTCGTCCTGGCCGGCGCGGCGGGCCTGTCGACGTGGGTCCGGATCGCGGTCAACTACCTGGTGCCGTTCCTGGTGGCGAGCTTCGGGTTCCTCGCGGCGCGGCGGGTGCCGCCGGGCGGGGAGTGACGCTCACCCGAGGTCGGTCTCGATGACGATCTCGGAGCGCAGGGTGTGGTGGACGGGGCAGTGGTCGGCGATGGCGATGAGCCTCGCGCGCTGGTCGTCGCCGAGGTCGCCGTCCATGTGGATCTCGCGGACGATTCGGTCCAGCAGTGCTCTACTCGCTGCAACACCTGGGCTGCGTGATCCCGCCGCAGGCCGACGCCGGCTGGATCGGCGAGGCCGGGCCGGGGCCGAGCTATCGCGACGACGGCTCCGGCGGCCCGCAGAACGATCTTCACCCAGCGCAACGCCACGTTCATGAGCTGGAACCGCATGCACCTGGCCGCGATGCTGCGCGACGCCGGCGGGATCGCTGCGTACGGCAACCTGCGTTCGGCGTGGGATGCCGACGTGCGGTTCGACCACCCGAACCCGGAGTACCGCTGAGATGTGGTGTGCCGCCATCCCGCCGCCGCGGTGGTGGCACCGGCCGTGCCGCGGGCGAGGGCGAGCAGGGTGTCGAGCTTCGCGTCACCGGTTGGACGGCCCGCGCGCGGCGATCATCCGGTCCTCGGCCAGCGTGGCCGCCTTTCCCCCGAGGGTGCGCGGACTGGCAGTAGCCGCAACCGTTGACGGCGCCGACCGCCAGCGCGATCACCTCACGGGTGGGCGCGTCGAACGTCCCCTCGGTCGCGATGGCCTCCTGCATCCCGGCGTAGTGACGCCGGGCAACGGGTCGTCGCGGCGCACGGGAGCGCCATGATCGACATGCTCCGTGCGGGTGTAATGCCCGTATCGCCACCCGGCAGACCCGGACTGTCATCGTGGCGACACTGCCGCTTCTGCGGCCGGTGGTGCGCGATCCGAGCATGCCGACGTAGCGGCCACCCGTCCCGTGCCGGTGATCTGCGGGGCCGGGGGAATCGGGCCGGGCCGGCCCGGGTTCCCTGCGCACCACGATCGGCAGGCGCTGCCGGAGATGAGGACATGCGGTGGACGAGACGACGACACCGGCCCGGATCGAGGTGCTGTGGCGACCGGGCTGCCCGTACTGCGCGCGGCTGCGTTCGGGCCTGCGCCGGGCCGGTATCGAGACCGTGGAGCACGACATCTGGGCCGACCGGTCCGCTGCGGCGCGGGTGCGCGAGGCCACCGGGGGCGACGAGACCGTGCCGACCGTCGTCGTCGGTACCCGGTCGCTGGTGAATCCCTCGGTGGCGCAGGTGATCTCGGCGGTGCACACCCAGTTCCCCGACGAGGCCGAGGCTCTGGTCGGTGCGGCCCCGGCCCGCAGACCGTCGCTGTGGACCGGTGCCGGGTGGACCGCGGCGGTGCTGGTGTTCTGGGTGCTGCTCGCCGTCTGGCAGCCCACCACGAACTGGCACCTGGCGCCGCTGCTGCTCGCCGCGGCGTGGCCGTGGGTGGTCGGGCAGGACCTGCGCGGCGGTGACCGCTCGGCTCTCCCGCGGCTGCTCGGGTCCGGCGTCGCGGGGTTCGGGGTGGCCGCGGTGAGCACCCTGGCGCTCGACCGGTTCGACCTGCTGCGCGGTCCGACCGTCCTCGGCTTCGCCCACCCCGCCCCCGAAGGGATCGTCCTGGCCGCCGCGGCCGCGCTGCTCGTGATGGGGCCCGGTGTGCTGCGGGCGCTGCGGACACCGGTCATCCGCTCGGCGTGGGTGGGCTCGACCCGGTTCGCGGCGTCCGACGACGTCGTGCTGGTGGAGGCCAACGCCTACTTCCCGGCCTCGTCGGTGGCCGCCGGGACGCTGGTGCCGACCTCGACGACGACGCTATGCCCGTGGAAGGGGATCGCCCGCTACTACACGGTGCGCGTCGACGGCCAGGAGCTGACCGACGCCGCCTGGACCTACCCGCACCCGCTGCCCTTCGCCCGCCGGGTGAAGGGGCGTATCGCGTTCTGGGGTGGGGTGGACGTCCGCCCGGAGTGAACCGCCACCGGTGCCCGCAGCCTCTCGCCAACGCGTCCGGGCCCGCTGCCGCTGAACCGCCGAACCTCTCGTGCGGAGACCCGATGTCCTACCTTCCGTCCCTCGGCCCCGACCCCTCGACCAGCCGGTTTATCCACCTCGGTGCGTCGCCTCGCCGGCCCCGCTGGGTCAGCCCGACGCCGACGACCTGTGGGTCGGTGAAGGTCACGCGGCACGGCGCGGTGGTCGGCCCACGCCTCGCCCGGCAGCGTCCGGTGGTGTCTCGGGGTCAAGGGTCGAGCAGGGATGGAGGTGGCGCGGTGGCGTCGCGACAGAGGGTGCCGGACGGTGACGAGCGAGCGGGCGCCGCTCGGCGTGGCGCCGGGATGGTGGTGGCCGCGGCGTGGCTCGCGGTGGTTCCCGTTCCGGTGGTGACACCGTCGACGGCCACCGACGTCGTGCTGGCGATCGGCAGCTGGGGGCTGATCGGCGGCTGGGTCGCCGCCCGTGCAGGACGTCGGGTATCAGCCGGATGACAGTTCGTGCTGCGTTCCGTGTGCGCGCCCAGCAGACTGTTGCGGTCGGAGAGGAGGAGTTCCCGTGGCACCGCACCGTCCGCACACCGTCGTCTTCGACGTCGTCGAGACGCTGATCTCCCTGGAGCCGCTGCGCCGCCGGTTCGTCGAGGTCGGACTGCACGCCTCCGTCCTGGAGCACTGGTTCGACCGCATGCTCCGCGACGGGATGGCCTTGACCCTCGCCGGGGACTACGCGCCTTTCCCCGACGTTGCGGCATCGGCGCTGCACGTGATCGGCCGCGGCCGGCTCAGCGGCGACGCGGTCCGGCACGTGTTGGACGGCTTCACGGAGCTGCCCGCCCAGCCGGACGCGAAGCCGGCCATGCGGGCCCTCATCGACGCCGGGATATCCATCGTCTGCCTGAGCAACGGCGCCCGTGCGAGCACCGAGGCGTTCCTGGAGCGCAGCAGCCTGGAGCAGCTCGTCGATCAGGTGATCAGCGTGGCGGAAGTCGGGAAGTGGAAACCACCGCCGGAGGTCTACCGGTACACGCTGGAGCGCGTCGGCCGGCCCGCGGAGGAGGTCGCGTTGGTCGCGGTGCACGCCTTCGACTGCCACGGTGCCCACGCCGTCGGACTCACCACCGGCTGGGCGGCCCGTCTGGAACGTCACTATGGCGACGTGTTCACCCCGGCCGACGTCGTCGGCGAGGACCTCGTGGACGTCGTCACCGGACTCGTCGCCCTGCCCTCTGCCTGACATCCCACCAGACAAGGGGCTCCACCATGGCAACCCTGCGCAGCCACATCACGATCGACCGGCCCGCCGACGAGGTGTGGGCGGGGGTCAGCGACGCCGGCAGCACCTCGACCTGGTTCCCGATGGTGCAGACGTCCGCCGCCTCCGGTCAGGACCGGCACTGCGAACTCCAGGGTGGTCCCGCTCGAGGAGAAGATCGTCACCAACGACGCGGCCCTGCGCCGTTCCCAGTACCGCATCGTCGGCGGCGGGGTGCCGGCACAGTCGCACCTCGGGGTCGAGGGGCGCCCAAAGAGGGTTTCACAAGTCGCCGGGATGGAGCCGAACAACGTGGTCGGCCGGGCGCCGGTGATGGAGGGCTCAGCGGTGGGGTAGGCCGGGGTCACGGCAAGAGGGGTGACGAGGCCGTCATGCCAGGTCATGCCCTGCCTCACCGGCGTGGAGACACCCCGGGCGGTGTTGCGCGGCGTGGCTGTGCTCGCGGTGTCGGCGGCGCTCGGGACTCGGTGGAACATCCCGGCCCCGGACCGGGTTCCCAGCCCGATCACAGGCCACAGGGCGCGCCGTGGGACGGCGCTCGGAAGGGGGCACCACGTGCTCGATCGGTTGCGGCACCGGATACGGGGCTGGGAGCGTCGGACCCGGCCCACCGATTCGCGGTTCACCGCGGCGATGGCGCGGCGGTGGGCGGAGCTGCCGGAGGTGGTGAAGACCCCAGGGCAGGTGTTGGGCCGGTTCGCGCCCGGCTGCGAGGGCACCCACGGGGTGTTCCCGGCGTGCAACCTGAGGTGCACTCCCTGCTACCACTCGCGTGACGCGAACCGGGTCCGGGTCGACGGCGGGCACACCCGCGCCCAGGTCGAGGCGCAGATGAGGGTGCTCGAGGAGTTGCGCGGGCCGCGTGCGCACGCCCAGCTCATCGGGGGCGAGGTCACGCTGCTGGCGCCCGACGACCACGCCGAGGCGTTGCAGATCATGCGTGACCACGGTCGGGAGCCGATGAGCATGACCCACGGCGACGTCGACTACGACTACCTGGCGCAGCTCGTGCTGGGTCCGGACGGGCGGCGGCGGCTGGATCGGGTGTCGTTCGCCGGGCACTTCGACAAGATGATGTTCGGTCGCCGTGGTATCCCGCGCCCGCCCGACGAGGCGTCGCTGCACCCCTACCGGCGCCGGTTCGTCGCGCTGTTCACCCGGTTGCGCCGCGAGCACGGGGTGCGCTCGTTCCTGGCGCACAACATGACGGTTACTCCGGCCAACGTCGGGGAGGTTGCCGGGGTGGTTGCCGAGGTGGGCCGGATGGGGTTCGGGATGCTGTCCTTCCAGCCCGCCGCCTACGTCGGGGACGACCGGCGCTGGCGGGAGGCCTACCGCGGCGCCGACGTGAGCCCCGACGCGGTGTGGGCGCAGATCGAACGCGGCGCCGGGACCAGGCTGGACTACCGGGTGTTCGAGAACGGGGACGTGCGCTGCAACCGCACCGCCTACGGCTTCTACCTGGGTGCGCGGTGGTATCCCGTGCTCGACGGCGCCGACCCGCGTGATCTGGCCACCCGTGACGACTTCTTCCGCTACTGCTGCGGGATCGGCTTCAGCGCCACCCCGGCCCCGTTGCTGGCGGTGAAGCTGGCCCGGCTGGTCGCCCGGCACCCGCGCGTCCTCGCCGTCGCGGTGTCGTGGGCGACGCGCACGGTGCGCCGGGTCGGTGCCCGCGCGTTGCTGGGGGCGGTGGTGACCCGGTCGGGACTGCGGCCGGTCACGTTCGTGATGCACCAGTTCATGGATGCCGCCGATGTCGCCCCGGCGTGGGAGCTCATGCAGCAGGGCATCAGCAGCGACGATCCGCGGCTACGGGAAACCCAGGAACGGCTGGCGGCGTGCCACTACGCGATGGGTCACCCGGAGACCGGAACCCTGGTCCCGGCGTGTGTGCAGCACAGCGTCCTGGACCCGGCCGAGAACGCCCGGCTGCGGACCCTGCTCCCGCTGGCCGACGTGCGCCGCAGCAGCCGGCGCGATCCGGGGCGGGAGCGGTGAGCGTCCCGGTGACGGCGCACGACACCGTCGGCGGCGTGGCACCGGTCGGCGACGGGGTGTGTGACCTGCTGGTGATCGGCGGGGGCACCGCCGGTCTGGTCGCGGCCCGCACGGCCGCCTCGTTCGGCGCGTCGGTGGTGCTGGTGGAGCGTGAGCGCACCGGCGGGGACTGTCTGTGGACAGGCTGCGTGCCGAGCAAGGCGCTGCTCGCCTGCGCGTCGGCCGCCGCGCAGGCGCGTGGCGCCGGGCGGTTCGGGGTGCACGTGCAGGGGGTACGGGTCGACTTCGCCGCGGTGATGGCGCACGTGCACGCCGCGATCGCCACGATCGAACCCGTCGACTCACCGCAGACCCTGCGCGGCGCCGGGGTCGCGGTGATGGCGGGCAGCGCCCGGTTCACCGGGCCCGACTCGGTGTGGATCGACGGGGTAGCGGTCCGGTTCCGCCACGCCCTCGTCGCGACCGGCTCGAACCCCGTCATTCCGCCGATACCCGGCCTGCACGGGAGCACACCTGGGGGCGCGCACCGCGTGCTGACCAGCGACACGGTGTGGGGGCTGACCGAGCTCCCCGCCCGGATTGTGGTCCTCGGCGGCGGGACGATCGGCTGCGAGCTGGGGCAGGCGTTCACCCGGCTCGGGTCGCGGGTGACGATCGTCGAGGCCGCCGGACGCCTGCTGGCCAACGAGGACGCGGACGCGGGCCGGCTGGTCACCGAGGCGCTCACCGGCGAGGGCGCCGCGGTGCTGACCGGCACCCCGGTCACCGCGGTCGACACCGCACCCGACGTCGCGCAGGTCGTGCTCGCCGACGGCAGGCGGATTCCGGGCGACGTCGTGCTGGTGGCGTTGGGACGCCGCCCCGACACCCGGGACCTGGACCTGGCCGCCGCCGGGGTCGCGACCGACGAGCACGGGTTCGTCGTCGTCGACGCGCACCTGCGCACCAGCAACGCGGCGATCTGGGCGGCCGGGGACGTCACCGGGCATCCCCAGTTCACCCACGTCGCCGGAGTGCACGGTTCCACCGCCGCTACCAATGCCGTGCTCGGCCTGCGCCGCCGGGCGGACCTGGTCATCCCGCGGGTGACGTTCACCAGCCCGGAGGTGGCTGCGGTCGGCGCCCACACCGGGCACACCGTGCGCACCTACCCCCACACCGAGGTCGACCGCGCGGTCACCGAGGCCGACACCGCCGGCTTCAGCCGACTCGTCCTCGACCGCCGGGGCCGGGTGATCGGCGCGACCGTCGTC
>JBBSGM010000166.1:0-9150 GCA_038254065.1 Mycobacteriales bacterium | reverse complement strand
TCCGCAGCTACCTCGCCACCGCCGAGAAACACGGAATCAACTTCTTCGACGCCCTGGTCACCCTCGCCCAGGGCCGCGCCTGGATGCCCGCAGCATCCTGAACCGCGGCTCCGCGACCTCGACGACCTGACCAGTTACACGTGATCAAAGCCTGCAAACCTCGTATCCACGCGCGCAAGCCGTCATGTCCGGCGTTGTCCGCACAGGCATACGCCGCCCGTGTCTGAGTCAACACATCGTGAGGTGCACCAAGATCGTGTGACACCTTGGACATAAGACCGGATGCCACCCCTGCCAGCAGATACAGGTCGCGCGTCTGTTCGGGCTTCTGTCGACCTTCCAAGAGGCCGAACGCGCGATCTTGAGTGTCGACCATGTCACCGAGCAGTCCGGCGAGCGGTTGTTGCTGGTAGCTCACCGCGAGCCTGCGCACGTCGTCGGTGAGCTGGTCAATTGTCTCCTGGCCCACGTTGGAGGCCTCGGTCCTGGCCAGAAAGTCACGAGCCCTGTCGGCGCTCATGGAGATCACTTGTCCTTCCCAGTCGGTCCGCGCGCATCCCCGGTCGACTGTAGCCAGGTCGAGTCCGCGGGGCGGCACTGCCGCGCCGGTTCCGTACGGAGGGCCGAACAGTCTTGCTGCTGGTTCGCTGAACATGTGCTCCAGCGCCGCCTGCGCGTGCGGATAGGGCAGCGTGCAGACGTCGCCGGCCACCCACCGGTACGCCTGCCGTTCGCTCAGTTCGGCGCCGGACACGTTCGCGTAGTCCTTGCGGAACTGTTCCATGGTCAGGCGCCGCTGACGTAGCAGCTGTTCCAACCGTGTTCGCGGTGCAGCTGGCTCGACCATCAATCCCCCCGTTGCGCGGCGATGTCACGTTAAGGCGGGCCGGCCCTTCTGGGTGAGACATGGCGCCAGACGGCAGTAGAAGGCGCGGGACGGCAGGGACCACGACATACCGATGGCAGCCGCCCCGACACCACGGTGTTCCCCGCGACCGCGACGGCGATCACAGCAGATGACCGAGGAGGGAACGTGATGGGCAACCCGTGGGGGACGACCGTGCTCGGCGAGCCAGGCGACGAGGCCCCGGTCGTACGGGCAAGATCGGATCTCGGACGGGATCGGAAGGTGCGCGGTGAGGTTGCACCCGTGGCGGTGGTGGTGCCACCCGGGGATTTTGGGGATGGCCCGGTCTACGTGCGGGTGCATCGAGGTCGCGCGGGTGGTGCGTGGCCGCAGCCAGGGCACGAGGTGGAGGTCAACGACCGGCGCTGTTCGGCTGACCCGGTGCACGACTACGTCCTCGCGGAGAACAGCCACAACGCGTTCATCTACACCGGCTGGATTGTCGAGCGAGGGGTGCCGATGGCGGCGCTGTCGGTCGTGCGACTGACAGATACTCAGCGGTAGATGCCCTCGGGCGTCACCAGCGTCAGCGGGTCGTCCCGCTACGAGGGGGCGGTCAGTCGGGCGTCGAAGCCGCTGCGGGAGAACAGGAAGTGGTGCGCGCTCCCGGCTCCGAGGTGGTCCTTGATCGCATAGGCGGACGGATCAACGGGGATGCACGCGCTGCGCGGCCCATCCACCGGCGAGCTACGCTCCTTGGCGATGAGCATCATGGGCACCCGCGTGGTCCGTACCGAGGATCCGGTGTTCCTCACCCGGGGCGCGACCTACACCGACGACCTCACCGACGAGCAGCTCACCGGTGCCCTGCACCTGACCCTGGCCCGCTCCCCGCTGGCGCACGCCCGGATCACCGCGATCGACGTCGAGGGCGCCCGCTCGGCGCCCGGCGTCGCGGACGTGGTCATCGCGGCAGACGTGGACCTTGCGCCGGTGAAGCCCTCCCGCGCCGTGACCGACGGGATGGTCCGGCCCTGGCTGGCCACCGACAAGGTGCGCTTCGTCGGGGAGCCGGTCGCGGCCGTCCTGACCGAGGAGCGCTACCAGGGCCAGGACGCGGCGGACCTCGTCGTCCTCGACTACGACCCGTTGCCCGCCGTGGTGGGGGTGCGGGCGGCGGCCTCGGACGAGGTGCTGCTGTTCGACGACGCCGGCACGAACACCGCCGCCGGCTTCGGCCTGGACACCGAGTTCGACGAGAGCCTGTTCGAGGGCTGCGACGTCGTCGTCACCCACGAGGTCGTCAACCAGCGTCTGGCCCCCGCCCCGCTGGAGACGCGCGCCGCCGCGGCCGCCTGGGGTGAGGACGGCCGGCTCACCCTCTGGTGTTCCACGCAGAACGCGCAGGCCACCCGCAGGGAGGTGGCGCGATGGCTCGGGATCGACCCCGCCCGGCTCCGCGTGGTCACCCCGGACGTGGGCGGCGGGTTCGGCGCGAAGATCGGTGCCGATCCGGAGTTCGCGCTCGTCGGGTGGCTCGCGAAGCGAGCGGGTCGGCCGGTCCGGTGGACCGAGACCCGCTCGGAGAACATGACCGGGATGCTGCAGGGCCGCGGGCAACACCAGACCGTCACCATCGGTGGCAGCCGCGACGGTGACGTCCTCGCCTACCGCCTCGACGTGCTCGCCGACGCCGGTGCCTACCCCCGGCTCGGCGCGACGCTGCCCGCCAACACGCTGCTGATGGCGCCCGGCGTCTACGACATTCCGAAGGTTGAGTCGCGGGCCCGGGTCGTGGTCACGACGACGACGTCCACCGGTGCCTACCGCGGGGCGGGCCGTCCGGAGGCCACGGCCGCGATCGAGCGCGCCATGGACCTGTTCGCCGCCGAGATCGGCATGGACCCGGCCGAGGTCCGCAAGCGCAACGTCGTCCCCCCGGACAGGTTCCCGTTCACCACCAAGGGTGGAGCGGAGTACGACAGCGGCGAGTACGCGATGGCGATCGACCGTGTGCTCGCGGCCGCCGGGTACGCGGACCTGCGCGCGGAGCAGGCCGCCCGCCGCGAGCGCGGGGACGTGCGCCTGCTGGGCATCGGGCTCTCGGCCTACGTGGAGATCACCGGCGGGGAGGCGTTCGCCGAGAACGCGTCGGTACAGGTGCATCCCGACGGTACGGTCACCGTGCTCACCGGCACCTCGCCGCACGGCCAGGGCCACGCCACCGCCTGGGCCATGCTGGCCGGCGAGCACCTCGGCATCCCGATCGAGAAGATCACCGTCCGGCACGGCGACACCGACCTCATCCCGCGTGGGTCCGGGACCATGGGCTCGCGCAGCCTGCAGACCGGCGGTGTCGCCGTGTACCAGGCCGCCGGCGAGCTCGTGGAGCTCGCCACCCAGCGCGCTGCCGACCTGCTCGAGGCCGCGGTCGAGGACCTCGAGGTCGACACCGCGACCGCGTCGATCGGGGTCAGGGGCGTGCCCGGTTCGAGGAGCGTGACGTTCGCGCAGCTCGCCGAGCAGGAGCAGCTCAAGGTCGACACGGTGTGGGACGCCCGGAAGCCGACGTTCCCGTTCGGCTCGCACCTCGCCGTCGTCGAGGTCGACCGGGAGACCGGCAAGGTCACCGTCGAGCGCATCGTCACCGTCGACGACGCAGGCCCGGTGCTCAACCCGTTGCTGGCCGAGGGTCAGCGGCACGGCGGCATCGCCCAGGGCATCTCGCAGGCGTTGCTCGAGGAGGTCGTCCACGACGCCGAGGGCCAGCCGCTCACCGCCACCTTCGTCGACTACGGCTTCCCGTCGGCTGCCGAGCTGCCGAGCTTCGAGCTCCTGGACATGGCGACCCCCACCCCGCGCAATCCGTTGGGCTACAAGGGAATCGGCGAGGCGGGCACCATCGGCTCGACCCCGGCGGTGCAGAACGCGGTCGTCGACGCGCTGGCGCACCTCGGGGTGCGCCACATCGACATGCCGACCACCCCGCTGCGGGTCTGGGAGGCCATCCAGGCGGCGGGCGAGGAGTCCTGAGTGAAGGTGGAGATCACGGTCAACGGTGAGCCGACCGGCGCGGACGTCGAGCCGCGCCTGTTGCTCGCGCACTACCTGCGGGAGAACCTCGGGCTCAAGGCCACCAACATCGGGTGTGACACCACGTCCTGCGGGGCGTGCACCGTGCTCGTCGACGGCGAGTCGGTGAAGTCGTGCACGGTGCTGGCGGTGCAGGCCGACCAGCAGTCGGTCACCACCCTCGAGGGCCTCTCGCACGGTGTGCAGCTGCATCCGGTGGCCGCCGCGTTCCGCGCGGAGCACGGCCTGCAGTGCGGTTTCTGCACTCCGGGAATGGTGCTGGCAGCGGTCAGTCTGCTCCGGGAGAACCCCGACCCCACCGAGCGCGACGTGCGGGAGGGGTTGGAGGGCAACCTCTGCCGCTGCACCGGATACCACAACATCGTGCGCGCGGTGCTCGCCGCGGCGGGTCAGGACCCCGACGCGGAGCAACGCCGTGAGGCCGCCGGCGATGCCGCACGCACCGCGCCGGGCTTCTCCGCCGGAGAGGCGGCCGGGTGATCCCGGTCGACTTCGAGTACGTCCGCCCCGAGTCGCTGGACGCCGCGCTCGCGCTGCTCGCCGAGCACGGTGAGGACGCCACGGTGCTGGCCGGCGGCCACTCACTGTTGCCGGTGATGAAGCTGCGCCTGGCCGCGCCGGCGCTGGTCGTCGACATCGGCCGGCTCCCCGAGCTCCACTACATCCGCGTCGCCGGTACGGAGATCGCGATCGGGGCCGGCACCCGGCATCGCGACGTGGAGGTCTCCGACCTGCTGGCCGCCGAGGTGCCGCTGCTCCCCGCGGTGGCACGCACCGTGGGCGACCCCCAGGTCCGTCACCGTGGCACCCTCGGCGGCTCGCTCGCGCACGCCGACCCCGCGTCCGACCTGCCCGCCGCCGTGCTCGCCCTGGACGGCACCGTCGTGCTGCGCGGCCCGCGCGGGCAGCGGCAGGTGCCGATCACCCAGTTCTACCCGGGCGTGTTCGCCACGGTGAAGGAACCCGACGAGCTGATCGTCGAGATCCGGGTGCCGCGCACCGGCCGGGCCGGGTGGGCGTACGAGAAGTTCACTCGTCGCGCCAACGACTGGGCGATCGTCGCGGTGGCCGTCGTCGACGGCCGCGTCGGGCTGGTCAACATGGGCTCCACCCCGCTGCGCGCCCGCGCCACCGAGGCCGCCCTCGCCGACGGGGCGTCGATCGAGGACGCGGCCGCGCTGGCCGACCAGGGCACCGAGCCACCGGCGGACACCGCGGCCACGCCGGAGTATCGGCGCCACCTCGCCCGGGTGCTGACCAGGCGAGCCCTCACCACCGCGGCGGCTGGCTGACGGCTCCCCGCCACTGCCCGCCTGTCGACCCGGACTTCGGTGGCCGCCCCAGGTGCTGGTACGCCACAATCGCGAGGTGCAGGACGCAGTGACGGGACTACCCGGTCGGACAGTGGGCCAAGCCCCGGCCGGAGGGGATCCACCTCAGCCGGGCCCGGCGGCGCACGCCCTGCGGGCCAGGCCCGGCAGCCCGGCCGTCCAGCTCGTCGCGACCTCGACGAACCCCCGTCGTGCGTACCATCCGCGGGGCCAGTCCCTGGCCAGCGCGTTCAGCACGACCAGGTCGGCGCCCGCCGTGCCTGCGACCGCGAGGGCCTCCCTGACCAGCGCGTCACCATGTCCCTGACCGCGATGGTCGGGTTCGGTGTTCATCATGTCGAGCAGCGCCGTCCCACCGTCGATCTTGAGCAGGCAGGACGCGACGACCGCTCCCGCCTGGCGGATCGCGAGGTACCGGACGTCGATCACGTGCTCCTCGGCGAGGTGGCGGTCCGCCAGCTGGGCCATCGCGGCGGCGGTGATGTCCGGGTCGTCGCGCTGCCACATCGTGTCCCACATCGGACGCAGCGCGGCGAGCTCGAGATGCTCGACGTGCGCGGTGCCGCAGGGGTGGGCCGGTGTCGTCGGGGCGGCCATCCCGACGAGCTGGTCGACCTCCCAGCCGTGCTCCGCGAGCCCCGCCGCGGTGTCCGCGAGGTGGGCGCCGGTGAGCAGGGTCCTGCGGTGGTGCAGGCCGTGGCCGCCCAGCACGCGGTCGGCATCGGCGACGACCTGGGCGGCCGTTGCGGTGCCGTCGACCAGTAGCTGGTTGTGCTGGTAGGACGCCGGGAACGGGGCGGCGATCACGGTCACTCCACCGGTTACCGGGACCTCGCTGGTCGCCGCGCGGCGCAGCAGCGAGGGTTCGAGCACCGCGAACCGGCCGGCGGCGTCGGTGGGTGGGATCACCGGAGGGTCGAAGCCCCCGTCGGGGCGTGGGCGGTAGGGCAGTACGGCGAGGACCGCGGACGCGGGCACCGGTCCGTAGGCATGCGGGAAGCACATCGACGCGGGGTCGGCGGCCACGCCGGGTTCGAACCGGATCTCGACCCTGATCCGAGCCGGGTCGAGCACCAGCAGCAGCAGGTCGACGCCACCGTGGAACAGCCGGTCGGCGGGCAACGCGACCTGCTCCGGTGTCGACAGGTGCACGAACCCGACCTGGCCCAGCGACGGCGGTGCGACCGCGCCCGAGGCCAGGGCCGCCCGCCACTCGGCGGGGGTGGTCAAGTGCAGCAGCGGTGCGGTCACGGGATCAGTCTCGCGTGTCGCCGCAAACGTCCTCACCGCCCACCAGCCGCACCGTGGGACCACAACGTCGCTATCCAGGTGCCCGAGACCGCGTTGTGGTCCCACAGTGCGGGACGGGGCTTGTGTCGACGGCTACCGCGAGTACATCAGGCAGGTCGCGTCATGGCTGCGTGGGCGGAGCAACCCCGAGGAGCCGGTCAACCCCGGTGCGTGACCAGCAGCGGCACGAGCTGCTCCGCGGCCGTCAGCGAGCCGTGCTGGCCGGTCAGGTTCGCCACCTTGGGCTCGACGACCGACCGGACCACCGCGGCCGTCCCGCGCAGCGCCACGACGACGTCGCCGATCCGGTCCGCGGCGTGCCCGGCCAGCGGGCCGAACCAGTGCTGGGCGACGGCCTGTTCGCCCGGCACCACCCACGCGTTCTCGCCGAGCACCGCCCGCCACGTGGCCAGCACGTCCGGCGCCGCGCCGTCGCGGGTGTAGACGTGCCGGGCACGGGCGTCCCCACCGAGCAACGTGACGCCGGCGCGTAGCTCGGAGTCGGTGTCGGCGTCGTAGCGCCGGTTGATCGACACCATGCCGTGGTCGCCGGTGACCGCCAACAGGGCGTCCGAGGGCAGCTGCTCGGCGATCGTCGCCACCAGCAGGTCGACCTGGCGCAGCTGCAGCCGCCACGGCAGCGAGCCGGGCCCGTACTCGTGGCCGAGGCTGTCGAGGTCGGCGTGGTAGCCGTAGCAGAGCCGGCGGTCCGGTCCGGTCAGGGCCCCGATCACCGCGGCGGCCAGGTCGCCCAGCGCGTGGACCCCCTGGAACGTGCCACCGCGCAGGGCGGCGCGGGTGAGCCCGGAGTCGCGGAACTCGCGCGATGACACGACCGCGACCTGCACCCCGTCGGCGGCCGCCCGCTCCAGCTCCGTGGGCATCGGCTGCACCTGCTCGGGTGGCAGCCGCTTGCGCAGGTCGACGGTCTTGCCGGCGGCGTGCCGGGTCCAGTGCAGTGAGTCCAGCAACTCGCCACCGGTGCGGAACGTGATCCCCACGATGCCGTGGCAGCCCGGCGGCAACCCGGTGCCCAGCGAGGCCAGGCTGGTCGACGTGCTCGACGGGAACCCCACGGTCAGCGGGCCCGCGTCGGCCAGCCCGGCGAGGAACGGGGCATCGGTGGCGTGCGCGCGCAGCTGTTCGGCGCCGAGGCCGTCCACGAGCAGCAGGCCCACGGCGCGGACCGGCGGCAACACCGGGCCGACCTCGGGACCGGGTACCCTGAGCGCGGTCAACAGTGCGGGCAGCACCTCGGCCAACGACCGCTCCCCGTACCGCGGCAGCACCGGAGGATCCACCCCCCGAGCCTGCCATGAACCGGCTGAAGATTGCTGCGAGATGCGCGCGAATGCGACTCGATCAACGCCGGCGTGACCGGGCACGCACCGCGGTGTAGTGCACCGTTGCGCCTCCGACCGGCCGCCGCGGCGCGGCGCGGTCAACAGCGGTTAACAGCGGGCTGAAGGGGAACCCATACAGCGTCCTACATCTGAGGAGGGTCATCCCATGGCCGACGAGAAGCGTCAGGACGAGGTCGCCAACCCGGCAGGCATGCCGGAGATGCATCCGCTGGAGGGCGGGCCGAACGCTGATCCCGATGCGGCCGACCCGGGCCTGCTCGTTCCGGGACGGCCGGGCTTCCCTGAAGAGGTCGAGCACAGCGATGCCGATCGTGCCCAAGGATGACCGCCTCGAACGAAGGTGTACGCGGCGCTCCGGCAACATGACGGGTTCGGGTCCGACCGGGCGGTGGGTCGAGGTCGGGCGCGGGCGTGCGGACGGACTTACCCTCCGTCAGGGTTAATCCGAACAGGTGAAACTTGGACTTCCGCCCATTCGCAACCGCGGGATTATTGGCAGTCGAGAGGCGCACCCGCGGTTTCCCTGGCCGGTCGGCTCGGCGCTTGTCCCGTTGTCGTGCCGGCCGGTGGTCGAACCCGCTACCCGCCCGGTTGCACGGCTGGAAGATCGGCGGTGGGATGGGCGCGCTGGCACAGCGGCGTGGCAGTTCCGGGACGCGGTCATCCTACGCTCCGGATGATCCCCGGAAAGCCCTGCGCGATCTGACGTCGTCAGGCGCGGTTGAGGAGAGAGACTCTATGGCACAGGTCCGGGTCACCGTCGACGGCGTGGAGTACGTCGACGACGTCGAGCCCCGAATGCTGTTGGTGTACTACCTGAGGGAGCGGCTGGGTAAGACCGGGACCGTCGTCGGTTGCGACACGAGCAACTGCGGGGCCTGCACCGTGCACCTCAATGGGCGGGGCGTGAAGTCCTGCTCCGTGCTGGCCGTGCAGGCCGACGGCGGCGAGGTCACCACGATCGAAGGCCTGGCTAGAGGCGGTGAGCTGCACCCGATGCAGAAGGCGTTCAACGAGTGCCATGCCCTGCAGTGCGGCTACTGCACCCCGGGCATGATCATGGCTGCCGTCGACTTCCTCGGGGACAACCCCGATCCCAGCGAGCACGAGGTCCGCGAGGGCATCGAGGGCAACCTCTGCCGCTGCACGGGTTACCAGAACATCGTGCGCGCGGTGCAGAGCGCCGCGCAGGCGATGCAGCCCGGCGCGCAGAGCCCGGCCGAGT
>JBBSGM010000165.1:0-9205 GCA_038254065.1 Mycobacteriales bacterium | reverse complement strand
GGACCGGTCCGAGTTGCGCCAGATCACCACGCTGCTGCTCGCGCAGACCGGTGAGCGGCTGCACGCCCAGGGCATCGGGCTGGACGTGGCGGAGCCGGCCGTCGACTGGCTCGCCGAGCGCGGCCACCAGCCCGAGCTCGGTGCCCGGCCACTGCGCCGCACCATCGGCCGCGAGCTGGACCGCCGGCTCTCCCGCCTGATCATCGGCGGTGAGCTGAGGCCGGGACAGCAGGTCGTCGTCGATGTCGCCGACGGGGCGCTCACCCTGACCGCGCGCGAACGGGAAAACCCGGCATCCACTGGTTCGAAACCTGACAGAATGTAGCGTAACGACCCGACCAGCTGTAGCGTATCCGGATGCCCGAGTACCTCCGGCGGGTTGTCGACGACGAGCTCGACGTCCTGCTGCCGGACCTGCCCGCGATCGCGCTGGACGGTCCCAAGGGCGTCGGCAAGACGGCCACGGCATCTCGACGCGCCGCGACGGTACATCGCCTGGACGACCCTGCGCAGCGTGCCGTGCTGGCGGCGGATCCAGGCCGCCTCGTCTCCGGAGCCACGCCGGTCCTCGTCGATGAGTGGCAACGGTTCCCGCAGAGCTGGGACGTCGTCCGGCGGGCCGTGGATGACGGCATAGGTGGGGGTCGCTTCCTGCTCACCGGGTCGGCCGCGCCGACCGAGCAGCCCACGCATTCCGGCGCAGGCCGGATCGTGACACTGCGGATGCGGCCGCTGAGCCTCGTCGAACGCGGGTTGGTCGCGCCGACCGTGAGCCTCACCGAGCTGCTCACCGGTGCCCGTCGCGCCGTCTCGGGAATCAGTCCGCTGCGCCTCGCCGACTATGCTGAGGAGATCGTCGCCTCCGGCCTGCCCGGGCTGCGGGGGACGTCCGGCCGGGCTCGTCGGATGCGGCTCGACGGCTACCTCGACCGCATCGTCGAACGCGACTTCGCCGAGCAGGACCGGCCGTTGCGCGACCCGGCCGGGTTGCGGCGGTGGATGACCGCCTACGCGGCGGCCACCGCGACCACCGCTTCGTTCGAGACCATCCGCGACGCCGCGACCGGCGCGGAGGGGCAGATCCCGGCGCGGTCCACGACGGTCCCGTACCGGCGGGTGCTCGAGCAGCTCTGGATCCTCGATCCGGTCGAGGCCTGGCTGCCGACCCGCAACCATCTCGCGCGGCTGGCCGCACCACCCAAGCACCACCTGGCGGACCCCGCGCTGGCCGCCCGGCTGCTCGGTGCGGATGTCGCCGCACTGCTCGACGCCGACCCGCTCGGGCCGCCCGTGCCGCGCAACGGCCCGCTGCTCGGGCACCTCTTCGAGTCACTCGTCACGCTCGGGGTGCGGGTGCAGGCACAGGCGGCGGAGGCAGTGGTGCGACACCTGCGGACGAAGGGCGGGGAACGCGAGATCGACCTGATCGTCGAGCGGGCCGACCACCGGGTCGTCGCGATCGAGGTCAAGCTCGGCGCGGTGGTCGACGACGCCGACGTGCGGCACCTGCGCTGGCTCGCCGCGGCCCTGGGTGACGACCTGCTCGACGCCGTCGTCGTCACGACCGGCACCGAAGCCTACCGGCGCAGCGACGGCATCGCGGTGGTCCCGGCAGCCCTGCTCGGGACGTGAGCGTGGTCGACACCGTGGTATCCCGATGCGTCGCCGTTGGACATGACGCTGGCCGCAGTACGCTGACCAGCGTGAACGACCAGGACGAGCAGTTCCTGCTCAAGCTCCACGAGGCGCTGGACAAGCGGGCCATCGAGACCGACGACCCCGCATACCTTCCCCTGCACGACCAGCCCGGCGACATCAGCGGGCCCGACGCGGTCAAGCTGCTCGCCCGCACCCTCACCCGCACCGCCCCGGGTGGGTCGTTCTTCCTGACCGGGCTGCGCGGGTCGGGCAAGACGGTGCAGCTCAAGCGCCTCAAGCGGCGTCTCGACGAGCGCGGCTACGCCGTCGTGATGTTCAGCGCCGAGGACTACCTCAACATGCACGAACCTCTCGACGTCGTGGACGTGCTCTTCTTCCTGGTCGGCGCGATCTCCGACCAGGCCGTCGCCGAGGGGTTGCTGAAACCGGGCGACGCGGCCGACTCGCCGGGCTGGTCGCGGTTGCGCGAGTGGTTGGGCGACCTTCCCGGTCGGGTGCAGGTGACCGGCGGCGAGGTCGGCGTGGAGGTCGGCGTGGAGGCCGGCGTCCCGGCCGCGGTGAAGAGCAAGGCGTCGCTCAAGGCCGAGCTGCGCCGCGACACGTCCTTCGTCGCGCAGCTGCGCGAGTTCCTGCGTGGACGGCTCGCGGAGCTGGTCAACGCGGCGAACCGGATCCTCGACGAGCTGCTCGAGGACATGCGCGGCCGGTGGAAGGCCGCGACTGGAAGGGCCTGGTGGTCATCGTCGACTCGCTGGACCACAACCGCGCCGTCGACAGCGAGAAGTTCCAGCAGGTGCGCCGGGCGCTGGTCAACCTGTTCGACAAGGATTACCAGAACATCAGGCTGGCCCGCTGCCACACCGTCTTCACCCTCCCGCTCTACGTTCAGGTGGCGAGCGGCGCGATGCGGCGGGTCACGAACATCAAGGTCCGCGGGCGCGACGGCGAGGTCGACGAGAACGGCGTCGACGCACTGCGCGCGCTGCTGCGGCTGCGGGTGCCGGGCGGCGACCTGACGCGGCTGTTGCCCTCGGAGAAGGCCGAGCGTGAGCTGGTGCTCGCCTCGGGCGGTCACCTGCGGATACTGCTGATGCTGGCGATGGAGGTCGAGATCCAGGCCGAGTCGCTCCCGGTGGACGAGGCCACCGTGCGCGTCGCGATCGACCAGGTGCGCAACGGCATGCTGCCGATCGCCGACGACGAGCGGGAGCTGCTCCGGCGCGTCGCGCGGGACCAGGACGTGCCATTGAGCACCCAGGAGCGGTGGGACGTCGCGTCGCGGCTGCTCGACCAGCACTTCGTGCTCGGCTACCAGAACGGCGACACCTGGTACGACGTGCACCCGCTGCTTGCCGACGAGATCAGAACCGACGAGATCGGGTGAGGCCGGCAGTGGGCGGGTCGCGGTTCCTCTCCGCCCGTGGCGAGCAGGAGTGGGTGCGGCTGCGCCGGCACCTGGACCGTTCCAAGGCCTTCTGGCTGGGCTTCGTGCTCACCGGGGACGCCGTCGCCGCGCAGGTGCTGCGCGACCGCGCGTCGGCGAACCGCCGGGGCCGGGCCGAACCGTTCGTCGAGCTGTGGGTGGCGGCGCCCGCGGACCTCCACCGGATTCTCGACGAGCTCGAGGCGGCTGGTGCCCTGCCGTGCGGCTGCACGTGGGTGAGCGCCCCGCTGCTGCCGGACCCGGAGTGGCTCGCCGGGTGGCGACGGCTGCTGCTCGCGCTCAACCACCGGCGCGACGTGCTGCGCGACCGGCTGGGCGGGCTGGTGATCGTCGCGCCGGCGGCGGTCAAGGTCGACGCGCAGCGGGAGAGCCCGGATCTGTGGTCGGTGTGCGACCTGCTCATCGAGCTGCCGATCGAACGGCGGCTGTCCCGCGTTCCGGTCGAGCAGTCACCCAAGCCGCGCCGGGAGATCCGCCCGGAGGGCTCAGCCACCGCAGGCCTGAGCCTGGGCGACACTGCGGACCAGGGCTCGGTCGATGAGGTGATCGCCCTGCTGGCGCTCCCGTTCGATGAGGTTGCCGGGGTCGCCCGCGGCCGGGCGGTGGCGGCGACCGAGGCCGCGGTCGAGGGCGGCGACAACCAGACCGCGGCGGTTCTGCTGCTGCGTCGCGCCGAGGCGGCGGTGGGTGCCGGCGACCGGGCCGGCGCGCTCGACCTGGTGGGGACGGGGACGGCGCTGCCCGGCGTACAGGAGCGGACTGCCGTCCGGCTGGCAAACCTGGGGGCGGAGGTCGCCCGAGAGCTCGCGGATCTTGAGGTCGCCCGCTCGTACGCCGAGCGATCGGTGCAGCTCGAGGAGGCAGTGCACGCGCATAAGCCCGATCCGGACAATATGCGCAGTTTCTCGATCAGCCTGGTGGCCCTGGGTTTGTTGGAGTGCGACCTGGGGGAGCTGGGAGCTGCGCGGGAGCGATTCGGGAGGGCGCTGGAGCTGCGGGAGGCCGTGGCGCGGGAGCGTGACTCGCCCGAGGCCCGGCTCGCCCTGTCGGCAGCGTTGATCATGGCCGCTGACGTCGAGCAGGACATCGGGAACCTGGAAGCGGCGCGGGCCCAGTACTTGTGGGCGATGGAGCTGGCCGAGCCGGCCGCCGCGGAGCTGGACTCGCCCGAGGCGCTATCGAATTTGTCGAATGCGGTGGACTGCCGGGGCCAGCTGGACCTGGAAATGGGCGAGCTGGAGTCGGCCCGAGAGTGGCTCTCGCGATCGCTGAAACTGCGGGAGGTCGTGGCCGAGCGGCTTGCCTCGGCCGGATCGCGGGAGGGCCTTGCCTGGACCCTGGCTCGGCTCGGCGACGTCGAGCGGAAGGCGGGGGAACTCGAGTCCGCGCGGCTGCGGTACGTCCGGGCATTGGATCTGTGGGAGGAGCTGGCCGAGCGCCAGGGAACGGTGACGGCCCTGATGGGCATGTCGGCTGCCGTGCAGCGGCTGGGCGACGTGGAGCGGGACCTGGGCCGCCGGGAGCTAGCGCGGGTGCTGTTCGAGCGCATGCTGGAACTCGATGAGCGGCTGGCCGAGCAGGTCGGTTCGCCGATATCACTCGGCTACCTCTCGCTCACGCTCCGCAAGCTCGGTGATCTCGAGCGGGACGCCGGGGAGCTCGAGACCGCTCGGGCTCGGTATGCCCGGTCGCTGGAACTCGATGAGCGGCTGGCCGAGCAGCTGCGGACACCGGAAGCCGCCATGTATCTCGCCCTCACGCTAGGTCGGCTGGGCGACGCCGAACGAGACCTCGGGGAGACCGACGCCGCGCGGTGGCGATACGAACGGGGCCTGGAACTCGCCGAGCGGGTAGCTGAGCAACTCGGCACGCCGGACAGTGTCCGTGAGGTGGCCGTCCTGCTGAGCCGGCTCGCGGGTCTGGATGCGGCGGCGGGCGAGGTCACGTCGGCGCGCGCCGGGTTGGTCCGGTCCCTGAGCCTGTGGGAGCGGCTGGCCGAGAAGCTGTCCCGGCCCGGACAGCTACAGGATTTATCGGGGGGGTTGTACCTCCTCGCGGGGGTGGAGCGCGAATCCGGCGATCCGGTCGCCGCCCGCGGATACCTCGTCCGCGTGCTGGAGATCGACGAGCAGCTCGCCGCCCAGCTCGGCACCGCCGAGGCCTGGCAGGACGTCCGCGACACCCTCGACCAGCTCGTCCAGATCACCGACGGCACCGAAGCCGAGTCCTACCGGGCCCGCCTCGCCGAGGTCGACGAGCTGCTCGCCCGACTCGACCCCACCACGCCGTCGCCGCAACGCTGACGTCCGCGTATCAGGGACCGGCAGCAGGACCTCTACCCCACATCAGACCTTCGAGGGGGGAGGACCCCATGGACCGGACCATCGGAAAGCTGGAGCAGCACGAACTGGGCCGGATCCGCGCCGCGGCCGTGCACGCGACGAAGGTCCACCCGGGCCCGACCGGCGAGGTGCTGGCCCGCGAGCTGCGCGCGCACGCGGACTTCGGCTACCGGTTCAGCTCCGACACGCTGATCGCCCGGCTGATCGCGGAGATCCTGGGCACCCCCGAGCCCGCCGACCCGCGCGCCCAGCTGCTCGGACGCTGACTCGACTATCCTGGGCCCCGTGTCGCGGATCGTCGTGCTGGACTACGGATCAGGCAACCTGCGTTCCGCGGAGCGTGCGTTGCGCCGGGTCGGCGCCGACGTCACGGTGACCGCCGACGCCGCCGACGCGCTCGACGCCGACGGCCTGGTGGTGCCGGGGGTGGGAGCCTTCGCCGCGTGCATGGCCGGGCTGGCCTCCGTCGGCGGGCCGCGGATCATCGAGCGCAGGCTGGCCGGGGGCCGTCCCGTGCTGGGCATCTGCGTGGGCATGCAGGTGCTGTTCGAGCGCGGCGTCGAATGGGACGAGCGCACCGAAGGCTGCGCGCAGTGGCCGGGCACCGTCGAGCGGCTCAAGGCCGACGTGCTCCCGCACATGGGCTGGAACACCGTCCGGACGCCGGCCGGCTCGGTGCTGTTCAACGGCCTCGACGCCGGCACCCGGTTCTACTTCGTGCACTCCTTCGCCGCCCGCCGCTGGGAGCTGGCGGAGTCCCCGGTGCTGCGCCCGCCGCTGGTCAGCTGGGCCCACCACGGCGAGGACTTCGTCGCCGCGGTGGAGAACGGCGCCCTGTCGGCCACCCAGTTCCACCCCGAGAAGTCCGGCGACGCCGGAGCCACGGTCCTGCGGAACTGGCTGCACCACGTCGTCGGCTGACGTGCGGGTGGCGAGCGTGCACTCCTGGTCGTGCCGACGACCATGAGCGCACCCTCGGCAGCCGGAACCGGCCTCGGTAGGCTGCCTGGCGTGAGCTTCACGTTGCTGCCCGCGGTTGATGTTGCCGACGGGCAGGCCGTCCGGCTGGTCCAGGGTGCGGCCGGCACCGAGACCGGCTACGGCGACCCGCTCGAGGCAGCGCTGGCCTGGCAGCGTGGCGGCGCGGAGTGGGTCCACCTCGTCGACCTCGACGCCGCGTTCGGCCGCGGGTCCAACGTCGAACTGCTGGCCGACGTCGTCGGAAAGCTGGACGTCGCCGTCGAACTGTCCGGCGGGATCCGCGACGACATGTCGCTGCACCGGGCCCTGACCACCGGTTGCGCCCGGGTCAACCTCGGCACCGCCGCCCTGGAGGACCCGCGGTGGTGCGCGCGCGTCGTCGGCGAGCACGGTGAGCGGATCGCCGTCGGCCTCGACGTCCGGGTCACCGAGCGCGGGCACCGGCTCGCCGCCCGCGGCTGGACCAGCGACGGCGGCGACCTGTGGGAAACCCTCGCCCGGCTCGACCGTGACGGGGTCGCCCGCTACGTCGTCACCGACGTGAGCAGGGACGGCACTCTGCAGGGGCCGAACCTCGAGCTGCTGCGCGAGGTTGCGAAGCGCACCCCGGGCCACGTGATCGCCTCCGGTGGCGTGTCCGAGGTGGCCGACCTCGTCGCGCTGGCCGGGCTGGCCGCCGACGGGGTGGAGGGCGCGATCATCGGCAAGGCGCTCTACGCCGGCCGGTTCACCCTCCCCGAGGCGCTCGCCGCCGTCCGCTCCTGCTGACCCTCGTGACCTCGCAGCGCTGGCCCAGGTGGCGACCGGGGTGAGTGTCCGCGCCGGCTGACCCGCGGCACTACGCTGGTCGTCATGCCGGTGGCGGTGCGGGTCATTCCCTGCCTGGACGTCGACGCGGGCCGGGTGGTCAAGGGCGTCCACTTCGCCGACCTTCGCGACGCGGGCGACCCGGTCGAGATGGCCAGGGTCTACGACGCCGAGGGCGCCGACGAACTGACCTTCCTCGACGTCACCGCGTCGTCCGGCGAGCGCGAGACGATGTTCGAGGTGGTGCGCCGCACCGCCGAGCAGGTGTTCATCCCGCTCACCGTGGGCGGCGGCATCCGGGCGACCGACGATGTCGACCGGCTGCTGCGGGCCGGTGCGGACAAGGTGAGCATCAACACCGCGGCGATCATCCGGCCCGAGCTGCTGCACGAGGCCGCCCGCCGGTTCGGGTCGCAGTGCATCGTGCTCTCGGTCGACGCGCGCCGGGTTCGCGGTGAGGAGGGCAGCCGGCCCACCCCGTCCGGGTTCGAGGTCACCACGCACGGAGGCCGGCGCGGCACCGGGCTCGACGCGGTGGAGTGGGCCGCCCGTGGCCAGGAGCTCGGGGTGGGGGAGATCCTGCTCAACTCGATGGACGCCGACGGCACCCGGGCCGGGTTCGACCTCGAGCTGATCTCCCAGGTGCGCAAGGTCGTCGACGTGCCGGTGATCGCGAGCGGCGGAGCGGGCGCGCTGGAGCACTTTCCCCCCGCGGTACTGGCCGGCGCCGACGCGGTGCTCGCCGCGAGCGTGTTCCACTTCGGACGGTTGCGGATCGGCGACGTCAAGGACGCGCTGCGGGCCTGCGACGTGGAGGTCCGGTGAAGCCGGGTCTCGACCCGGCAATCGCCGCCCGGCTCACGCGCAGCTCCGACGGCCTGGTCTGCGCGGTGGCCCAGCAGCGCGGCACCGGCGAGGTGCTGATGGTCGGGTGGATGGACGACGAGGCATTGCACCGCACGCTGACCACCGGCCGGGCGACGTACTGGTCGCGCAGTCGCGGCGAGTACTGGGTCAAGGGCGCCACCTCCGGGCACGTCCAGCACGTGCACGAGGTGCGGCTGGACTGCGACGGCGACGCGCTGGTCGTCGTCGTCGACCAGGTGGGCCCCGCCTGCCACACCGGCACCCGCACCTGTTTCGACGCCGATGTCCTGCTGGTCGGTGACACCCCATCGGACGGGTCCCGACGTGCGTACCTCCGGGAGTAACTGTAGGTAGCGCTCAGTCGATCTAGGTGGTGACAGGGCGGTGATCTCTGTCGAGGATGGAGGAAGGCCCCGCCACCTCTGGTGGAGGCCTCGTCAATGAGGGAGATGCGCAGGCGCGGAGGGGTCGTCGGTGTGTCGTCGACGACACGCAGATGATGCTCCCACGGCCTGGCGCTGATCCCTGTCCGTCCGAGGTCCCGTCCGGGGCCCGCTAGGGAGGAACAGGTATGAGCTTCGAGGATCTGTACGTCAATCTGCTGCCCGCGCGCACCACTCTCACCGCCGGCATCGGTGCCTTCGGTGGCAACGGTGGCACCGGTGGCGCCGGTGGCAACGGCGGCTTCGCCCAGGCCATGAACAGCGGCAACATCAACTTCGGTGGGGCCCAGAACAACATCGCGATCGCCGACGCCAGCGGTGGCGACGGTGGCTCGGCCAACGGTGGCGCTGCCGCCGCCGCGGGCCGCGACCAGATGCTCGGCTGAGTGTGCTGAGGATCGCTTGGCGGCATTGCTGAGCATCAGGAGGGGCGGCCGGGCATCCGGCCGCCCCTCCTGCTGTCGGCGACCCGGCGGCGGGAGCGTGGCCTTGCCGAGTAGCGCCGAGTAGGCCGGCGCGGGACGTAGGTAGTTGTCCGGCCGGACTCGGTAGCCCATGTCCCTGAGTAACCTAGGTACTGCTCGCTCGGACTAAGTGGTGACATTGGGAAGATCTTTGCAATGATATAGCTGGCTTCATCGAGACCCAGATGGGCCGCATTG
>JBBSGM010000164.1:0-9237 GCA_038254065.1 Mycobacteriales bacterium | reverse complement strand
CCAGCTGATCACCGAGATGGAACAGGTCTCCAGCCAGGCCCGCGAACTCCCGCCCACCCAACCCCGCTGACCGCTCAGGCTCAGCGAGGCACCAGCGGGGTGGGGGCGCAAATCAGCCCCGAGAAGTGCGGAACGTCAGTAGGAGGGTGCTGAAAAAGTCGATTTGGCGGGTCAATACAAGTCGCTGACCTGCGGTTATCCGGCTGGGTGAGCCCAGAATCCGGGGTTTTTCATCGGCCTCCTAGCCTGAGCGAAAGTGGCGGCCTTCCCCTGCCGCGGCGCCCCGGGTTCGGCGGTCACGACGGGCCGCATGGGAGCGCGGAGGCGTCGGTGACGCTGGCCCTGAGCGAGCCACCGGGCTACGGCGAGCCACCTGGAGGTCGGCCGGCCGCTGATCGCCCCGACGCTCATTGGACGCTCGCGGTGTCGATCGGGCCATCGTCGGGCGTGAGGTAGGGGAGGCCGCCGTTCAGTACGGCCGCCCCGTCCGCGGGCTCGGTCTCGAGAGCCGGCGCGGCCAGCGCGACCTCGATCGTCGTCGCCCCGCCCGCCGTGACCTGCACGACGGTCGCCATCGGCTTGTACCCGCTGGCCAATAGCGTGTAGCTGCCCTCGGCCAGGTCATCGAACGCGAACGACCCGTCGACCTCGGTGACCGTGGAACCGACGACTCCGCCGGTCGGGCCGATCAGCGTGGTCAGCGCCTCGGTGACGCCGCGCCCGGAGCTCGCGGCGACGACGGTGCCAACCAGGCGGGCCCGCCGCGACAGCTCGACGTCGCGCTCGGTCGTTGCGCTGCCGAGCAGCAGCACGCTCACCGCGACCGGCTGGAACGACCGGGCTGCGGCTGCCAGCGTGTAGTGCCCGTCGGGCACACCGGCGATGCGGTAACGGCCGAGTTCGTCGGAGATGACAGTGGCGGCGAGGTTGCCCCTTAGGTCGATCGAGGTGACCGGGACGCCCACCACCGGGCGGCTGCCGCCTGCCGGATCCGCAGTGCGGATCACACCGTGCACCCCGCTCGCCCCGGTCAGCGTCACGTTGTGGCGGACCGACCGGTCGGTCACCGCGACCATCGCGGCATGCGGCTGGAACTTACCCGACGCGGCGACTACCAGATAGGTGCCACCGTGCGGAACTGCGAGGCGGTAGTCACCGTGGCTCGCCGTGGCGGTGCAGACTTCCTGCCGACCCGCCGGATCGGTCAACGTCACCACCGCATCGGGTAGGCCACTCCCGTCCGCGCGCCGCACGGTGCCGATGATCTCCGATCCGGAACCCGGCGGAACCCCCGTCGCCGCAGCTGCCATGAGTGCCAGCTGCCCGGTGCTGAAGTGGCGGTTGCTCACGGTCTGCCCTCCGTCTCCTACCTCGGTCGGCTCGGCCTGTGGCGCGGCCTGCCCCCCGCGGTCGGCGAGCTGGGCCGACGCGCGCTGGGTCTGTAGGGGTGTGGGTCTCGCCGTGACCGGATTGAGATCGCGTTGGCGGATGAGCAGCACGCAGCCGATGCCTCCGGCGGCGGCGATACCGGCGCTGAGCAGGAACAGCTCGTTGAGCCCGGAGACGAAGGCGTGCTGGGCTGCGTCGAGGACCGCAGCGCGTTGCGCGGCAGGTAGCTGTGCGAGAGCGTCGCGCAGGGCGCCGGAGGACACCGCGGCGGCGAGCCTGGCGGCGGACCCAGCGGGCAGGGCGGGGAGTTGTTGGGTGAGGACACTGGCCACCCGGGCGGCGAAGACGGCACCGAACACGCCGATCCCGGTGGCGAGGCCAACTTGGCGGAAGCTGTTGTTGACCCCGGCCCCCATGCCGGAGCGGTGTTGCTCGACGACACTGACGGCGAGAGAGCCCAGCGGCGCGTTGATCAGCCCGTTGCCGAGTCCGGCGAGGACGAACCCGGCGAGCAGTGGCGTCCAGCCAGAGTTCGCGGTGAGACCGTTCATGAGTAGGAACGCGGCGGTGAGCAGGGCCAGGCCGACGCCGATGAGCACCCGGTACGGGACCCGGGCGGACAGCTTGCCGGCAACCGGTGCGGCGAGCAGCCCCACCGCGGTAATGGGTAGCAGCCGCAGCCCGGTCTCGAACGCGCTGTAGCCGAGGATGTCTTGTAGGTACAGGGTGAGGTAGAGGAACAACGCGAACAGCGACGCGGAGATTGCAAATGCGGCGAGCTGCGCGCCCGTGAACGCGGGTCGACCGAACAGCCGGACGTCGACCATCGGCTGTTCGCTGCGCAGTTCCACCCACACGAACCCGGCGAAGAACACCGCGGTCGCGGTGAACAGCACCAGGATCTGCGCGCTGACCCAGCCAGCGGTGTTGCCCTCGATCAGGGCGTACACCAAAGTGGTGAGCCCGGCTGCGGACAGCAGCAGACCGGTAACGTCGACGCGGGCCTGGCTGCGGAGAGGGCTGGGGCCTAGGCGGCGCAGCGTCAGGGCCAACGCGAGTGCGCCGATCGGCAGGTTGATGAAGAAGATCCACCGCCAGTCGATGCCGGTGGTCAGCGCCCCACCGACGAGGGGTCCGAGTGCGACCGAAGCGCCCGCAACCGCGCCCCACACCCCGAAGGCGGTGCCGCGGTCGCGCCCGGTGTAGTTCTCGCCGATGATGGCCAGAGAGTTGGCGAACATCACTGCGCCACCGACGCCCTGTACGGCGCGGAAGGCGACGAGGGTGGCCGCGTTCGGGGCCAGCCCGCAGGCCAGCGATGACAGGGTGAACACCGCGATGCCGGTGGCGAACAGCGACTTGCGCCCGTATCGGTCACCGAGCGTACCCGAGGTGAGCTGCAACGCGGCCAGTGTGAGGGCGTAGGCATCAATGACCCATTGGAGCTGTGAGAAGCTCGCATGCAGCTGCGACTGGATGCTCGGCACCGCCACGTTGACCACGGTGACGTCGATCAACAGCATGAACACCGCGACGCACACCGCGGTCAACGGCCACCACCGCCCGGGCGGCACCGGCGCGTCACCGCGGCGGGTCCCCGGAGTGGGACGGGGCATGGTCGAGGTCATCGGATTGGTCCCTTCGCTCGAGTGACACCACGCTTACTCGGCTCGCAGGACACCGTCCGGCTCCAGGTAGCGGTCGAGGAAGTCCGATCGGTGGGTGCCTGCGACGAAGACGGGGTGGGACAGGAGTGCGAGGTGAAAGTCGCGCGTCGTCGGTACACCCTCGCATTCCAGCTCGGCCAAAGCGCGCCGCATGCGGCGGATCGCATCCGGGCGATCCGCGCCGCGGACGATGAGCTTGGCCAGCAGGGAGTCGTAGTGCGGTGGCAGTGTGTACCCGCTGTAGACGTGGCTGTCGAAGCGGACGTCGGGCCCCGCGGGCGGCTGGAAGCGGGTGATCCGTCCGGTGCGCCCGCCCCAGTCGGCGCTCACGTCCTCGGCATTGATCCGGCACTCGATCACGTGCCCGCGCGGGATCACCTCCGCCTGTGTGAACCAGAGATTCTCTCCCGCCGCAACAAGGATCATCGCCTCGACGAGGTCGATCCCCGTCCGCATCTCGGTGACCGGGTGTTCCACCTGGATCCGCGGGTTCATTTCCATGAAGTAGAAGTCGCCCTGCTCGTCGACCAGGAACTCCACAGTCCCGGCGTTGCGGAACCCGATGCTGCGGGCGCCGTGGACGGCAGCGGCGTGGATCCGGTCCGCGAGGTCCGGGTCGAGGGCCGTCGATGGCGACTCCTCCAGCAGCTTCTGGTGTCGGCGCTGCACCGTGCAGTCCCGATCCCCGAGTTGCACGATGTGCCCGGTCCCGTCACCGAGCAGCTGCACCTCGACATGCCGGGCGCGCTCCACGTATCGTTCGATACCCACGCGGTCGTCGAGGAAAAGCGTGCGTGCCGCGGACCGCACCTCCTCGAACGCGGCCGTCAGGTCGTCGAGTCGGCGGACGACCGCGATGCCCCGGCCACCGCCGCCTGCGACGGCCTTGAGCACGACAGGGTAGCCGATCTCGGCGGCCTGTTCGGCGGCGTCGTCGGCACCGGTGAGGGGATGCACCGAGCCTGCCGCCACCGGTAGTCCCGCATCGATCATCGCCGCGCGCGCCGCGCTCTTGTCCCCCATCATCGCGATCACCTTGGGGGGTGGGCCGACGAAGGTGAGCCCGACGTCCTCGCAGATCGTGGCGAACGTAGGGTCCTCGGCCAGAAACCCGTAGCCGGGGTGGACGGCCTGCGCCCCCGTTCGGGCGCAGGCGTAGAGCACTGCGGGGATGTTGAGGTAGCTGCGGCCGCTGGGCGGGGGGCCAAGGCAGAACGCCTCGTCGGCGAGGGAGACCGCGAGCGAGTCGCGGTCGGCTGTCGAGTGCGCGACGACACTCCTGATGCCCAACTTTCGGCAGGTACGGACGATGCGCACCGCGATCTCTCCACGGTTGCATACCAGCAACGTGTCGAACATGGCACCGGTCCTCCGGATCGTCGAGCGAGGTGACACCCCGGGTCAGGCCGGGTCGAGCGTGATGAGTTTCTGACCGAACTCGACGACGTCCCCGTCCCCGACATGGATCTCTCGGACGATGCCCGCCTGATCCGCGATGATGGCGTTCATCAACTTCATGGCCTCGACGATCGCCAGCTGCTGACCGACCTCGACTCGGCGCCCCGGCTCGACAAACGGTGTCTCGCCGGGTGATGTGGAGCGGTAGAACACGCCTACGAGCGGAGCGGAGATCTGATGACCGGACGGCGTGGACTGGGGCTCCTTCGGTGGCCGTGATCCACCGACGAGATGCGGTGTCGACGCCGGGACCGCGCTGGTGAACTCCCAGCTCAAGTCGCCGAGCCCCACCTTGATCGACGTCATCCCGCTGGCTGCGGCGATATCGGCGAGACGTCGAGTGGCGTCGATGACGCGCTCGATCTCCTCGTCCGCGGGCGAGGAGATGGTTGCGTGATCGGACCTACCGGGGCCGAGGGCCAAGCCGTCGCGCCCAGCCGCGGACACCGCGGTCACGACGCTATCGTCCCGGACTGGGTACGGACGCCGGTGGCCATGCGGACCATCGGAGCCCCAACGCCACGGAGCCGCCGCCACCGCTCGGCCACCAACGACTCGGGCGCCCGGCAGCGGAGCTCAGTGAGTTGGGCGAGCAGCGCGGCGCGCAAGGCCGCCGCAGCCGCTGGACGATCGTGGTGGGCCCCGCCGGGCGGTTCGGGTACCACCGCGTCGGCGACTCCCATCGTCACCAGTTCACGCGCGGTCAGGCGGAGGCTCCGGGCCGCGTCCGCGGCTCGTCTCGCGTCACCGAAGAGGATGCTGGCGCACCCCTCCGGGCTGATGACCGAGTAGGTGGCGTGTTCGAACATCAGGAGCCGGTCGCACACCGCCAGCGCGAGCGCTCCACCGCTGCCACCTTCCCCGGTCACCGCGGCGACGACGGGTACCGGCAGATCGGCGAGGACCCGGATGCAGTCGGCGATGGCCAGACTCTGGTTCTGCTCCTCCGCGCGCAGACCTGGATAGGCACCGGGCGTGTCGACGAGGGTCACGAGGGCGAGCCCGAACCGCTCGGCGTACTCCATGAGCCGCCGAGCCTTGCGGTAGCCGGCCGGGTGAGGCATACCGAAATTGCGGGCGACGGCCTCGACCGTACCGCGGCCCTTGCGGTGTCCGATGACGACGACCGGCAGTCCGGCGAGGACGGCCAGGCCGCCCAGGACCGACGGGTCGTCACCGCACCACCGGTCGCCGCGCAGCTCGACGAACGAGTCGAAGACCAGGTCGACGTACTCCGTCACGAGTGGCCGGTCCGGATGGCGGGCGAGCCCGACGACGTCCCATGCGTCGGGCCCGCCCGCTGCGGGACCGGGGAGGGCCTGGGCCGGCCGCGCAATCGGTGCGGCCGTCTCGACACGAGGTATTACCGCGGCATGGAACGCGATCACCGATCCGACCGTGGCTCGCAGCCGGTCACGGGGCACGACGGCGTCGATGTGGCCGTGCTCGAGGAGGAACTCGGCGGTCTGGAAACCTGCCGGGAGCTGCTGCCGGATCGTCTGCTCGATGACCCGTGGACCCGCGAAGCCGGCGCGGGCGCGGGGCTCGGCGAGCACGACGTCGGCAATACTGGCGAACGAGGCCATCACGCCGCCGTAGACCGGATCGGCCAGGATCGAGACATGCGGCACGCCCGCCGCCGTGGTCCGGTTGAGCGCGGCGACGGTCTTGGCCATCTGCAGTAGCGCGATGACTCCCTCCTGCATGCGCGCACCACCGGACGTGGAGCAGGTGATGAGTGGAACCCGGCGCTCGGTGGCACGCTCGGCGGCACGGGTCACCCGCTCTCCCACGACGCTTCCCATGCTGCCGCCCATGAAGCCGAAGTCGAGAACGCAGATCTCCACCGGGTGCCCCCCGATGCGCGCGGAGCCCGCCAACGCTGCTTCCGGGCGCCCCGACCGCACTGCGGCCGAGGCGAGGCGCTGCGGGTAGGGCACCGAGTCGACGAAGTGCAGCGGGTCGCCCGGAACGATGTCGGCGTCGTGCTCGGTGAAGGTTCCGGAGTCCACCAGCAGGTCGATCCGGTCGGAAGCGGTGAGCTGCATATGGTGCCCGCACTGCACGCAGATACCGAACGAACGCCGCAGCTTCGCCCGGTGCAGAAGGGTTCGGCACCCACCACACAGGATCCAGTCGTCAGCGACCGTCTCGTCGATGCGGCGCAACAGGTCGGTGGTCGCGTTCGGCGCGACGGCGATCATCGGACGCCGCCGACCGGGACGAGGGCCGATCGTCGCGCGACCGCGGCGTCGGCGGCGTTCGCGGCGAGCACGGCGAGCATGACGGGCCCGAAGCCGCCCGGGACCGTGCAGAGCCAGGCGGCCACCGCTGCCGCCTCGTCCGCGCGGACTCCGCCGCGCAGCACCGGTACCGAACGGGTGGGGTCCGTGGGGTGTGGGCGGCTGCCTACGACGATCGCGTTGAAGTCGAGAACGGTGGCTCCCGGCTTGATCCACTCGCCGCGGATCACTCCGGGTTCGGTCACGGACACAGCAATGACATCGGCGGCGGCGCAGAACTCGGCCAGCCGGGGGTGCGCCCAGTCGACGATCGTCAGTGCGGCCCCGACCGGCCACACTTGCATCACGCCGTAGCGGGCCACGAGGTTGGCGATGGTATTGTGCCGCATCAGGTCGAGGTCGACCACCTCGACGATGACAGCCCGTTCGAGGTCGACGCCGATGTGGTCGAGCATTGCCCGCAACGCGGTCGGGACCATCATCGGGCGCTCGACCGGCTGAGTGCCGACCGGCAGCATCCGGGCCGCGTGGTCGGGGTGCAACCCCTCGATCTCCTTCGCCGGGTCGATCGCCGCGAACAGTGAGTTGACCCGGACGTGGGGCGGGACGGGGACGAGCACGAGGATCGCGTCGCAGGAGTCGTCGCCGTTGAGCCGTTCGATGAGCGCGAGCACCTCCTCCTCGGACGAGGTCTCTGGCAGTCGGTGCTCACGGACGACGAACCCGACGCGCTCGAGGAACCGGGCGTGCAGGCGGAAGTTGGTGTCGAGCAGCGGAGCCCCGCTCTCCACCACGATCAGGCTGAGGTCGGGGGCGATTCCGGCCTCGCGCAGGGTGCGCGTGGCCCGGTCCACGAACGGCTGGGCGACGGCCCTGCCGTCGATGATTCGTGCGGTCATGACTGCTCCTTGGTTCTGCCGGCCTCTGCAAGGCGGTGGGAGGTGTGGAGGAAGAACGCGATCAGGGGGCCGGTGACGCCCAGCCCAGCGAGCACCCGGCGTCCGAGCTCGGGCCAGGTCAGCAGTCGTTCGCTGCCAGCGGCGCCGAGGGTGGCGGCGGTGGCCGGGATGACGACGAGTACTGCGGAGGCGAGTCCGGGTGTGTAGCGGCGCAACCACGCTGACAGTCCGACATGCATGACGCCGTTGAGTAGAAAGGCTCCGACGAGCGCGCTGACCGTTGCACGGGTGGCCCGACTGCCGCGAGCCAGGTCCGCGCACGCCGCCCCGGTCACCAGCATCTGGATCTGGATCATCGCGATGGTCAGGGTGCGTGGTTCATAGAGATCCAGGCGGGGCAGCACACGGCTGGTGTGCTCCCGGGCGAACCTCGGCATCGTGAGGAGCTCCTCGACGTCGTGGATGGCGCCGACGACGGGGAAGAGATGAAGCCAGGTCCGATAGCTGATCCTGCGCATCTACCGCACCCCCGCTCGTCCGGTGACCAGGAAGGGACTCTCGTGGAGCACATTGTCAAAGGTCGCCGCAAGCCGTGGCGCGTGGACGGGGTCGAGCATCGTATAGTGGTTTCCTGGTACCGGGATCACGTCGGTCCGGCCGGTGACATGTCGCTGCCACGTGGCGCGGTCGTGGTAGACGATGCGTAGTTGGTCGAGGATGCGCGCCGACTCGGGCTGCTCGGCGGCGAGCACCGTGAGGTGTCCGTCGAACGACGCGTCCGGGTACCAGGCCTTGAGCGCGTCGTGATTCGTCCGCCACACCGTGAAGAAGCGCCGGTACTCCTCGAGGGTCCGGTCCGACCATGACGGTTGCCGGGCCATCTCGAGCGCCTCACTCAGCGATTCGGGTACGACGACCGGGAGGGCGTCGACGCCGACGTCGAACATCGCCTCCAGCAGCAGCGGGAACGCGGCGAGGAAGTCTCGCTCGCCCACCTGTTGGCCGAGGTAGGACTCAGGGGGATGGGCGTCGAACATGACGAGCTGCTCGACGCGCTCGCCGACGGCCTGCAGCTGCAGAGCCATCTCGAACGCGACGTTCCCGCCGAAGGAGTAGCCGCCGAGGCGGTAGGGACCCGTAGGCTGCACGCGGCGGACCTCCTCGACGTAGCAGCGGGCGACATCGCGGACCGAACGGAGGTCGGCTGCCCGCGAGAACGGGAAGGAGACCGCGTGCAGCGTGCCGGGTAGGGCCGAGTGCCGGGCCAGCTCGACGTAGCAGAAGGTGGTGCCGCCGGCGGGGTGAACGAGGAACACGTCCCCGGCCTCCGTCGCCCTCGGCGGGCTCAGGCGGGTGACGATCCGCTCGGGATCGAGCTGCGGCTGGGCCATCCGCGCCGCAACCCGGCGTGCCGTACCCAGCTCCTGGAACTCGCCGAGACCTAGGGCGTGTCTGGTGGATCTTCCTTGGTTGGGGTGCGGAGCCAGATCTTGATGGAGGCGACGTCGACGGTGCCGCGGAAGACGAACTCGCGCTTGTCGGTGCGCATGGCCACCGCACGGAAGCCTTTGAGCCTGTTGT
>JBBSGM010000163.1:0-9307 GCA_038254065.1 Mycobacteriales bacterium | reverse complement strand
TAGTGCCCGCCGTCGCGGCGCGTTGCGGGGTGCGCATGCGCCAGATCGAGCCGCATCCGTGGACGCTGGGCGTCCGGCTCCGCGAGCAACCCGAGGGGGTGCGGCGCTACCGCATCTGCGCGGGGGCACCGGCTGCCGGACGGTCGGTCCGGGACCTCCATCTCGGTGCGGACGTGTGGATCAGCATGGTGGTCCGCGGTGGGCGTCCGGTGCGGGTCCGCGGCGACACCGCGTTGCAGGCTGGCGACGAGGTACTGCTGCTCGTCGACCCGCAGTCCGACCGCGACCCCGCCCCGACCTTCACCGAGCCGGCGTAGGTCCGGTGCTGCCTCCCGACCGCACCCGGCGGTAGCTGTAGACCAGCAGCGCCAGCACCACGACGCCGGACAGGATCAGGCTGGACCCGGCCGCCACCCCGCCGAGCGGCAGCGCGGGCACCACGATCCACGCGATCCCGGCCCCGACGAGGGCGAACCCGACCAGCACCGACGCCGAGATACGCAACGACGAGGCGACGCTCTGCTCCATGGCCTGGGTCGCCCTGCGCCGCACCGGGCCGGTGAGCCGGCGCGCCCAGGGGTACTCGCCAGAAAGCAGCACCAAGCCGCCCAGCACGAGCAGCAGGCCGGGACCCGGCAGCACGAGCAGGGCGACGCCCACCACGCACAGCGCAACGCCCGCGATGGTGACGCATACCCGGCGCACGACGCCACCCCGGTCAAGGCTGTCCGAGCGCCCCTGCGACTGCTCGCCGCGCTCGATGGTCACCTCCGGCCGGGCGAGCATTCGCTCACTGGTCGCGCACGGATCGGACGGTGAGCCGGCCCAGGGCGCCGGCGGCCAGCGTGATGATGAGCACGCCCAGAGCATAGAAGTAGCCGAGCTGCTCGAGCACCACGACCACGGGCGAGCCCACCGGCGGACCGATCGGCGCGGCCGGACCACCACTGCCCCACAGCTGGCTCAGGACGGGTCCCACGACGAACCAGATTCCCCCGACCAACGCCAGCCAGGCCCCGAAGGCCGCGCCGAGCCGGTGCCCGCTCGGCCCGAGGATCAGGCCGCCGAGCAGCACCGCGACACCGGGCAGAATGTCGAGCCAGAGCCGGTCGACGGTGAACACCCACGGTTGGGCGGTCCCGAACGCATAGGAGAAGTAAGGCCCGATGAACGGGACCACCCCACCCCAGATGCCGAGAATGACGAGCCAGAACCCGCTGAATGCACCCCGCGTGCGCCTGATCCGCATCGCGGAGCGCCGCGTCGGCTCGGCTCGGCGGGCCCCTGTCGTCCCTGGCGGGGCCGTCTCCCGGACCGCCGGCCCTCCCCGCCCACCCGTCGCTGCTCGGTCGCTCGCATCGCTGGTCATGACCCTCTCCCTCGCATCCGGTCCGATAGCGGCATACCCACTCGGGCGGGGTGACACACATGTGCGGTGGGGAGACAACATCATCGTGTGCGGGCCCCCGTCACCGGGTATCAGCCGTGAGCCCGGCCCACCGTCGTCGACTGTCATGGAGGTCCGTTCGTGCAAACCGTCATCTCGGCCGGCACAGCCCTGCTGGCGGGCCTGTGCCTGGCCGGGACCGGTGTGCTGCAGCAGCGCGCGGCGCGTCGGCGCCCGTCCGACGAGCACATGAGCCTGCGGATGCTGGGGAAGCTGGCCCGCGACAAGTGGTGGTTGGCCGGTATCGGTGCTGCCGTCCTGTCCTACGCCTTCCAGGCCGTCGCCCTGGCGACCGGACCGTTGGCCCTGGTTCAGCCGCTGATCGTCTCGGAGCTGTTGTTCGCGGTCCCGATCTCGATGCGGCTGCGGCACCGGCGGCTCGTCGGCCGCGACTGGGCGGCCATGCTGACGGTGGTGGCCGGTCTCGTGGTCGGCATCGTCGCCGCGAACCCCGAGAAGGGCGAGCCGCTGCAGCCGTTCCCGGCGTGGTGGCCGGCGCTGGCCGCCGTGGGCGCGCTGGCACTCGCGGCCGTGCTCGCCGCGCGGTTCGTGAACGGCCCGGCCAAGGCGTCGTTGCTCGCGCTGGCCGGAGCCACGGTGATGGGAACGCAGTCCGCACTGTTCGCCGCGACCATCGCCATGTTGCGCCGGGACATCCCGCACACGTTTCTCGGCTGGCAGCCCTACGCCCTGGTCGTGGCCAGCTTCCTCGGCCTGTACCTGGTGCAGAACGCCTACCAGTCCGGCCCGCTCGCGGCGAGCATGCCGGTGATGGATGCCACCCTGCCGCTGGTCTCCATCGGGCTGGGCATCGGCCTGTTCGGCGAGGCGGTGCGCACCAGCACCTGGGGCCTGGTCGGTGCCGGCGTCGGCATCGCGGCACTCGTCGTCGGCATCGTCGCCCTCGACACCTCCCCCAACGTGCAACGCCAGGACCGGGCCGAGCAGGAGGAGTCCGGCGAGCCGGCGCAGCGCAGCGACGACGGGGCCGCGCAGCCCGGCCCGGCCGCCCGACGGAGCTCCTCCGCACCCGCCCGGCAGAGCTCCCCGTGAGCATGCCGGTGGCCGTCCCCGCCGTGCTCCTCGCGGTCGTGCCGCGTCGCTGAACGCTGGCTCATCGGTGCTGCACGGCGGGCCACCGGGACGGGCCCGGGGAGCGGTCGTTCTCCCTGCGCACGGGACCGGGCCGTCATCGCCGCGCTGTCACTGGGCCTGGCCGGTTCGTGCTCGCCCTCTCGCCCCGCGGGCGGCGCCCCTGGGGTGATGCCGTTGGGGTGATGCCGTTGGCGGCCTGGTTGACCGGCATCGGGGTCACCGTGGCCGGCGCCGGGGCGCTGCTGGTGGTGGTCGCGCCGCTGGCGTTCTACGGCTGGCAGAACGCGCTGCACGCCGGCACGCTCGTCGCCGCCCAGCCCGGTGTGGTGCTGCTGGCCCGGTCACCCGCCCTGGAGAACGGCCACCGCGGCCCAGGACCCACGGCGGCCGCGGACCGAGGCGTCCAGGAGCGGCTCGCGGCTACCCGACCCGGTAACGCTCGAGGTCGGCCTGCCTGACCGTCAGGCCCAGCCCCGGACAGGACCGGTCCGGGCGCAACAGGCCGTCGGGCTCGGGTGTGAGCACGCCGTCGAAGGCCATCGCTTCGATGCGCACATGGTCGTGGAAGTACTCCAGGTGGCGCAGCTGCCAGACGGCCGTGCCGGCGTGTGCCGAGACCTGCGGTGCACAGTGCAGCGACAGGTCCATCGACCGCGCGTCGCACAGCGCGGCCACCCGCAGCAGCGCGCTGAGACCGCCGCACCGGGTGACGTCGGCCTGCAGGCAGTCCACCGCGCCCGCGTCGAGCATCTGCTGGAAGTAGGGCAGGTGGTAGCCGTACTCCCCGGCCGCGATGTCCATCCCGGCGGGCCCGCGGTCGCGCAGCAGCCTCAGCCCCGCCAGGTCGTCGGAGCTGACCGGCTCCTCCAACCAGCGCACGTCTAGCTCGGCGAAGCACTGCGCCCACCAGGCCGCCTGCTTGCGCTGGTAGGCGCCGTTCGCGTCGACGAACAGCCGGGCGTCACCGATCGCATCGCGGGCCGCGCGCACCCTGGCGAGATCGGCGTCGGGATCGCGGCCCACCTTCATCTTCACCTGCGGGATACCAGCCTCGACCCAGCCCTCGAGCTGCCTGCTCAGGGTGGCGTTGTCATAGGAGGTGAAGCCACCGCTGCCGTAAACCGGGGTGGCCTCGTGCACGGCGCCGATCGCCACGGTGAGCGGCTGGTCGAGCAGGCGGGCGTGCAGGTCCCACAGCGCGATGTCCACCGCCGAGACGGCCTCCGCGACCAGTCCCGGCTTGCCGAGGTTGCGCACGCCGTGCTGCATCGCGGCCCAGGAGGCGACCGGGGTGCACGCGTCGCGACCCTCGACCATCCCGGCCAGCACGCCGCGCACCACGTGCGCCGCGGCCGGGCCGGCGTAGCTGTACCCGATCCCGGTCCGGCCACCGCCGTGCGCGGTGACCAGTACCAGCGTGGTGGAGTCCCACTCCAGGGTGCCGTCGGACTCGGGGGCGTCGGTGGGGATCGTGTAGGCGGCCACCTCGATACGCTCGACGGTCGGCACGCAGTCATGACTGGTCACATGACCGGGTACCACATCCCGCCCCGCCCCATGTGTCCCCGCCCGCCTCGTTGCAGGAAAGTCACTTTCAGGCAAGGAGGTTGCGTGAAAGTGGCTTTCCTGCAATGGGCGGCCACGGGCGGCAGGGGCGCCGGGCTGTGGCGAGGAGGCGGGGTTGGCGTCGCGCGATCGGGGTAGTCGTCAGTGTCGGGCCCGCCATGCCACAGCTGCGGGCGTGGTGGCGGCCGGCACCAACCAACCAGCCGTCCGCATTGGACAGGGAGAGACATGGTCCTCGCACGGCTGCGACGGGGGGTCCGCCGGGTGGCTGCGGTCGCCGTCGTGGGGCTGCCCGTCGTTGCCGGGTGCTCGGCGCCGTACGCCGCGCCCGCCTCCGCGGCCCCTGTCGTCGTCCTTCGGATCGCCACGCCGGTACACGAGCCGGTCTGGTCGGACAGCGCGCAGGTGCTCCTCGCCCTCACCGCCGACTCCCGGATCGCGCGGATCGACCCGGGCGGGTCACCCGACACGGCGGCCGCCGCGCCGACCACGACCCCGGTGCCGACCGTGCTGTCCGGACCGTTCCCCGATGTGGGGAAGAACATCTCCATCAGCCCCACCGGTGCCGACGTGGTGTACCTGCCCCAGCCCGAGCTCGACCGGGTCGCCATGGTGAGCGTCGCGGACCTGCGCCAGGTCGGGACCATCGCGGCCGGACCGTCGCCCTCCTACGTCGCGGCGGACTTCGGTTCGAAGGTGCTGCTGGCCCTGTCCGAGGACGGCTCGACCGCGACCCCGGTGGACCTGCAGGACGGCACGGTGCTGCCGTCCCAGGACATGCGGGCCGGGCCGGCGGCGGAGCTGAACGGCCCCAAGCGGGGACGCCTCGTGGAGTACCACGTGGCCGGCCCCGAGGGCATCACGCACTACAAGGGCGGTCCGCTGTCCGTGGCGGACCAGGGTGAGATCGCCATCGACGCGGAGAAGACCACCGGTGACCTCGTCAAGGTCTCGCGGCTCTACGTCGCGGAGCGGGGCACCGACCGGCTGCTCGCGGTGGACTCCAAGCGCGGCGACGACGGCCTGGAGCTGGTGGGGCAGGCCGGCGTGGGTGAGCCGGTGCACTACCTCGGGGCGGACGAGACCCGGATCTACGCCGCCACCGAGAACAAGGTCGTGGTGTTCGAGACGGACAGCTTCGAGGGCTACCGCAACGGCGTGATCCCGGTCGTGGAGACTGTGGACTTCAGGAGCGCCCTGGCAGGCGACGCCGCCAGGAACGCCCCGCTGTCGGGCCTGGCCGTGGGCCGCGACCACATCTACCTGACGTTGCAGGGCCAGCCCTACGTCCTGGCCGTGGCCAAGCCGAGGATCTGAGGATGGACAACAGTGCCGCGGGCGCGGCCGGTGCGGAGGCCTCGTTGGCTGCGGCGGCAGGGAGCAGGCCGGTGGGCGTGGACCATGACCTCGACCTGATCTTCCACCAGCTCACCGAGCTGCGCGAGCTGGCGGCCGACCCGGACAAGGCCAAGGACAGCGGGCGGGTCTATGACTTCAGCATCCGCTGGGGAACGCTGCTGGCCGGCCGGCTGCAGCGGCTGGCCCACTACCACGGCCGGGGCGAACTCGCTCCCGACGCGCAGGCGCGTTACGACGCGCTGCGCGCCGAGCTGCGCGACACCGTGGCGCTGGCCGACGGCCTGGGCCTCGCCCGCCCGGCCGTGCCGCTCGACGACGCGCCGCTCGACGACCCCGACCCCCGGTAGCGATCGACCCATACGTGCTCCAGAGCCTGTCAACCTGTCAGGACGCGTCTTACGACTGGGATTGGAGTGCGACGAGGCCGTCACCGAGGCTGTCCGGTCACCCTGGTATCGCTGGAACTCCGGGGAAGTGGACCAGTGCTGCATCCCGTGTCCGACCTGGCGACGGCCAAGGCGGTGTACGCCGCCCTGCTCGGCGTCCCGCCGCAGACCGAGGCTCCACGGGCCGACGCGAAGGAGAACCAGACGTACTGCTCGAAGCTGGTTAGATCGAGCCAGGCGACGCCGATGGAGACGGCGAAGGCGGCCCCGCCTGACAGATGGAGACACGATGAGCATGGCCACGAGGACGGACCCGCAATCGCCTGCGCTGCATGTTGCCGACAGCCACGATGTGATCCGCGTGCACGGCGCGCGCGAGAACAACCTCAAAGACATCAGCGTCGAGATCCCGAAGCGCCGGCTCACGGTGTTCACCGGCGTCTCCGGCTCGGGCAAGAGCTCGCTGGTGTTCGGCACGATCGCCGCGGAGTCGCAGCGGATGATCAACGAAACCTACAGCGCCTTCGTGCAGGGCTTCATGCCGACGCTGGCGCGGCCGGAGGTGGACGTACTCGATGGGCTGACGACCGCGATCATCGTCGACCAGGAGCGGATGGGTGGTGACGCCCGCTCCACGGTCGGCACCGCCACCGACGCCAACGCGATGCTGCGCATCCTCTTCAGCCGACTCGGGCAGCCGCACATCGGCTCGCCCAAGGCGTTCTCCTTCAACGTCGCCTCGATCAGCGGAGCGGGTGCGGTCACCCTGGAGCGCGCCGGGCGGACCGTGAAGGAGCGTCGCAACTTCAGCATCACCGGCGGCATGTGTCCACACTGCGAAGGTCGGGGCTCGGTCACCGACATCGACCTGTCTGCGCTGTACGACGACAGCAAGTCGCTCAACGAGGGTGCGCTCACGATCCCCGGCTACAGCGTCGACGGCTGGTTCGGCCGCATCTTCAGCGGCTGCGGCTTCTTCGACCCGGACAAGCCGATCGCTGAGTTCACCAAGACCGAGCTCTACGACTTGCTCCACAAGGAGCCGACCAAGATCAAGGTCGACAACATCAACCTGACGTACGAGGGTCTGATCCCGAAGATCCAGAAGTCGTTCCTGTCCAAGGACGTCGACGCGCTACAGCCGCACACCCGCGCCTTCGTGGAGCGGGCGGTGACGTTCACCGCCTGTCCCGACTGCGGCGGCACCCGGCTCAGCGAGGCGGCTCGATCGTCGAAGATCAACGGGATCAACATCGCCGACGCCTGCGCGATGCAGATCAGCGACCTCGCCGAGTGGGTGCGGGGTCTGGACGAACCGTCCGTCGCGCCGCTGCTCGCGACGCTGCAGCACACCCTCGACTCGTTCGTCGAGATCGGGCTCGGCTACCTCAGCCTCGACCGCCCATCCGGCACGCTCTCGGGCGGCGAGGCGCAGCGCGTCAAGATGATCCGGCACCTCGGTTCGTCGCTCACCGACGTGACCTACGTGTTCGACGAGCCGACGATCGGGCTCCACCCGCACGACATCGCGCGGATGAACGACCTGCTGCTGCGGCTGCGCGACAAGGGCAACACCGTGCTGGTCGTCGAGCACAAGCCGGAGGCGATCGCGATCGCCGACCACGTCGTCGACCTCGGACCGCGCGCCGGCACCGAGGGCGGCGAGGTGGTGTTCGAGGGCACCGTCGAGGGCCTGCGGTCCAGCGGCACGCTCACCGGGCGGCATCTCGACGACCGGGCCTCCCTGAAGGAGTCGACCCGGTCGCCGACAGGAGCCCTCGAGGTCCGTCGCGCGAACCGGCACAACCTGTGCGACGTCGACGTCGACATCCCGCTCGGCGTGCTCGTGGTGGTCACCGGGGTGGCGGGCTCCGGCAAGAGTTCGCTGATCCACGGCACGGTGTCCGGGCGGGACGGAGTGGTGTCGGTCGACCAGGCAGCGATCAAAGGCTCGCGGCGGAGCAACCCGGCGACGTACACCGGACTGCTCGACCCGATCCGCAAGGCGTTCGCGAAGGCCAACGGCGTGAAGCCGGCGCTGTTCAGTGCCAACTCCGAGGGCGCCTGCCCCACCTGCAACGGCGCCGGCGTCATCTACACCGACCTGGCGATGATGGCCGGCGTCGCCACCACCTGCGAGGAGTGCGAGGGGAAGCGGTTCGAGGCGTCGGTGCTGGACCACCACCTCGGCGGCCGCGACATCAGCGAGGTGCTGGCGATGTCGGTGACCGAGGCCGAGGAGTTCTTCGGCGCCGGCGAGGCGCGCACGCCGGCCGCGCACGCCGTCCTGGCTCGATTGTCAGATGTCGGGCTCGGCTACCTCAGCCTCGGCCAGCCGCTCACCACGCTCTCCGGTGGCGAGCGTCAGCGGCTCAAGCTGGCCACCCGAATGGGAGAGAAGGGCCGTGCCGATTCCCGGGTCTACGTCCTCGACGAGCCGACCACGGGCCTGCACCTCGCCGACGTCGAGCAGCTGCTCGGCCTGCTCGACCGGCTCGTCGACGACGAGCTGTCGGTCATCGTCATCGAGCACCACCAGGCGGTCATGGCGCACGCCGACTGGATCATCGACCTCGGCCCAGGTGCCGGCCACGACGGCGGCCGGATCGTCTTCGAGGGCACACCCGCCGACCTCGTCGCCGCCCGCTCCACCCTCACCGGCGAGCACCTCGCGGCCTACGTCGGCACCTGACCGACGCCCTCGCGGACACCGCGAGACGAGTTCTCTCATCTGTTTCGCCTCGTCCCACTCACCTGGCAGGCGCGGGAGTGGACGAGCCGGGAGTCGACCCGGGAAGATGCAGACGTGCGACACAACCGCTCGGCGCCCGAGGAAGTCGTGCTCCCGCAGCGCCTGCGCCACCTCGCGCGGCTGCGCCGCGTCCGCGACCGGATCGACCGGGAGTACGCGCAGCCGCTGGACGTCGAGGCGCTCGCCCGCGGCGCGCACATGTCGGCCGGGCACCTCAGCCGCGAGTTCCGGCTCGCCTACGGCGAGTCGCCGTACGGCTACCTGATGACGCGGCGCATCGAGCGCGCGATGGCGCTGCTGAGTCGTGGCGACCTCAGCGTCACCGAGGTCTGCTTCGCAGTCGGCTGCTCGTCGCTGGGCACCTTCAGCAGTCGTTTCACCGAACTGGTCGGGATGCCGCCCAGCACCTACCGGCGCCGTGCGGCGCGCGCGACGGCGGGGATGCCGTCGTGCGTGGCGAAACAGGTGACCAGACCGATCAGGAATCGAGAAGCGCCGGTCACCGAGCCGCAGCTAGCTGACCGCCATGGACATCACCATTCACGGGACCTTCCTGCCGCATGACAACCCGGACGCCTCCCCTGGCCTTCTATCGTGACCGCTCGCGCGGCGCGGTGCCGCCGAAGTTGTGCCAGAGGCCGAGGGAGATCTCCGGCAGCTTCAGCCCCCACTGCCGACGCGGCGGTATTGCATCGCAGCGCC
>JBBSGM010000162.1:0-9312 GCA_038254065.1 Mycobacteriales bacterium | reverse complement strand
GTCATCGAGCGAGCAATCGCCAACTTCAAAACGTGGCGCTGCATGCACACCGACTACCGCCGGCCGCTTCGAACCTACCCGACTGCCTTCAGTGCGATTCGCTCACTTCACTTCTTCAAGCTGAGTTTCCGATAAGCCTCTTGGCTCGATCATGCCGACTTCGTCGGCCACAGCCCTCTAGCCGTCGACGGCCGGGTCCCGTTCGATGATGCGCGTCATGTCATGTGGAAATGGTGGTCCCTGCACTTCTCCGCCAGGTCGCGGCGAGCACGATGATCTGCAGGGCAAGATTGGCCATGGCCAGCGCGGCAAAAAGCTGATTCACTGACAGCGACAGCAGCAACAGCCCTCCACCGACGAGAATAAGTGCGGACAGCACAGCCTGGATCCGCTCCATCCGGGTCGTTAGTTGCCTGCGGGCGGGGGGGCTGAGCGGGCGCATGAAGGGTTCCATGTTACTCATCGCGGTCGGCCGGATGAGGCCGCCGCCGAGACCGAGAGCGACGATGGCCACCAGGGCGAGCGTGACGCTGGTCGAGATCGCCAGCAACGCCAGACCGGCCGTGGTGAGCACCGCGGGTAGCAGCGCCAGCCGGCCGGGCGCGAACCGGGTCAGCAACGCCGGGCAGGACCGGGCCGCCGCGAAGCCGCTCAGCGTGTAGACACCGAGCACTAACCCGAACCAGGCTACTCCCAGCCGAAGCTCCTCGAACAGCAGCAGCGGGATGAACCCGACGTAGGGGGCCAGCAGGAACGCCCGATTCATCGCGTAGTAGAGCTGCCAGGACCGAGTTTCGCGGGACACCCGCGCGGCAGTGTCACAGTCCTGCGCGGGGTTCGCCGACGCTGCGGTCGGTGCGCCGCTGCTAGCCGCAGTCGGCGCACCGACCGACGTGGCCCTACGCAGCGGCACTAGCGCGGCGATCGCGCAACCGGCGGCCATCGCGGACGCAGCGAAGGGCAGCAGCGACGAGCCGCTGAATAACGCCGCCCCGATCGCGCCCGCCACGAAGGATGCGGCGAACATCCATCCCTGAGTCACGGCCTCCCTACGCCGGAACGCGGCGCCGCTGCACAGCGTGCTGAGCAGCGCGGAGTCCGTGCCGGCAGTAAAAGCGAACCCGGTGCCTGAGAGCACCTGACCGACCAACGCCGAACCGACGTTTGGGCCGAGCGCCAACGCCGCCAGGCCGAGGATCTTGATCGCCTCGCCAAGACCGAGCACCACCGGCAATGGCCGGTTCCGCGTCCACGAAGCGGTCACTGCCGGGGCCAGCGCAACAACCACACCGTAGACGGCGATCAGCAGTTCGATCGTGACGATCGACAGCCCACCCTTGAAGAAGAACACGAACAGAATCGGTAGGTGGAAGTAGGCGCGAGACACCACCCGATACGCAGTCAGAGCGGTTACCGCCTGACTGCGTGACCGGGTCTCAGCCTCGGTCATCCCGCACTCCCGGCCGGACAGCCGGCGCACCCGCCAGATCGGGCAGATGGCGGCGGATGTACTCCGCGGTGACGTCACCTTGCCGGACTATTCCCGGCGGTGCTGTGGTGAAGTCCACGATGGTGCTGCTGATGGTGAACTCCGAGGGTCCCTCGCCCTCGACTGCAACGTCGACGAATTCGCCGAGGTGTTGCACAGCGATGGTCAGGTCAACCAACCCGCTGTCGATCGTTCCACTGAGGTTGGCCGACGTCGCGGCCAGTGGGAGTCCACTGTAGATCGACAGCAGGTTCAGAACCTGGCAGCGGTTGTGCACCACCGCGACGGTGTCCTTGTCGGAGGTGACCCAATCCGGGACCACGCGCCGGCGCGCCAGGATCACGTTCAGCGGCCCCGGCCAGACATCATCCAACAACGACTGAAACCCGGGGTGCTGCGGCGCCTTCGCCCACCGCTGCCAATCCACCGGGGTGGGCACGAACAACGAGAGCGGCTTGCCCCCGTCTCGGCCCTTCATCGCGTACATACGTTCGGCGGCGCCCCGGTGAAACGGGTTGCAGAACACCCCGTAGTTGGTGTCGGTCGGCGCGACGACGACTGCGCCGTGGCGAAGCCGCTCGGCGACTTCCAGGATAGCTTCCTGATCGGCCGCAGCCACGATACGCACGGACATGGCCGGCCTCATCCCACCGTCGAGGATGTGTGCACGACACCGTCGCAGCTGGGCAGCCAGTCCGGACGGCGCAGCTCATGATCGCTGATCCGAGCGTCCAGCTGCAGTGTCATGTCGATCAGGTCGAGTCCGTTGACGAGGCGGTGGTGCGCGGCGTCATCAAGGAAAAACTGCGCCTCTTGTACGCCGGCCTGCTCGCAGGACACCACCCTGCGCACCACGTCGATGACGATCTCTGTCGTGGCGTCCGCGGTGGTCGCGGCCATCAACGTGTCGACCACTGCGGCCGCCGCGACCACCGGCACCAGCCCACTGCTGGGCAGGTTGTTACGGTGGATGTCGGCAAAGCTCGGGGCGATGATCGCCCCAAACCCATAGTCGCGCAGGGCCCATACGGCATGTTCCCGGGACGAGCCGCAACCGAAGTTCGCGCCGGCGATCAGGATCGTTGCGCCGCGCCGTTCCGGCTGGTTCAGCACGAACGCAGGATCTCGTCGCCACTTCTGGAACAGGCCGTCCGCGAAGCCGACCCGTTCAATCTTCTTCATCCAAACCGCCGGGACAATCTGGTCGGTGTCGATGTCGGGGCGATCGATGGGGACCGCCCGCCCGATCACGCTGGATACCGCTCGCATCGTTATCCCTCTCGTTGGTTGCGAGGTCGTCGGATCAATTCAGGTCGCCCGCGGCCACGAGGTGCCCGGCGATCGCGGTGGCCGCGGCCGACTCCGGCGACACCAGGTGGGTTCGGGCGCCGACGCCCTGGCGACCCTCGAAGTTGCGATTGGAAGTCGATGCGCTGTGCGTGCCGGGCGCGACGACGTCACCGTTCATGCCGACGCACATCGAGCAGCCGGGCAGGCGCCACTCGAAACCGGCCGAGCGGAAGACCTCGTCTAGGCCCTCCTGCTCGGCCTGCTGCTTGATCCGCGCGGAGCCGGGCACCACCAGCGCACGCACGGTCGAGGCGACACGATGTCCCCGCACCACCTCGGCGGCCGCCCGCAGGTCTTCCAGCCGGCCATTGGTGCAGGAACCGATGAATACCGTGGAGATCGGGATGTCTCTCATCGCGGTGCCCGGTGCCAAACCCATGTACTCCAGGGCGCGCTGGGCCGCACCGCGCTCGGCCGGCTCACTCAGCGCTGACGGGTCGGGCACCCTCCCATCGATGTTCACCGTCTGGCCCGGGTTGGTCCCCCACGTCGCCTGCGGGCGAACAGAGCCAGCGTCCAGGACCGCCTCCACGTCGAAGACCGCGTCCTGATCAGTGCGTAACGTCTGCCAGTGTTCGACCGCGCGTGCCCACTGGTCCCCTTTGGGGGCCCGCTGCTTCCCCTCCAGGTAGGCCAAGGTCGTCTCGTCCGGCGCGATCAGTCCGCTACGCGCACCGGCTTCAATGGCCATGTTGCACACCGTCATCCGACCCGCCATCGAGAGCGCCCGGATACACTCGCCGCGATACTCGATTAGGGTGCCGGTCCCGCCGCCGACGCCGATCGCACCGATGATCGCCAGCACCAGGTCCTTAGCTGTGGTACCGGGACGGAGCTGGCCGTCAACCGTGACCGCCATCGTCCGGGGCTTGGCCATCCGCAGCGTCTGGGTGGCCATGACATGCTCCACCTGGCTAGTCCCGATACCGAACGCGATCGCACCGAACGCGCCGTGGGTCGCGGTGTGACTGTCCCCGCAGACAATCGTCATCCCGGGCTGGGTCAGACCCATCTCCGGCCCGATCACGTGCACGATTCCTTGACCCGCCGAACCCATCGGATGGAGCTCGACCCCGAATTCGCGGCAGTTGGCGATCTGCAGCTGGAGCTGACGTGCGCCAACGGCATCACTCACCGCCAGACCCGCTTCCGCCGTGGGAACGTCATGATCGGCGGTGGCGATCGTCAGATCGGGTCGTCGGAGCTTGCGACCACTCACCCGCAGTCCCTCGAATGCCTGCGGCGAGGTGACCTCGTGCACCAGGTGGAGGTCGATGTAGAGCAGGTCAGCGTCGCCCCGATCGACGACATGCGCGTCCCAGATCTTCTCCACCAGAGTCGTGGCTTCCACCAGAGCACCTCCCGATTCCCAACATGTGGGAGTTTCCTCCCAGTTAATGACACACTGGAGGTAGTGTAACCACAGTCGGAACTACATTTCCAGGACCAACTAACCGAGCTTCCCACCGTCGATGACCGGCTCATCGGCTTGTAACCCAGCGTCGAGGACGGGGCCTCTGAGGCTTCCTTCTCTCTTCACCCAAAAGGACTAATACCCGTGTCTCTGCAACGTGCTGATGCACCTCATCCCTACGATTTTCTGCCGCCCGTGCCGTCTTTCACGGTGACGAGCGAAGATATGCGGGACGGAGCCCTGCTCACCATTGAGCACGTATATGCCGGTGCTGGCGGGAAGAACGAATCCCCCCAGCTGAGCTGGAGCGGTGCACCCGAGGGGACCCGCGGCTATGCAGTCACCTGCCTAGACCCGGACGCGCCCACCGGAACCGGTGCCTGGCATTGGCTGCTGGTGAACCTATCGGCGTCGGTCACTGAACTGCCCCGCGGCACAGGCTCGCGGGCCGAGCCACCGGTCGGCGGGTTTCACGTCCGCAACGACCTGGGAAAGTTTGGTTACGACGGCGCGGCGCCGCCGCCCGGCGACAAGTCGCACCGTTACCTGTTCGTGGTCCACGCCCTGGACACCGCCGTATTGGAGGTCACCCAGGAGACCAGTGCAGCGTTCGTCGGCTTCCACATCACCGGACATACCATGGCTAGGGCAATCCTCACGCCGACCTACCAGCACTGACGTGGCGCGTGGAACACTACTAGTAGCGACGCAACAGGAGGTGGGATGCTGTCCCGGGGCGACACGACGGTCGGGCACGGTGGATCCGTGACCACGCTTGCGTTGTTCTCGATCGCGTCTCGGCTGAACCGGTTACCCGTGGTCGGTACCCACCGGCGGGCCGTGGTGGTGATCGGACTCGGCCTCTTCTTCGACTTCTACGAGGTCTTCCTCGTCGGCGTGCTCAGTACGGTGTTTCTCAAGGAGTTTGGGGCCAGCCGCTCCGAGTTGCCCCTGCTGCTGAGTTCGGCGTTTCTAGGGGCGTTTCTGGGCGCCACTGCACTGACCACACTCGCCGATCGAATAGGCAGGCGCCAAGCGTTCCTGCTCACGTTGGGAATCTACTCCGTGGCGTCACTGGCCGGCGCCTTCAGTCCGACCCTGTGGTTCCTGGTGGCCGCGCGGATGGTGGCCGGCTTCGGGATCGGCGCTGAGCTGCCGGTGGCCGACTCCTATCTGGCCGATCTGCTACCCGCCCGCAACCGCGGCCGTTATACAGTGTGGGCGTACACGATCGGCTTCTGCGGCATCCCGGTGGCAGGCTTCCTGGCCCACTCACTGGTCGGTGCCACCGTGATCGGCATCCCAGGCTGGCGGTGGATGTTCGTCTTCGGCTCCATGGGCGCGCTGGTGATCTGGTTCCTGCGCCGACGACTACCGGAATCCCCCCGGTGGCTCGAATCGGTCGGCCGGCTGGACGAGGCAGCCCAGATCGTCGCGCGGTTGGAGAGCGAGGCGGCCGCCAAGGGCACGATCCCGCCGCCGCGCTATGATGTTGACCCCACCCCGCCTATCTCACTGCGCGCGGCATTGTCCCGGCCGTCGCTGCGTCGGCGGGCCACAATGCTACTCATCTTCCACCCATTGCAGAGCATCGGGTACTACGGTTTCGGCATTCTCTCAGTGCTGATACTCACCGAGCGCGGATACTCGGTGGTAGCATCGTTGGTCTACGCCGCCATCATATACCTGGGCTACCCGCTCGGCTCACTCATGACAGTGCCGCTGATCGAGCGCTTCGACCGCAAGTGGATGATCGTGTCCACAGGCGGCAGTATGGCGGCCCTGGGATTGTTCTACGCGAATGCTACGAACTCTACGTCGATCATCATATTTGGATTCGCGTATACCGCCGTTTCCAACGTGTTCTCTAACTCAGTCCACGTCTATCAGGGAGAGTTGTTCCCCACCGAGCTGCGGGCCAGAGCCGCCGGTCTGCCCTACGCGTTGAGCCGGTTGTCCATCGGAATCATGCCGTTCGTATTGGTGCCAGCACTGTACCTGTACGGGCCGGGCTGGGTGTTCAGCAGCACAGGAGCGGTACTCCTGTTCGCCGTGGCCACCATCGCCGTACTTGGACCCCCAACCACCGGGCTAGCCTTGGAAGAGATCAGTAGCGAACACACTTGGTGACCATTACCGCAAGCTTAGGACAAGGTCAGGCAGGACGAGCTGATGCGTCGTCGCCACGGTTCGAGTACTTCTACTGCGTCCGGTTCACGGGATTCCAGTCCCCCGGAGGTGATCATCGGTGGCGGTTCGCTGGTACCTGCGTTATGGCCTGTTTTATCGGGGTGTCGAAGAACGGCTGGCTGACGCGGCATCGAGATCGACCACGTGACTATTTATCGGTGGGTACAGCGGTTCACCTCGCTGCTGATCGCTGCCGCACGGCTGTGTCGGCACGCCTACGGGATCGCGGGTTCGTCGACGAAACCTACGTTAGAAGTCTCAAGCTGCGGGGTTTACCGTATCGGGCGATCGACCAGTTCGGCCAGGTCATCGACGTGCTCGCTGCCGAGAGCGGGATATGACGGCCATCCGACGATTCTTCACCCCTTCCCTCCAGCACGTCCCAGGACCGGCCGGAGGGCAGCACCTCATCGAGCACACGCCTACCCGTGCTACCGGTGATCGGACGCAAGAACTACTACGGCCCCGGCTCAGTGGTCTCCGCGCAGCTGGCCAGCCGAGCCTGGACCATCACCGCCACCGCCCAACGGACCGGACTCAACCCACTCGCCTACCTCACCGCTTACCTCGACCAATGCGCCCAAGCCGGCGCCACCGCCCCGACCGGCCAGGCACTGACCCGGTTCCTGCCCTGGGCGGCCAGCACCAACGACCTCACCGACAGCGACGCCCATTCCGCCGACAACCCGCCAACCGGACCTGCACCATGAACACCCCCGCAGCCCGACCAAGGGCTGCCGAACCACACCGACGAAACCTCACCCCACCGACGATGAGCACCCCCCGCTCACCGCCGACGGGCTCATCGTGCTGCCCTGACCTCCCACGACCCGACCTAACAAACCGCCCCCGTCCGACCTCCAGACGGGAAGTCCGAATACTTACACGCCAACAATCCGGTCGAAGCCGATCACGGCCCCGAATGAAGTCCCGACTGCGGTCCATGCTGGCCTGAAACGACTCCGCTCAGCCCCAGGTGATCAGCGCGGGCACACGTTGTGCAGAATATTCGCCGCGGCCACCCACGTTGACCTGAGGCACCGACTCCCGGCCGCCTTCGGCTGACTCGTCCTTGCTATCCGATTCAACCAACGCAACAGTCCCGACCGAGGAGGAGCCTGATGTCCACGACCAACTCCGGCAAGTTCGGGGCCAGCGCGATCCTCGACGCCCTGCCGGTCTCGAGTTGGCACCGCCGGCTGGTGGTGCTGGTGGGCGTTGGTTCGTTCTTTGACCTCTACGAAGTGTTCCTCGGCGGGGTGCTCGCGCCGGTGCTGGCCAAGGAGTTCGGCCTGGCGTCGGTCGGTAAGGCCGCCGTGATCGCTAGCGGGTTCGCGGGAATGTTCGTCGGCGCTAACGTGCTGTCGATTCTCGCCGACCGGCTTGGCCGGCGGCGGGTGTTCATCTTGAACCTGCTGGCGTACTCGTTGTTCTCCGTGGCGGGGGCGTTCTCGCCGAACCTCGAGGTCTTTCTGATACTGCGATTCCTGGCCGGAATCGGGCTCGGCGCGGAGCTGGTGCTTGTCGACACCTACCTGGCGGAGTTTCTGCCAGGGAAGGTCCGGGGCCGCTACACGGCCTGGGCCTACACGGTCGGGTTCCTCGGGGTGCCGATCGCGGCGTTGCTCGGCGGCAAACTCGTGGCCGCGCGGGAGATCTTCGGCATGTCGGGATGGCGGTGGCTACTGGTCGTCGGCGGGCTCGGCGCGGTGTTCGTGCTGGTCGCGCGGGCGCAGCTACCCGAGTCGCCGCGCTGGCTCGAATCCCGAGGACGCCACGCGGAGGCCGCTGACGTTGTCCGCTCAGTGGTATCCAAGGTGTACGACAAGCCCGCCGAACTCACACTGGACGATCTCCCGCCCGAGCCCGGGGAGGACGAGGCCCGCACCTGGCGCGACGTGCTGGGCACCACGTTCCGCGATTACCGAAAGCATACGGTGATGCTGTTGGTCTTCCAGGTACTGCAGACCGTGGCCTATTACGGATTCGGCGCCCTGGCGCCACTGGTGCTGGTGACCAAGGGATTCGACGTGACCGAGTCGCTGGGCTACGCCGCGCTGACCTTCGTCGGGTACCCGCTGGGCTCCCTCGCCTCGGTACCGCTGGTGGAACGCTTCGAACGCAAGTACCTGATCATCGCCGCTGCGATCGCGATCGGTGTCTTCGGCATTGTGTTCGCCGCTGCCACCTCGACCGTGCTGATCGTGTCCGCCGGGTTCATGCTCACGATGGCCAGCAACGTCTTCTCGAACTCCTTCCACATCTACCAAGCCGAGATCTTCCCTACGGCGATTCGCAGCACCGCCAGCGGTGTGGCGTACTCGCTGTCCCGGGCCACCGCGATGTTCCTGCCGTTCGTCGCGGTTCCACTGCTCTACAGCGTCGGCCCTACAGCGGTATTCAGCAGCTCGGCCGCGCTCATCGCACTGCTCTGCCTCGATATAGGACTTCTAGGGCCGCGCAGCACCGGCCAGCCCCTCGAACAGGTCGGTTCTCGACCCCCATGTGACGCTGTTAGTCGGAGAGCGGAGCAAACCGTGGGAGGCGACGTATGAGCGGCCCGGCCTGTCGGTCAGTGCCGGCGGGCGGGGTTGATGGCACCGGTGGCCTTGGCGACGGCGTCGAAGGTGGGTTTGGCGTAGATGGCCAGGTTGGTGAGGCTGGTGTGGCGGCTTTTGGTCATCAGCATGACCCTGGTGGTTAATGTCGGTCAGGCTGCGAGGGCGAGTTCGAGGCGGGTGAGGTGGCTGGTGCGGGTTCGGTCGAGGGGGTGTCCGTTCCACCAGGCGTCGAGTCGGACGAGGTTGAGTGCGGTGGCGGAGTACACGTGTTCGAGGTGGGTCTTGGGTAGTCCGCGGTAGCGGGCGTG
>JBBSGM010000161.1:0-9323 GCA_038254065.1 Mycobacteriales bacterium | reverse complement strand
CTTCGGTGGCCTTCGAGACCAACGCTACGAGCTCCAGCGGTCACTTTCTGACCTGAATCGCGGAAGAATGGGTCCGGTGGCCAACACGAGCTCCCGGACCCTGCGGCTGCTGTCGCTGCTGCAGACTCATCGGTACTGGCCGGGCGCCGAACTGGCGGAGCGGCTCGAGGTCTCGGTGCGCACCCTGCGCCGCGATGTCGACCGGCTGCGCGAGCTGGGCTACCCGGTGGTGGCGCACCGTGGCGTCGATGGCGGGTACCAGTTCGCCGCGGGCGCCGCGCTGCCGCCGCTGGTCCTCGACGACGAGGAGGCCGTGGCGCTTGCGGTGGGCCCGAGTGATTCCGCTGGTCCTGTATATCACAGCCACCACTTTGGGATATACTGTTGGGGTGACCAAACGACTGGTGGACGTGGACGACGACAAGCTCGAACAGGTGCGGACGCTGCTGGGTACCTCGACGACCAAGGCGACGGTCAACGGCGCCTTGGCCGAGGTCATCGCGCTCGCGGCGCGTCGGGAGGCACTGCTCGAACTCGAACTGGTAGCCGGCAGCGCGGACCTGGGCGACGACGCGCAACGCCGATCCGCGTGGGCCTGAACGCTCATTTCCTCGGCGATACCTCGGCCGTCGCTCGCGTCGTCAAGCCGGCCGTCGCGCCCAGGCTGAGGCCGCTCATGGAGGCCGGGCTGGTCGCCCGGTGCACCATCACCGACCTCGAAGCGGGGGTCAGCGCGCGCAACGGATCCGACTGGCAACGTACCCGGATGGCGCGTTCTCCGTGGCCGCTGGTGACGATCGACCAGGCGGTGCTCGATCGGGCGTTCGAAGTACAGGGAGAGCTTGCTGGCCACGGTCTCCACCGCGCCGTGAAGATCGGCGATCTGATCATCGCCGCTGCCGCTGAACGAGCGGGACTGGTGGTCCTGCACTACGACCGCGACTTCGACCGGATCGCCGAGGTCACCGGCCAACCCGTCGACTGGGTGGTTGCGTCCGGGACGGTCGACTGATTGCACGATCCGACCTGCCCGCCGACGCGACCGTAGTCGCGCGCCGGCTGGCCGCGGTGTCGGCGTTTCCGCTGCCGTACGGTGTGTCGCCGAACGAGTCCGAGACAAGGTGGTCGGACGGATGAAGCGGATGAGCAGCGGCCCCGGACGCCTGGCCCCGCGGGGCGCTCCCCGCGGCGCCGCGGGGCGGGGCCGGGGTCGAGGTCGTGGTCATGCGGCGATCTCCTGGGAGGCGGGGGCGGGGGTGCGGCGGGCGGGGCCACCGCGGAAGATCCAGGCGCGGAACAGCACGAACCGCAGCATGGTGGCCAGCGCGTTCGCGACGAGCAGTGCGCTCAGCTCGACGCCCCGCCCGGCGCCGGGCAGTCGAGCCCCGACGAGGCGAGCGCGCCGGTGGTCAGCCCGAGCCCGAGTCCGAACACGACAAGGCCCTGGAGCTGGTGACGGACGGCACCGGTGCACCCGCGCACACCGAATGTGAGCCTGCGGTTGGCCGCGGTGTCGGCGACCGTGCTGAGCAGCAGCGCGACCACGTTGGCGCCGATCGGACCCAGCTCCCCGCGCAGTGCCACGAACAGCAGCAGGTGCGCGACGGTGCTGGCGACGCCGATCGCGGCGAACCGGGTCAGCTGGCCGGTCAGGCCCCTCGGCACCCCGACCAGGGGTGGCTCCAGGGGTTGGCGGCCGAGCTGGGCCCGGAGCTCACCGACCGGCAGCGCGCCGGTGGCCAGTGCCCGGCCGACCCGGACGATGCCGCGCAGGTCGGCCAGGGCGGTGGCCAGGATGTCGACCCGCGAGTCGGGGTCGTCGACCCAGTCCACCGGGACCTCGTGGATCCGCAGGCCGCAGCGCTGGGCCAGGACCAGCAGCTCGGTGTCGAAGAACCAGCCGGTGTCCTCGACGAGGGGGAGCAACCGGGCTGCGACGTCGCACCGGATGGCCTTGAAGCCGCACTGCGCGTCGGAGAACCGGGCGGCGAGCGTGCCCCGCAGCAGGAAGTTGTAGCAGCGGGAGATGATCTCCCGTTTGGCGCCGCCGCGTACCGATCGCCAGGTCGGAATGCCCCGAGATCAGCGGGGCGACGAGCGGGAGCAGGGCGGCGAGGTCGGTGGACAGGTCGACGTCGCAGTAGGCGAGAACCCGGGCGTCCGAGGCAGCCCATACGGCGCGCAGGGCCCGACCCCGGCCCTTCTCCGCCATCCGGCACGCCGTCACCGCCGCCAGCTCGCCGGCGAGCCGGGCCGCGATGAGTGGGGTGGCGTCGGTGCTGGCGTTGTCGGCGATGGTGATCCGGAACGGGTACGGAAAATGGTCGAGAAGGTGGGCGTGCAGCCGGCGGACGGAGCGCTCGAGGTCGCGCTCCTCGTCGTGGACGGGGACGACGACGTCGAGCACCGGGGCGACGGTCTCGGGGGGCGCCGAGCCGGGGGGCGAGATCAAGTCAGGCGTCACCATGCGGTTGTCCGGAGGCGGAGCGCCGCGGTGCCGGCGGAGAGCGGGGGCAGGGTCGTGGTCACGCTGACACGCTCGGGCCCGTCGCTGTGGGCGACCGGTGCGGTAGCTGTGCAGGCGCTGTGAGTCGGTGTCGGACGGGGACCACCGGCACCTCGGGGGCGTCGGCGCGCATCCGGCGCAGCACCTCCAGCCTGTCGAGGTCGGGCAGCATGATGTCGAGGACCACGGCGTCCGGGGCGAACTCCCGCGCGAACCGGACCGCCGAGAGACCGTCGCCCGCGCTGCGCACGTCCCAGCCCTCGTAGCGCAGCGCCATCGACACCAGGTCGGACAGGGTGGCCTCGTCGTCGACGACCAGGACCCGCACCCGGCTCCCGTCCCTGCGACGCAGCTGCGGGGCCTGCCCGTTCGGTCCGTCCACGTTGCCACTCTCGCGCGTGCCCCTGTTCGGATCCTGGACGTTGCCTGTAGATCTGCTGTGTGCGGGCCAGACCGGAGCTCCCGCGCTTCGGGGGAATACCCTCCCGGGCATGACACCGGCCGTCCCCACCGTGCTGCTCGCCGACCGCCTCCGCCGGGCCGGCGAGGTCGCCGCCGAGCAGGGCGTCGACCTGATGCTGGTCACCCCGGGCACCGACCTGCGCTACCTGCTCGGCGCCGAGGGGGAGTCGCACGAGCGGCTCACCTGCCTGGTGCTCCCCGCCGCGGGGCACCGGGCGCCCCCCGCGCTCGTGGTGCCCCGGCTGGAGGCCCCCGGCCTTGCCGGGCTGCCGCTCGACGAGCTCGGCGTCGAGGTGGTCACCTGGTCCGATAGCGAGGACCCGTACCTGCTGGTCAGCGACCTGGCCGGGGGGCCGCGCCGGGTCGCGGTGGTCGACTCGATGCCGGCCCGGCACGTGCTGGGGGTGCGCGACGAGCTGCCTGACGCCGCCCAGACGCTGGCCGGGCCGGTGCTGCGCGAGCTGCGGATGCGCAAGGACGCGGCCGAGGTGGCGCAGTTGCAGGCCGCCGGCGCGGCGATCGACCGGGTGCACGCGCGGATGACCGAGTTCCTCACGCCAGGGCGCACCGAGGCGCGGGTCGGCGCGGACATCGCCGCGGCGATCGTCGAGGAGGGGCACCGCGCCGCCGCGTTCGTCATCGTCGGTTCCGGGCCGAACGGGGCCTCGCCGCACCACGACGTCTCCGACCGGGTCATCGAGCCCGGCGACGTCGTCGTCGTCGACATCGGCGGTCCGCTGGTCACCGGTTACCACTCCGACTGCACGCGCAGCTACGCCGTCGGGGTCCAGCCCCCCGCGTCGGTCCGCGAGGCCTACGCCGTCCTGCAGGCCGCGCAGGAGCGCGCCGTCGCGGCGGTCCGGCCGGGAGTCACCGCCGCCGACGTCGACGCGGCCGCCCGTGAGCCGATCACCGACGCCGGGTTCGGCCCGCAGTTCGTGCACCGGACCGGGCACGGCATCGGCCTCGACGTGCACGAGGAGCCCTACATCGTCGCTGGCAACGCGCTGGCGCTGGAACCAGGGATGGCGTTCAGCGTCGAGCCCGGCATCTACCTCGACGGCCGGTGGGGAGCCCGGATCGAGGACATCGTGGTCGTGACCGAGGACGGGTGCGAGCGGCTCAACGTCCGGCCGAGGGACCTCGTCGTCCTGTAGAGCTGGTCAATACGGGGGCGTCCCGCGCACGGGACGGCTATCGTCGGGAGAGACCCGACAGCTCCGGGACGTGGAGGCGACAGCGTGGCCGACTGGGACGGGCGCGGGCTGCCTCCGGTGGCGGCCGCGCGGATGGCCCGCTTCGCCGAGAACACGGTGCGCACCTCGCTGCTGCCGGTCCCCGGTGCGGTCGGTGTGCAGGCCGTCGGGTTCGACCCGGTCGCAGAGGTGCTGGGCTGCATCGTCGAGCACATCGGCTGGAGCGGGTTCGGCGGCTGCGGCTACTACGGCGGGATCGGCGGTTTCGGAACGTTCGGTGGTCCGACGGTCACGTCGTCGGGGACCGGTGGGTTCGCCGGCTACCGGCCCTACGTCGACGCGCTCTACCGCGGTTACGACACCGCACTGGCCCGGATGCGAACCGAAGCCGCCGCGATGGGCGCCGACGGCATCGTCGGGGTCGGGCTGTCCATGTCCGACCTGGGCAACGGCAACCGCGAGTTCGTCGCGCTCGGCACAGCGGTGCGGGCCCGCTCGCCCCATCGACCCGGCCAGGTCTTCAGCACCGGTCTGGCCGGGCAGGACGTCGCCAAGCTGATGCAGGCCGGCTGGGTGCCGGCCAGCATCGTCTTCGGGATCTCGGTGGCCGTGCGCCACGACGACTGGGGCACCCGCCAGCAGGCGTCGTGGGGTGCGGGCAACACCGAGGTCACCGGGTACACCGAGCTGGTCAACCATGTGCGTGCCGACGCCCGGCACCGGTTCGGCGCCCGGATCGGGGCCATCGGGGCCGACGGGGCGATCGTCTCCTCGATGGGAGTGGAGGTCTGGGAGATCGAACCGTCGGAGAACCACCGCGACCACGTCGCGGAGTCGACCGTGTTCGGCACCGCGATCGCCCGCTTCCATGCAGGGCGCGTCGCGCCCACCCGCACCCTGACCATCCTGCCGTTGCGTCGGCTCTGAGCCTGTTGCGTCACCCGTGAGCAAGGAGAACGCATGACCGCCGATCCCGCCGAGCTGGGCATCCCCGACGACGCGATGCGCCGGCTGGCCGAGATGCGCCCCGGCCAGGCCACGAGCCTGTTCACCTCGGATCTCTCGGTGAACGAGTTCCTGCTGGTCCGGGAGGTGGGCTTCCGCCCGCTCGGGTTGGTCCTCGGCACGAGCGTGTACCACGTCGGTTTCCAGCTGGGTCGGTGGAACCGTAACCAGGAGCTGACCACCCTCTCCCAAGCCATGTACCACGCCCGCGACCTGGCCATGACCAGGATGGAGGCGGAGGCCGCCCAGCTCGGGGCCGACGGCATCGTCGCGGTCCGCCTGGAGATCGAGTTCAAGGAGTTCGGTTCCGACCTCGCCGAGTTCATCGCGATCGGTACCGCGGTCAAGGCCGACGAGGCGGCGGCGCCGGACGGCCGGCCGTGGCGCAACAACCAGGGCACGCCGTTCACCTCCGACCTGTCGGGGCAGGACTTCTGGACCCTGATCCAGGCCGGGTACGCGCCACTGGGGATGGTGTTGGGCACCTGCGTGTACCACGTCGCGCACCAGCGGTTCTGGCAGGCGATGGGCAACGTGGGGCAGAACGTCGAGCTGCCGCAGTTCACCGAGGCGCTCTACGACGCCCGCGAGCTGGCGATGAGCCGGATGCAGGCCGAGGCCGAGCAGCTGGGCGCCGAGGGCATCGTCGGGGTACAGCTGCTGTCGCTGGGGCACCGCTGGGGTGGGCACACCACCGAGTTCTTCGCCATCGGCACCGCGGTGCGCCCGTTGCGGGCCGACCACACCATCGCCACCCCGCAGCTCGTCCTTCCCCTGACCGACCGATGAGCGGTGCCGACCGATGAGCGGCGCCGACCGATGACCGGTGACCTGAGCCCGATGGGCGACGTGCAGCTCGTCGCCGCGATGCTCCGGGCGGACCGGGCCGACGTGGCGTCGTACGCCCGGGTGCTGACCAGCGCGCTGGCCGACGCGTTACCGGCCGGCATGGTCGAGGTGGAACGTGTCCGCAGCCTCGGTGACCGGATCGCGGGCCGGGAGGGCCAGGTGGTCGGCCTGACCGTGCACGGCGCCGGGCGGGACCTGGAGCTGCGCCAGGACCGGCGCGGCCGGCTCGAGGCGCAGCTGCGCCAGGTCGTGCGGGGGGTGGTCCTCAGCAGGCGCGGCGTCGACGTCGACGAGTGGTGTCACGCGCTGGCGCAGGAGGTCACCCGCGCGGCGGCCCGGGACGCGGCGGCCCGGCAGGCGTTGGAACGACTGCTGCACGGATAGGGGGTGCGGCCGAACCCCGGCCCGGGCTCAGGCGGCGGCGGGGGCCGGTGCGGCTTGCTCGGCATGCAGCCGGCCGTCCGCGCCGACCAGGCAGGCCGCGCGCGGCGCGGCGGCCCGGACGAACTCGTCGAGACAACCGGCGATCTGCTCGTGGGCCACCGCGTTCGGGTGGAACGACTCCTGGAACAGGTGCAGACCGATCGCGTCCAGGCCGCCGTAGACCAGCGCCTCCGGGTCGACGGTGATGCGGCGCTGCCACTCGTCGGACGGCGTCGGGTGGCTGCACGCCTCGTGACCCTCGGTGGCGCGGGACAGGTCGAGGAACCGGACGCCGGTGCGTTGGGCGACCCCGCCGAGCGTCGCCGACAGCGCCGGGAACACCACGGTGCGGCCCCACCTGGCATCGGCCCTGCTGTACGGGCAACCCTCGATGCCGTGCAGCAGACCCATCCGCTCGGTGACCGGGGAGGCGTAGGAGGCGAGCACGAACGTGTACCGGTCATCGGGGTACCCGGCCCGGCGCATCGCGGTCCGCACGTCGACGACGGCCGCCTCCACCTTGGGCGCGAGCGCCGCCATCCGGGCCGGCCAGGACGGGCCGAGCGTGTCCCGGCACGGCCCGATGGTCGGGTCGAGGAAGGTGCGGATGCAGGCGATCCCAGTCGCGGTGAGCGCGGCGTCGTCGTTCGCGCCGATCTGCAAGGTGACCACGGTGACCCGGTAGCGGGTCGCCACGTCGACGAGCCGGGCTGCCTGCGAGCCCTCGGTGTCGTGCACGACAGGGCCGAACCGGACGTCGGTCGTGCGGGCGCCCGAGCAGGCCAGGTTGACCGCCATCTCGGCGAGCCCGGTGCGCTGCACGTAGGCGGCGGTGGAGCGGTGGCACCAGTCCCCGTGCTCGCCGCGGGTGCCGGGCCGGTAGTCCCCGGCGCCCTCACCGGAGGCGGCGCTGTCGCCGAGCGCCACCACCACCGCCGGACGGGGATCGGCCTGGGTGGTCACGGGCTGGGCGACCGCCGGGGCGGTGCCGACCAACAGACCGGTCAGGCCGGTGACGAGAACGGCGAGCACCGTGAACATCACGGGGAGCAGTCGGCGAGGCACGCAGCTGACGCTAACCGGCAACCGATCCGGCGACCAGGGTATCCGTCGGTCCTTGTGGACAACTCCCGGGAGACCCCTCGCAAGGCCCAACCCGCGCTCACCGTGCGCCGCCGCGCATGACCGGCCGGCGTAACCCCAGCTCGCCGGGGAACCGCACAGCGGTGAGCCGCACCCTGTTCACCGGCGTCCGGGTGCTCGATCCGGCCGCCCCGCCATGGCCTGCCGCGCTCGAGACGGTGGGTGGCCGGATCAGCTGGGTCGGTCCGGCCGACGCCGCCCGGGAGCGCACCGCGGGCGCGGTCGTGCCCGCCTGCGACGGGGCCGTCCTCACGCCCGCGTTCGTCGACGCGCACGTGCACGCCACCGCGTCCGGGCTGCTCGTCGAGGGCCTGGACCTCACCGGCGCGCGCTCGCCCACCCATGTCCTCGACGCCGTGGCCGCGCGGGTCGCGACCGGTCCCGCGGGGATCGTGTGGGGGCACGGCTGGGAGGAGGACCGCTTCACCCCGGCCCGCCCGCCGACCCGGGACGAGCTCGACCGGGCCGCGGCGGGGCGTCCCGTCTACCTCAGCCGGATGGACGTGCACTCCGCGCTGGTCTCCACCGCGCTGGTCGACCGGGCCCGCGACGCCGTCTCGGCCCCCGGCTGGTGCGCGCAGGGGCCGGTGTCCGCCGACGCGCACCACCGGCTGCGCCGCGCCGCGCTGGCGGCGATCGACCCCGGCCGCCGCCGATCGGCCCAGCGTGTCTTTCTCGCGGAGGTGGTCCGCCGGGGGGTCGCCGTCGTGCACGAGTGCGCCGGACCCGACATCTCCGGCCGTGCCGATCTCGCCGACCTGCTCGCGGTGGATGCGGGCGTCGAGGTCGTCGGGTACTGGGGGGAGGCCGTCGCCACCGCGGCGCAGGCCCGTGAGCTCGTCGCGGCGACGGGCGCCCGCGGGCTGGCCGGGGACCTGTTCGTCGACGGGTCGATCGGCTCGCGCACCGCCGCGCTGCGCGACCCCTACGCCGACGCCCCGGGCTGCACCGGCAACCGGTACCTCGATGCCGAGGCGGTCGCCGCACACCTGACCGCCTGCACGGCGGCCGGGGTGCAGGCCGGCTTCCACGTCATCGGCGACGCCGCCACCGACCTCGTGCTCGCGGGGCTCGCCGAGGCCGCCGCCGCGCTGTCCCCGGGCGCCGTGCGGGCGGCCCGGCACCGCGTGGAGCACCTGGAGATGGTCGACGTCGAGCAGGCCGCGGTGCTCGCCGGGCTCGGCGTGGTCGCGAGCGTGCAGCCCGCTTTCGACGCGGCGTGGGGCGGCCCGTCCCGGATGTACGCGGCCCGGCTCGGCCCGGGGCGGGCCGCGGCGATGAACCCGTTCGCGGGGCTGCACGCGGCCGGGGTCGTGCTGGCGTTCGGCTCGGACACGCCCGTCACGAGGGTGGACCCGTGGGGTGCGGTCGCGGCGGCGGTGCGGCATTCGACGCCGGCGTCCGCGCTCGGCGCAGGGCAGGCGCTTGCCGCGCACACCCTCGGCGGGTACCGGGCGGCAGGCGACGACGACCCGGCTGCCGGCCGGCTCGTCGCGGGCGCGCCGGCGAGCTATGCGCTGTGGGACGGCGCCGGGGTGCTGGACGGGTCGCCGGGCAGCCCGGCCTGCCTGCGGACGGTGCATCGCGGGCGGGTGCTGCATGACGTGCTCGGGGACGGCATGCCGGCGACTGATCGGTAGCGCTCGGCCGGGGTGATCGACGCTCGGGCGTGCGCCCCCCCGGTTTAGCGGCTGCGGCCGCCCAGCCCGCGCGCATCCCCGCGTCCCCCCACGCTCCAG
>JBBSGM010000160.1:0-9435 GCA_038254065.1 Mycobacteriales bacterium | reverse complement strand
GACGAGCAGCTCCTTGGCCTCCTGGTGCTCGTCGCGGGCCTCCTTGGCCTCGATGTCCGCACCGGCCTGCGCCATCGCGGGGTAGAGCACCCGCTCCTCGGCGTCGGCGTGCAGGGCCAACTCGAACGCGACCTGGTCGACCAGCACCCGGCGGTCACCGCGCCCGGCCTCCAGGTGCTGGAACTGCCGTTCGACGACCGCGTGGTCGTCAGCGATGAGGTGGTCGATGTCGCCGGGCAGAGTCGAGTAGGACAGTGGCATGGCGGTCCTCCGGAGGCGCGGTCATCGTCGGGTGGCTGTCCTGGTCGGGTGGCTGTCCTGGTCGGTCGGCTCCGGGTCGTTCCCGGACGCCGGGTCGCTCATGGCAGTGGGTACCCGACCCACGAGGTCCTACCCGAACTTTCCACTCGGCCACGGCCCCTGCTCGCACACCTACCGGGACGCAGCTGAGCGGCCGGTGAACCAGCGCAGCAGGCGGGTCAGCAGGCGCGGCCGCGACCGCGGCGTCAGGGTGGCCTGGTCCGGGTCGAGCGGGTCGACCGCCGCGGGCGGGGGCTCGTCCGGCGCGCGCAACGAGCGGATACCCGCGTTGAGCACCGCGAGCAGCGGCACCGCGAGCAGCGCCCCGACGACCCCGGCGGCCACTGCGCCGGCCGCGACCGAGAGCACGACGGCAAGCGGATGCAGCGCGACGGCCCGACCGAGCAGCAGCGGCTGCAGCACGTTGCCCTCCAGCTGCTGCACCGCGATCACCACGCCGAGCACGATCAACGCGGGAAACAGGCCCTTGGTCACCAGCGCGACCAGCACCGCGACCGCGCCGGACACCACCGCGCCGATGGTCGGGACGAACGCGGCGAGGAACACCAGCGCGGACAGCGGCACGACCAGCGGCACGCCGACCACCACCAACCCGAGCCCGATGCCGACGGCGTCGCCGAAGGCCACCGCGATGGTCGCCCGGGTGTAGCCCACCAGCGCGGCGAACGCGCGCGCACCCGCGGTGTCCACCCGGGACCGGTGCCGCTCGGGCACGGCGCCCAGCAGGAAGCGCCAGATCTGGGGCCCGTCGTGCAGGAAGTAGATCAGGGAGAACAGGGCGAGCGCCAACCCGGCGCCGATCTCCCCGATGGTGACCGCGGTGGTCAGTGCACCCCCCGAGGCGATCGCCTGGGCGACCCGGCCCGAGAGGTCCGAGAGCCGTCCAACCGAGATGTTGAACGGCGGCCCGGCCAGCACCCGGGCGATCGAGCCGTAGCTCTGGGTGAGCTGGGCCTGCAGGTCGGGCAACCCCGCGACGAAGGCGTTCACCACGAAGAAGAGCACCCCGCCCAGCGCGGCGATGCCCCCGACCAGCACCCCGAAGGTGGCCGGCCAGCGCGGGACCCGGTGCCGCACGAGCCAGCCGACCGCGGGTGCGAGGAGCCCGGACAGCAGCAGGGCGATCGCCACCGGGACGACCACGATGTGCATCCACACCACCAGCCGGGCGACCACGTAGATCGCGGCCACGATCAGCAGGAACCGCCAGCACAGTTGCGCGGTGGTCCGGAACGCGGCGCCTTGCTCCCGCTGGATTGGCGGCATCGTGCTCTCCTTCGTCGCGCCAGGTCCCGGTCACACCGCTCGCGAACAACGGTGTGCCCATCTCGCCGAGTAGTAATCGTCGGCACCGGGCGTAGCCGACCGCGGGCGGGGCACACTGTCCGCATGACCACCCTGACCACCGATGCGGTCGTGGTCGGCGGCGGGCACCACGGGCTGGTCGCCGCCGCCGTACTCGCCGACGCCGGCTGGGACGTGTGCGTGCTGGAGGCCGCCGACGTGGTCGGGGGCGCGATCCGGTCGGCGCAGCTCCACCCGGGGTACACCGCCGACCTGTTCAGCGCGTTCTACCCGCTGGCCCGCGCCTCCCCGATCCTGCGCGCGCTGGAGCTGGAGCAGCACGGGCTGCGTTGGGCGCATGCACCCAGCGTGCTCGCCCACCCGCTGCGCCCCGGCGGCGACGAGGCGGCCGTGCTGCACCGCGACCGGGAACGCACCGCCGCCGGCCTGGCCGAGCACGATCCCCGCGACGGCGACGCCTGGCTGGCGCTCTGCCGGAGGTGGGACGTCGTCGGTGAGCCGTTCCTGCGGACGCTGTTCACCGCGTTCCCCCCGGTCCGCGGCCCGGCCGCGCTGCTGCGCCTGATCGGCACCGCCGAGGCGCTGCGGCTGGCCAGGTTCCTCGCGTTGCCGGCCAAACGGATGGGTGAGGAGCTGTTCGCGAGCGAGGCCGCCCGGCTGCTGCTGGCCGGCAACGCCGTGCACGCCGACGTGCCGATCGACGCCCCGGTGAGCGGGGTGTTCGGTTGGCTGCTCGCCATGCTCGGCCAGCAGCACGGGTTCCCGACCCCGGTCGGGGGCGCCGGGCAGCTGGCCGCGGCGCTGGCCCGGCGTGCCACCGGTGCGGGCGCCCAGATCCACACCGGGCAGCGCGTGGAGCGGATCCAGGTGTGGGGCGGGCGGGCCGTCGCGGTGCACACCGCGGCCGGGCTCACCGTGCGGGCCCGCCGGGCCGTCGTCGCCGACGTCGCCGCACCCACGCTCTACCGGGACCTGCTCCCGGCCGACGCGTTGCCGGCGCGGTTGCACGCCGACCTCGCGCACTTCGTCTGGGACACCCCGGTGGTGAAGGTCAACTGGGCGCTGGACGGGCCGATCCCGTGGCGCGCACCCGGGGTCGCCGGTGCCGGCACCGTGCACGTGGGCGCCGACGAGCTCGGGCTGGTGCGGTGGTCGGGCGACCTCGAGTCGCGGACCCTGCCCGCGGCACCGTTCCTGCTGCTCGGCCAGATGACCACCGCCGACCCGTCCCGCTCGCCCGCGGGCACCGAGAGCGCGTGGGGCTACACACACCTGCCGCGCGGGATCGCCGCCGACGACGCCGCGGACGAGCTCGCGAGCAGGGTCGACGCCGTCGTCGAGTCCTTCGCCCCCGGGTTCGGCGCCCGGGTGCTCGACCGCAACGTGCAACGGCCACGCGACCTGCAGGACGCGGAGCCGAACCTGGTGCACGGCACGATCAACGGCGGCACCGCACAGCTGTTCCAGCAGCTGGTCTTCCGGCCGGTACCGGGCCTCGGCCGTCCGGAGACCGTCGTGCGCGGGCTCTACCTGGCCAGCGCGTCCGCACATCCCGGTGGTGGGGTGCACGGGGTGTGCGGATGGCTCGCCGCGCGGGCGGCGCTGGGGGAGCAGGGGATGCTCGGAGCGGTGCGCCGGCGCGTCACGTCGGCGGCGCTGGAGCTGGTCTACCGGGACCGGCCGCCGGCGCGGTAGGAACAACTCGCCTGACCAACCTCTCGTCCCACCGCTGAGTTCCGGGTGGCTACTGTACCGACGTGCCGATGCCCGCTTCCCGCCACGACACCTCCCCGGAGCCTGCGCTGGGTCCGGAGCCCGCCTCGGGCCGGCGCGGGCTCGTCAGCGATCTGGGCGCCGTGCTGGCCGGGGTGCTCCTCGTCGTCGCCGCCGCGCTGGTCGGCCGGGCCCTGGTCGCCGGCGGGGTGAACATCTTCCTCGGTTTCCCCCCGCTGCTGGCGAGCTGGTTGCCGCACGTCGGCCCGGGCACCCCGGCCGCGGTCGCCGTCGCCGAGCTGGTCGTGGCGCAGGGACCCGCGCTGGCGCAGCGGCTGTCCTGGCGCCCGCTGCTCGGCGTCGGGTACGCGGCGGCGGTGGCGTGGACGCTCTCCCTCGCGCTGGTCGACGGCTGGCAGCGCGGTGTCGTCGCCCGCCTGACCAGTGACCAGGAGTACCTCTACGACGTCCCGCGGGTCGGCGACATCCCGCGGATGCTGCGCACCTTCTCCGACCACATCCTCACCGACCAGCCCGTGCACTGGACCACCCACGTCGGCGCCCACCCGCCCGGGGTGTTCCTGCTGTTCGTCTGGTTGGACCGGATCGGGCTGGGTGGGGGCGGGCCGGCCGGCATCGTCGTGATCCTGGTCGGGGCGTCGGCATGCGCCGCGGTCGCGGTGAGCCTGCGCGCGCTCGGAGCGGAGGACGTCGCTCGGCGCGCGCTGCCGTTCGGGGTGCTGCTGCCCGGTGCGGTGTGGGTGGGGGTGTCCGCAGACGGGATGTTCGCCGGGATACTGGCCTGGGGAGTGGCGTTGCTGGCGGTCGGGGCCACCGGGGCGGGCCGTCGCGCCGACGTGGCGGGGTTCGCGGGTGGGCTGCTGCTCGGGTACTCGCTCTACCTGTCCTACGGCCTCGCGATCGGCGGGCTGCTGCCGCTGGCCGTCGTCGTGCTCGCCCGGCGCGGGCGGCCCGTCGTGTTCGCCGTGGCCGGAGCGGCCGTGGTCGTCGTCGCGTTCACCGCGAGCGGTTTCTGGTGGCCCACCGGCTTCGCGGACGTCAGGGTCATCTACGCGGCGAGCATCGCGCTCAGCCGGCCGTACTGGTACTTCGTCTGGGCCGATCTGGCCGCCGTGTCGTTCGCGGTCGGGCCCGCAGTGTACGCCGGGCTCCGTCGCGCCCTCGCCACCCTGCCCCGCCCCGCCGCGCCGCACGCGTTGCCCGCCGCCGCCGCGCTGCTGGCCCTCGCCGGGCTCACCGCGATCCTGCTCGCCGACCTCACCGGGCTGAGCAAGGCCGAGGTCGAGCGGATCTGGTTGCCGTTCGCGGTGTGGCTCGTGGTGCCGTGTGCGCTGCTACCGCGGACCCAGGTGCGGTGGTGGCTGGCCGGCCAGGCGGTGCTCGCGCTGGCCGTGAACCATCTGCTGCTCACCGTCTGGTGACCCCCGGCCCGCTCGCGGCCGGGGGTCACGACGTCAGGCCGACCAGGTATGGACGGGTTCGTTGCTGTGCATGTGCTCGGCGTACCGCAACGCCATCTGGCGCAGCGCGTCGGCTCGGCTGAGCTGGTGGCGCTCCTGCAGCCGGTGCACCGTCTCGACCTGCCACTGCGCGCCGTTGGTGCCGGTCAGGCAGCGTTGCCCGACGATGCCCAGCAGGCGGTCCCGGATCTCGGTCTCGACCCCCCAGCGCCGCAGCCCTTCGTCGGCGAGCGGCAGCAGCCGGCGCAGTACCAGCTCGGTGGCCGGGACCGCACCGACACCCGGCCAGCAGACCCGGGCCTCGATGCCGTGGCGGGCGGCGGCGTGGAAGTTCTCCTCCGCGGTGGCGAAGGACATGCGCGACCAGACGGGGCGCTCGTCCTCGGCGAGCACCCGGACCAGCCCGTAGTAGAACGCGGCGTTGGCGAGGGTGTCCACCACCGTCGGCCCCGCCGGCAGCACCCGGTTCTCCACCCGCAGGTGCGGCACGGTGTCGACGACGTCGTACACCGGCCGGTTCCAGCGGTAGACCGTGCCGTTGTGCAGCCGCAGCTCGTCAAGCGCCGGGATGTCCCCGCGAGCGAGCACCTCCGCCGGGTCCTCGTCGTGGCAGATCGGCAGCAGCGCCGGGAAGTAGCGGACGTTCTCCTCGAACAGGTCGAAGACCGACGTGACCCACCGCTCGCCGAACCACACCCGCGGCCGCACACCTTGGGCCTTGAGCTCGTCGGAGCGGGTGTCGGTGGCCTGCTCGAACAGCGCGATCCGGGTCTCCCGCCAGAGCTCCTTTCCGAACAGGTACGGCGAGTTGGCGCCGACGGCGAGCTGTATCCCGGCCACCGCCTGTGCGGCGTTCCAGTACGCCGGGAAGCTCTCCGGGCCGACCTGCAGGTGCAGCTGGACGCTGGTGCAGGCCGCCTCCGGCGCGACGCTGTCCACCGTCACCCGCAGGTGCTCGACCCCGTCGATCGCCAGCGGCAGGTCCTCGCCACGGGCGCTGACGATCTGCTCGTTGAGCAACAGATAGCGCGGGTTGCTGGTCAGCGCCTCGACGCCGAGGTGCTCGGTGGTGACGGTGGGCAGGATGCCGATCATCAGCAGCCGCGCGCCGACCTGGCGGGCCGCCTGGTCGGCGGAGTTGAGGTCGGCCCGCAGCTGGTCCTCGAGCGTCGCGAGCGCCGTACCGGCCAGCGGACCCGGCGGCACGTTCAGCTCGACGTTGAACCGACCGAGCTCGGTCTGGAAGCCCGGGTCGGCGATCGCGTCGAGGACCTCGGCGTTGCGCATCGCCGGGTCGCCGTGCGCATCGACCAGGTTGAGCTCGATCTCGCATCCCGTCAGCTGGCTGCCGGTGTCGAACCGGGCCTCGTGCAGCATCCGTTCGAACACGTCGAGGCAGCGCCGGACCTTCTGCCGGTACCGCGCCCGGTCGGCGCGGGTGAACGTCCGCGCCGCGACCTCCTCGCCCATGCTGCCCCTCTCCACCCGGTACGACCATTCGCCCCCGGTACGACCACTCACCACTGTCCCGTGCGCACTCTTGCCGGCGAACCCGCCCCTTCACCGGCCGCGGATCAAGCGCACCACCGCGCGGTCCAGCGCAGCCCGGGTCACGTCGTCGATGAGGTCCGGCCGCTCGTGCGCCGGTCCGATCCGGCGCAGCGCGGCCAGCACCGTGGCGCCCTCCTCGAAGCGCTGCACCACCCGAGGATCCACATAGGACGAGCGGGCGACGGTGGGTGTGTTGCCGAGGTGCTCGGACACCGCCTGCATGGTGGCCCGCACCGCGCGTTGACGCCCGCGCGCGGTCGCCGGCACCCCGCCGCCGGCCGCCGCCGCCGCGGCGAGGGTGACGGCGGCCAGCACCGTCGCGTTCCAGGTGCGCAGGTCCTTGCAGCTGTACTGCTCGCCGGCCAGTTCCTTGACCGCCTCGTTGAGATCCTCGGCGCGCACGTCGTGCCAGCCCCGGCCGATCCGGTACACGAGCAGGTCGCCGCCACCGCCGCGCCTGCGCAGCAGCGCGCCGACCACCTTGTGCAGGGCCGGGTCGGGCAGCGACAGTGCGCGCTCGATCCCGCCCTTGGCCGGGTACTCGAAGTGGACCTCGCCACGACGCAGCCGGACGTGCTCGCGGCGCAGGGTGGCCAGCCCGAACGTGCCGTCGTCACCGGAGTCGGTGGGCGCGTACTGCTCGCCGCCGGCCCGGAAGACGCCGACGTCGAGCATCCGGACCGCCGCGGCGAGGACCCGGCGCGGTCCGAGCCCGCGCTCCTCGAGCCGGGCCGCGACCTCGGCCCGCACCGCGGGCAGCCCGACGCCCAGCCCCAGCACCCGGTCGTGCTTCTCCGCGTCCCTGGCCCGGCGCCACTCCTCGTGGTAGAGGTACTGGCGACGCCCGGCGTCGTCGGTACCGAGGGCCTGGATGTGTCCGGCCGGATCCGGGCTGATCCACACGTCCCGCCAGGCCGGGGGGATGACGAGGGCTTTCACCCTGACCCGTTGAGCGGGGTCGGTGAGCGGCCCGCCGTGCTCGTCGAGGTAGCTGAAGCCCCGGCCCCGGCGGCGCCGGGTCCAGCCCGGTGCGGCCGGGTCGGACCGAACCAGGCCGGCGTCGGGAAGGCAGTCCTGCGGTGCGCTCACGGCCGGGAGATACCCGACTGTGCGGGAAAGTAGACGAGTTCGCTGGACGTGGGCCACGGTGGTCACTGGCCTGGCCCGTTCAGGGACCAGTCAGTGTCACCGGCCGTGTGACCCGGTCCCGTTGCCGCCTGACGACATGTCATACTGCGGGTATGACGGTGCAGCTCGCTGTGAAGCTCGACGACAGTCTTGCCGAGCAGATCAAGGCCGCGGCGGCGGGCGCTGGGACGAATCTCTCCGAGTGGGTCCGGGCCGCGCTACAGAGCCAGGCGGCGATGGCCAAGGCGATGCGAGCCCGGGCCGAGGAAGACGCCCGCGAGCCGGTCTACACCGACGAGCAGCAGGATGCGCTGATGGCGGCCCGCCGCCGTCGGGCGATCGCCGCACTTGACGAGCAGTGACCGCACTGGCGTCACCAATCCGGTACGGCCAGGTATGGGTCTCCCGCGATGAGGTGATGGGCCCGATGAACTACCTCGTGGTGTCCTCGGACGCCTACAACGCGGCGTTCGGAGACCGCCGGGTGATCGCGGTTGAGGTCGACTCCCGCGCGATCTACGAGGGCACATACCGCGAGCCGATCGTCGACGCAGGCACCGCGATGCTTGACCGGCTGGTCTAGGTGGCGCGCAGCGCGCTGGAAGAACGGGTGGCCGATCTTCACCCGGACCGTCATGCTGCGGTGGCCGCGCAGATCTGTGAGCTCATCGGAAACTGACGGCCAGTCGGCTGATCGGACGCCTGGACGCGTTGGCGGCGGGAAACGAGTCGAGGCGGTGTCATCGCAGGACCTTACTCCACGCCTGGTGGTCGGCGACTACCTTCTCATGCCGCGAGCCGTCCGGGCTGTGGCGGCGTCAGAAGCGATAGCGCAGGACTGCGGTGCCGCGCCGGGACACCGACGCGCTGTGCGCGGCGAGGCGGGTCAAGAGCCGCAGGGCCGGCGGGTACGCCGCGACCTCGGGCGCCCGGGTCAGGAAGATCTCCTCGACCAGGCTCAGCCGGGGATCCCAGCGCTCTGGTGCGCGCGGATCGTCGAAACCAGGGTTGACGGCGACGTCGGCGATGGAGTGGGTGCCGCGATAGTGCTTCACCAGCCACATGTGGAACCGGGTGTAGCCGTTGAACGCCAGCTCTCCGGAGGGAAAGTGGCCGGTGAGCCGGTTCAGGAGCGCAACGAGGTTATCCTGGGCGAGGAAGGCGACCAAGCCGTCGGCGACGATCACCGCCGGCCGATCAGACGGGATCTCGGCGAGCCAGTGCCGGTCGATCAGGTCCGTACCGACGTTGTGCGCGTTCCCGCGCGTCGGCACCACCTGCCGCCGGATCTCGGCGACCTCGGGGAAGTCGACGTCATACCAGTCCACGGTGGCCGGGGGGTCGACCCGGCAGATCCTGCTGTCGAGACCGGCACCCAGGTCCAGCACGACTCCGTCCGGATGCCGGGCGACGAACTGCTCCACGACATCGCCTCGGGGCTCGCCGACGGCCTCGGATACGCCGTGATCGCCCGGCGGCTGCGGCGCCCGACATCGACGATCAGCCGCGAGGTGCTACGCAACGGCGGCTACGACGGGAGCGTCGCCGGTTACGAACGGCTGGGATCAGACAGCGAGCACGGCATACCCCTCGTCGCGCTGCGTCTCCGGTGAGGCGCGTCCCCGGGCAGTGGCGCAACACTCGCACATGATGCGCGATGGAAACGGCCAGTCTCGCCGTCACCGAACCGCTCGCGCAAGTCGGGAAATGCGTCCCACCCCCGGAACAGGGCGCGACCGCGCCCTCCTGGCTGCTGACCGACTTGTTCGGTCAGCAGCCGACCGGCGTGGACGAGGACCGTTTCGTGGCTGCCGTGGCAGCGCTGACGCCGCATTGCTCGCGAGTGCTCCCGGGGCTCAGCCTCATCCCGCTGCCGTCTGCGGTCACCGCTGTCGCCACTGGCGAAGCCCGGCGATGACGGGTCGCACGGACGCAG
>JBBSGM010000159.1:0-9441 GCA_038254065.1 Mycobacteriales bacterium | reverse complement strand
TGCCGGGCCCGGGCCAGCTCCTGCGCCGTGGCCGCGCGGGCCGCCGCGGCGGCGACGTGCCGCTGGGCCAGCTCGGGTTCGGTGGCGAGCACGGCGGCGAGCGCAACGTGATTGGCGTGGGCCTGCTCGAGCGGTCCGCCCACCGGAGCGGCGGCGAGCTCCTCGCGGGCCGCAGTGTCGGCGGCCTCGGCGTCGTCGAGGGCATGCTGCGCAGCGCCGAGGTCGTCGTCCGCGGCGCGACGGCGCCCGTCGAGCTGGTCGAGCCCATCCGGAACCTGCAGCCGAGCGAGCCGGTCCCGTTCGTCGGTGAGGCGCGCAGCGGTGTCCCGGGCGGCGGCGAGGGTGGTGGCGGCGGTGTCGCGTTCGGTTCGCGCCGTCTCCACGGCGCCCTCCGCCGACGCCGTCACCGCGACAACCGACTCGAAGGCCACCCGCGCCACGACGTACGCCTCCTGCGCACCCGGCTGTGCGGCGAGCGCGGCGGCGAGATCGGCGTGGTCACGGCGGGCCTGCTCCAGTGGGCCGCGCTCCGGGGCCGTGGCGCGAGCCTCCCGCGCGTCGGTGTCGGCGGCCTCGGCCGTCGTGAACCCGTGCTGCGCGGCGTCCGCCTGTTCCATCGCCGACCGCCGGCGCACGTCCAGACCGGACAGTCCATCAGGAACGGAGACGTCCACGAGCCGGCAGCGTTCGTAGCGCAACCGCGCGACAATCGCCTCGGCAGTATTGACGGCGCCCCCGGCGGCGGCGAGGTCGGGCAGCAGCGCCGCGACCCGTCCCGCCAGCACCTCCAGCGCGGTCACCCGCTCCCCCGCCATCGCGACCGCCTCGGCGGTGGCGTCGGCGTAGCCGGCGAGCCGCCCGGCCATGACGTCGGCGCGTTCCCCGGCCGCGACCGCCTCCCGGTTGGCCTCCTTGGCGATCGTCTCGTAGACGTCGAGGCCGAGCAGCCGGGTGAGCATCTGCTGGCGGTCCCGCGGCTTGGCGTGCAGGAACTCGGCGAAGTCGCCCTGCGGGAGCACCACGCACTGGCAGAACTGCTCGAAGGGCAGCCCGAGCAGCCGCTCGACCTCCTTCGTCACCCCGGAGTCGGCAGCGAGCACCTCGGTGTCCCCGTCGGTGTCGTGGCGATCAGCGAGCCGTTCCAACCGGGCGTTGCGCACGGTGACCCCACCCCGGGCCGCCCGACGCAGCTCGCGGGCGACGACGTAACGGGCGTCCCCGACGTCGAACACCAACCGCACGGTGCCCCGGTTCACGCTCGGCGCCATCGCCAGCGCGACCATCCGCCGGTCGTCCCAGCGCGGCACCGACCCGTAGAGCGCGAACGTCATCGCGTCCACCACAGTGGACTTCCCCGATCCGGTCGGGCCGACCAGCGCGAAGTACTGCGCGTCCGTGAAGTCCACGACGGTCGGCTCGCGGAACGCGGCGAAGCCGTGCATCTCCAGGCGCACCGGACGCATCAGGTGTCCCTGGTGACCTGGTCGTGCAGCCTGGCGAACAGCGCGTCGAGCCGAGGGTCGTCGACGGATCGGGTGGCGCAGTACTCACCGAACAGCTCCGCAGGGCTCCGCTCCGGGCCCGGTCCGGACGACGGCCGCGACCCGGTGACCGCGGTGGCGAACTCCGGGTCGATCCGCACCTCCAGGGCGTTCGGCAACAGCTCGGTCACCTCCTCGCGCAACCCCGCGCGCGCCGGTTCGCGCACCCAGACCCGGAGGAGGTCGTCGTCCACGGTGGCGGCCAGCCCCGAGAGGTCGGCGACGGTGCCGCGCACCGTGCGAAGCCGCCGCGCCGCCGTGATCGGGATGTCGGTGACCCTGGCCGGCGTCGTCGCGGTGGCCTCGACCAGGCACACCACCGGCGTGTTCTCCTGCTCGCCGAAGTCGACCGCGAGCGGGGCGCCGCAGTAGTGCACCGGGCTCGGCGCCGCCATCCGCTGCCGCCGGTGCAGGTGGCCGAGTGCCACGTAGTGCGCGTCGGAGGGGAACACGGTGGCCGGCACGACGTATTCGAAGATCGACTGCGCGGTCCGCTCACCACCGCCGAACGTCCCGTTCAGCACGGTCAGGTGGGCCATGACGAGGTTGACGGCGTCGGTGCGGAAACCATCGGTGAGACTGTGCAGGATCTGACGCAGCATCTCGTCGTAGGCCCCGGTGTTCTCCGCCGGGGTGTGCGCGACGAGCTCGGCGGCGCGCACCGCGTAGCGCTGGGACACGAACGGCAGCACCGCGACCGTCGCCTGGCCGCGGCCGCGCGAGGTGAGCTCGACGACGCCGCCCTGCTCCGCCGTCCGGACCGAACCGACGAGCGTGACCCCGGCCGCACCGGCGACGGGCGGTAGGCGTCGAAGGTGGCGGCGTGGTCGTGGTTGCCGGCGATGGCGAGCACCTGCGCCCCGGTACCGGCCAGCGCCATCAAGGTCCGGACGACGAGACGCTGGGCCTGCGCGCTCGGCGCGGCGCTGTCGTAGAGGTCACCGGCGACCAGGACCGCGTCGACCTCCTGCTCGCGGGTGATGCGCACGATCTCGCGGAGCACCTGCTCCTGCTCGTCGAGCCGGCTGTGCCCCTTCAGCGTCTTGCCGACATGCCAGTCGGCGGTGTGCAGGAAGCGCATGGGAGCACCTACGGTAGGCGCCCAGGATCCGCCCGCCAGCACCTACCCCGCGGCGATCCGGCGGCCCTGTTCGGCCGCCCGGTAGAGCGTGCACGGCCACCGCTCCGCTATCCGGACCTGCGAATCGCAGCCCCGGCACCGTCCGTTGGCGTCTGCCACGTGGGTGTTCAGCAGCCCCTCACACACCCCCGGCATCGCGGCCATCAACTTCGGCAGCTCCCACTCATCTTCCCGGTCCACCGGGCACCTCCTTGACCAAATCGATACGGCCTCAGGCTGTCAGCTCGAGGTTCGCGCGGTCACCTGCCGCGATGCGGTCAGTACAACGGCGTAACCGTCACGGCCGAGGCGGCGCGCGGTGACCGCCGGTGATCGCGTACTGGCGTACGTCCCTCAGGCACCCCCTGGGCTTGGGGCAGCCGCCCGCCGCGACTCTGAAGGAACCTGGTCGGAGCGGCAGGCGACTGCTTCGAAGTAGCTTGCAGTCTCACAGTGAACGTGTCAAGGTGGTGACGGCCAGGAGGTTTCACACCTGACATTGACTAGCCCATCACGGCCCAGGGACACTCGACCGGGCCGGATCGCCAGGACCGGGAAGGACCCCACCGTGCGCATTGACAAACGGCTGACCGAGTGCGGAAGCGGCCCGACGTGCCCAGCCGCCTACCCGACGGACACCACAAAATGGGTCATGCAGGGAGGGAAGATCAGCGCCCACCTGCGCGCCACCCTCGGCGTCCCCGACCACGAAGACGCCGTAGAGGTCACGGCGGCCGTCATCGAGCAGATCCGGCGACAGCACCACATGGACCTGGAGGAGCTCGGTTCATGGATCATTGACAACCACGAGCGCGACGTCTTTCGGCTCGAGACCCTTGACCGCTACTTCGTGGACAGCGACGAGGCGGACTTCCGTGCCTACTTGGCCGGCGCTCCCGCCCCGGACCGTGCCGCGAAGCGCGGCTGGCTGGACTGGCTCGCTGCTGCCGCCGCCGAAGGTCGCACGTGGCGGCGAGTCCATATCGTCCGCCTGCCCCTCACCGACTACGTCCGCTTCGAGGCTGAGTGGTGCTACCTGGACAACTCAGCGGCCGGAGAGCAGATCCGAATCATCGACCTGTCCGAGACCGACATCGACCTCGACTACCTGCACCTTGATGACTACTACATAGTCGACGGCCGTGCCGCCGTCCTGGGCTACGACGGGGAAGGGCGCTTCCTGCACGCACGAGTGGTGGACAACCCCAGCCGGTTGATCGAAGCCCGCGATACGCTGTGGAACGCTGCGGAGCCGTTCGCCCAATGGTGGCAGCGCCACCCCGAACATCGCCGCGTCCGGCGGGGCGCCGCCTGACTCGGAGAGAAGACGCCGCCCTGTGACGAACCCGCGTGGCCGCGACGAACTGTCGCAGACGCTCCGGCGGCTCCGCCATGACGCCGGTGTGACCGCGGCACAGGTGGCGGGGCGCACCGGGTTCTCCCAGGCGAAGATCTCCCGGTTCGAGACAGGGAAGTTCGTTCCGCCACCCGAAGCGGCGGAAGCGATCGCCCGAGCCGTCGGTGCCCCCGCCGCTGAGCTGCGCCGCGTGGTCGCGCTCGCCGCGGACGTACGGGAACAGATCTCGCCCCGACTGGTACTGCTGCGGGACGCCGCGAAGATGCAGCAGCGCATCGACCGGATCGAGGAGCAGTCCACGCACATCGGCACGTTCAGCCCCACGCTCGTGCCGGGCCTGTTACAGACCGAGGAGTACATGCGAGTCGTGTTCGCCTCGGCGCTCGCTCCCGAGGAGGTTGAGCCTGCGGTAGCGGTGCGGGCCGGACAAAGGCAGCGGCGCCTACGGGCCGGCGGTCCGCACCGGTACACGCAGATCGCCACCGAAGGCGCGCTGACGTGGCACGTGGGCGATCCCGGGCTGATGGCCCGCCAGCTCGACCACCTCGCGGCGCTGGCCCGGGACGACGAGGCGGTCCGCGTAGGAGTCATCCCGGTGACGACCGCGGTCCGACAGTTCCCGTTGCAGGCGTTCGACGTCTACGACCACGGACGCGCAGTCCTGATGGGCACGTTCACCGCGACGGCGCTGATGACGCAGCCGGTCGACGTGGCCGCCTACCAGGGGTTGTTCGAGCAGATGGAGGCGCTGGCAGACTTTGACGAGGCTGCTGTGTCAACGTTCCAGCGGCTCGCCCGACGGTACCGAGAGATGGCCGACGCACCCGGGCGGCTCGGCTGAGCGGAGCGCGCGCAGTCAGCGCTGCAGCAGGCGCAGGTGGCTGGGACCGGACAAGGAGTTCGAGATCAACTCGGGTCGCTGGTCACTGACGCGCGCGTGAACGGCGCCGGAAGCGGGGATCAGAACGGCGGGTCGTCGACGACGACGGGGATGCGGGCGAACGGGTCGCGCCGCCCGTTGCTGCTCGCGGGCGGCGCCGCGATCTCCGAGAGCCTGGTGGCCCAGGCCGGGAACGGGAACTCGACCGCCAGCGGCACCGGGATCTCGGGCTGCGAGATGAACATCGTACCGGGCTTGGCCAGCGTCGCCCGGGCCCGTTGGGACGGGGGCAGGAAGCCGTACTCGGGCCGGCCGGCCTCGGCGGGGTCGAGCCGCCCGACGACCTTGATCGAGGAGTTGGCGACGATCCGCCGCTCCACCTCGCTCGCGGTCTGCTGGGCGCCGACCAGGATGATCCCGAGCGAGCGGCCGCGCTCGGCGATGTCGAGCAGCACATCCTTGATCGGGCTGCTGCCCTCCCGCGGCGCGTACTTGTTCAGCTCGTCGATCATGGTGAAGAGCAGCCCGTCCGGCCCGGCCGACTCCTTGCGCGCGGTCTCGCTCGCGAGCACGACGCCGACGACGAACCGCTGCGCCCGTTCGGGCAGGTTGTGCAGGTCGACGACGGTGACCTGCTGGTTGTCGGTGCTGACCCGTCTTCGCGGCGCGTCCGGCAGGTCCCCGCGGACGATCGACCGCAGCGACTTGAGGCTCGACCGCAGCCGTCGCAGGAACGCGTTGACCGTCCCGACGCCGGTCACCGGGCCGGCCCAGTCCCGGCGGGTGTCCTCGTCGGTGAGGCGGTCGGAGACGAACTCCACCAGGTCGTCGTAGGTGCGCAGGAGCCGGCCCTCTATCCCGATCGCGCCCCCGTCGCCGGTCGCGGTGGCCGAGCGGCGCAACCGGGCGGCAACCTGGTGAATGACCATCGTGTACTGGTTGCGCTCGTCCTCGGCGTCGGCGAAGACGTAGGCCAGCAGCTCACCCGAGCAGAACTCGTGCAGGGTCCACCAGAACGCGGCGACCCCGCTGGTGCGGCCGGTGACGTAGGGGCGCCCGGACAGGTCCTCGGGAGTGGGCGGGGCGAAGAAGCCGACGGAGCCGAACGGCGCGGCCGCGAGGTCGAGTGCCGCATAACGGGTGCGCAGCTCGTCGTCGAGGCGGGTGTTGGGATGGTCGAGAAAGAGCAGGTCCTCGCCCTTGACGCTGAACACGAGCGCCTTCGCGTTGAGCGCCCGGCGGCCGAGCGCACCGCCGGAGAAGATCGAGTAGAGCAGGAACAGCGCGAAACTGGTCTTGGTCGCGACCCCGGAGATGCCGCTGATCGACACGTGCCCGCCGCGGGTGCCGTCGAGGAACTCCAGGTTGACGTAGATCGGGGCACCGTCGCGGCCGAGCCCGACCGCGACCTTGCGCTCCATCTGGTCGAAGTACAGCGCCTGCGCACGCTCCTCGCCGGTGGCGCGCCGGACGGGCTCACCCGGCCGCGGCGGCACGTAGCACTCGGGCTCGACCCTGGTCGTGGTGATCTCGGCGATCTCCTGCACCTGCGCGGGCAGCACACCGTCGGCGATGAGGAAGACGTCGGAGCCGAAGCTGGCGCCCTCGTGCCGGGCCCGGACCTGGGTGACGATCCCGCTGATCAGCACCGGGTTGCGGCCGGGGACAGCGCGGACCGTGACGACGACGTCGTCGAGCTGCAGGTAGGCATCCTGCGCGAGGGCCACGCTGAACTGCAGGGGCGTGGAGTCCTCGGTCCCCACCACCCGACCGACAGCCGGCGCGAGTTCCTCGGCCACAACCCTCCCTCCCCACCACATCCGCGTGGACCCTATCGCCGGCGCGACCGCACGAGCGTTCTGGTGCCGGCACCGGCGCGACCGGACCCGGGTGAGGGGTGCGACGGCGCTTGCGCGGTGGCGGGCTGGTGCGGCGCGCGGGTCAGATCGACGGGAGGCGGGTCAAGGCCTCGATTCGGTCGGCGGCTCGGGGATGAGTGTCGATCAGGGCGGACCGCTGGCCGAGGCGGAAGTCTGCCCAGGCGAACGGCGGAGCGGTGGTCGTGCCGACCAGCGACCACGCACCATCCGGGCTCGATCCCTGCCACGTCCCGCCAGGGACGACGACCTGCGGGCGTTGCCCGGCCGCGAGATCGGGTCCGAGCACGGGCTCGTCGATGGTCCCGCCCGGGTGCAACAGGAGCAACCGCAGCGGGGACCCGGCGTACCAGTGGTAGGTCTCGGTCGAGCCGAGGAGGTGCAGCGCCGAGAACTCCGGCGCCAGCAGCAGGTAGTAGATCACCGATACGTGCTGGTCGACATGAGTGCGGCGGAACAGCCCGCCCTCGCGGGGCAGCGGTTCGAGCCCGAGCAGCGCGGCGACCCGCTCACCCTCGGCGCGGTCGGTCATGTCGTGCCCCTCACCAGTTCGGATTCACCGAGACCCCGCCGTCGACGACCAGGTCGTGTCCGGTGATCCACCGCGCCATCGGGGAGGCCAGGAAGACGCAGGCGTCGCCGACGTCCTCGGGCCGCCCGAGCCGCCCCAGCGGCGCGGCGCGGCGCCACCGCGCAACCCCGTCCGGCCAGGCGTCAACCAGCCCTTCGCGGTCGATGAGCCCTGGCGAGACGGTGTTGACGCGGATGCCGGCGGTCCCGTACTCCAGCGCGGCGCTGCGCGCGAACATGATCACCCCGGCCTTGGACGCCGCATAGTGGGCGTGCGCCCGGGCGGCCCGCGTCCCTTCGATCGACGCGATGACGGTGGTCGACCCGCCAGCGAGCATCGCGGCGGCCGCGGCCTGGACAGTGGCGAACGTGCCGGTCAGGTTGGTGTCGACGACCGCGCGCCAGGCCTGCACGGACATCGTGGCCAGCTCGGCGACCGGCTGCACCCCCGCGGCCGCGACCACGGCGTCGAGCCGCCCGAACCGCTCGATCGCCTGCCCCATCAACGCCGAGCACTGCTCGGGGTCGGTGACCTCGGCCTGCGCCGCGATGGCGTCTCCACCGCCGTAGACGATCCGGTCGACGACCGCCGCGGCCCGGTCCGCGCCGGTGCGGTAGTGCACCACCACCGCTGCGCCGGCCGCGGCGAAGCGCGCCGCGATCCCGGCCCCGATCCCGCCGCCACCGCCGGTGACCAGCGCGACGGTGCCGGACAGATCGGGCAACGCCGCGTCGCGGCCCGTCGCGTCGGGTTCCTCGGGAGCATCCACGTTGTGACGGTAGAGGGGCGGGCATCTGCACGCTCCGGCCGGAGCACCGCCGCCGAGCCCGGGTACCTTGCCGGCGTGAGCACGTCGCCCGACGTCGCCCGCAAGGTCCGCCAGCTCGACCACGACGTCCAGGAGATCTACGCGATGCTGGCGGGGATCGCCGGCAGCCAGCAGCGGCAGGGAAATCGGCTCGAAGAGCTCGCCGTCACTCAGGCCGAGCACACCACTCTCGGCGAGCACACCGCCAAGCTCGACGAGCACGGCGCCAAGCTTCACTGCATCATCGAGCTGCCCAAGCGGCCCTGAATCGTCGAGAGTCTTTCGGGCCGTCGAGCGCGCCGCGCTGCTGCGGGCTGGTGGCCGCTGGCAAGATGGCCCCCGCGACTTGACTGGGCGGACCACCAGCGCGCTGTAAAACGTCGCGGTCAGCTGCCGCTCGCATCATGAATTGCGGCGGCCGGTGGGCCCGCCGAGGGGTGTGGGCGCGGAACTGCTGTCTGTGGCCACGGCGTGTGCCGTCCGCCCATTCTGGACGGTGCCCGGCCGTGGTGCCTTACCCCTCGCTCACGAGCACATCAAGCTGTGCCCGTCGAGCTGGTCGGTGGGCGTACTCAAAGCCACTCCGCTGATGCAGTGATCAGCACCGGCGGAGTCGGTGCCCGTCGTCGGCCCCCGTCGGTGTCTACGCAGGCCGCCACCTACGTCGGATGCTGCGGCGCCGGGCGCTGCTGGGTGACGAGAACGTCCAATTGACGGTCTGGCGGCTCCATCACTCAGCGGTGTGATGCGACAGGAACCGATGGTGACGTCCGCAACCACGTGTATCAGGGCCGATCCCAGAGTCACTAGCTCGCCCGTTCGGTTGATCGGTCGCTGTGCGACGTGGCACGCTGCGACTCGTACAGGCTCTTCAGATCGTCCGACACAGCGTGAGATCGACACCCGCGACCAGGAGTGACGGATGCAGATGGCGAGTCCCGATGCAAGCAACTTGACCGCCGGGGACGCCACGATCGACGCAGCGCTGAAGCACTGGACCGGTCAGTTGATCGATCTGAGTCGTCGGAACAACCTGCTGTTCTTCAAGGACCTGAAGACCGGCACTCTCGATCTAGTACTACAGGGACACTTGCATGATCCAGAGTTCTTCGACCTGCGCGGATGTTCTCCGCGCCGCTGCCGTGACCAGGGATCTGTCCCTGTTGTACTACGGGGGCCCCCCCCCAGCCCGCCGCGCGGTGTGGTGGTCGGCTGCCGTTTTGGGGGCCGGCTCCCGCAGGGACTCGGGGTCCGGCGGTCGACCGCCACCACCTGCTACGCCTAGAT
>JBBSGM010000158.1:0-9498 GCA_038254065.1 Mycobacteriales bacterium | reverse complement strand
GGCATCCTCGGCGAGGTGACGGTGCGAGGGACTGGCAGGCGTGGCACGAACCATACGCCGACGAGGACTCCCCGCTGTCTCGTCGTCTGCGGCTGGTGCAGGGGCACATCGCGTCGTGGCTGGACGAGCGCCAGTGTGAGGCGCTGACCGTGGTGAGTGTCTGCGCGGGCCAAGGCCACGACCTGCTCAGCGTTCTCGCCGACCGCACCGACGCCCACCGGGTGCGCTCGACTCTGATCGAGTACGACGCGCGCAACGTCGCCGCTGCCCGGGCCGCGGTCGAGGACGCCGCCCTCTGTAACGTCGCGGTCGTTCGCGCGGACGCTGGTGACCTCGCCGCGTACGTCGGATCGGTGCCGACTGACCTACTACTCCTGGCCGGGGTGTTCGGCAACATCAGCGATGCGGACGTTCACCAGACGATCGAGGCGCTGCCCCAACTCTGCGCGCCGGGCGCCACCGTCATCTGGACACGCAGCCGGCGTGCTCTGGACCTGACTCCGGCGATTCGGCGCTGGCTACAGGCGGCGGCCTTCGTCGAGCAAGCCTTCCACGCACCGGATGACGTGCTGTTCTCCGTCGGCGTGCATCGCTTCGTCGGGACGCCTCGGCCCGCGGCCCCTCGCGGAAAGCTCTTCAAGTTCGTCGTCTGACACACGACACACGTCTCTCTGGGCGATCCCTTCGGTGAGACGGTTGCTGGCGTCTGCCACCTCGCACAAGCGAGGCAGGCCATAAGTCAGACGTGACTTCACCCCGTTGACGAGCCAGGAGTCGTTGCCCGAACCGCGGGACTGAGCCCGTCTCCAGCACGGTCTACGGTGACCTGATGCCGGCAGCCTCAGCACGACGACACGACGGAGTCACCGGGGCTGCGGCCGCGCGCTGGGGAGCGCTGGCACTGCTCGTGCGGCCGGCTTACATCGCGACCGAGTTCGTCGTTGCGGCGGCGACCACTGGCGGCTACAGCTTTTTTGCCGACTCGGTCAGCCGGCTCGGTGAGGTCGGTTGCTCGGCAACCTATTGCTCGCCGCGTCATGAGCTGATGAACGGCTCGTTCATGGCCTTCGGAGTGTTGCTGGCCGGCGGTGCGGTGCTGCTCGCACGGCCTCTGGGGCCGTGGGTCGCGGGGCTGCTTGTGGTCTCCGGGTTGAGCTCGGTCGCCACCGGCCTCGCGCCGCTCGACCAGGACGGCACCCTGCATGCGATCGCTGCGGCGCCGTTGTTCGTCGCGCAGCCGATCGCGCTGATCGTTCTCGGCGCACGGTCGCGGAATGATCGGCCGCGTCTTGCCTGGGCACTCCTGACCGCGGGAGCCGTCACCGGCGCATCGGCCGTGTCGTTTGTGCTCTCCGGGGACGGCCCCGTGTCAGGTGTCCTCGAACGCCTCGCCCTCTGGCCGGTGCTGGTCGGGCTGGCCGGGTTTGCGTGGACGCGGCTCCCTGGCCGTGGTCGATCAGAGCTCGATGATCGAAGGCCAGCGTCCTCACCAGGTCCTCCACGTTGAGCACTCGTAGCGCAACGGCGGCGTCCTCGAAGGCATCCGACAGGCCGAGCGTGGTCCGGTGAGGCGCTATTGGATCGCCCTGGACGGGTGACAGGGAGCACCCCGCGGGGTGGCGGTTGACGACGCTGGTCACTGACGAAAGTCGTGCGAGGTGAGCCGATCGAGAGCCGCCAAGGTTGGGCGGCGGCCTGTCGGCATGAAGGTCCGCTCGAGCGGCGATGGCCAGCCGTACGCCAAGTGGTCCGACACGAGCCGGTTGCCGGTTGTCGGTTGCCGCGTGCCGGGGCAACGGCACGGTCGCTGACCCGCGCCGTGGACGCAAACGAGTGGCAAGTTCGGGAGGCGGCCCCGGTGGACGGGCTGTGGGCTCTACACCGGCTCCAGACCAGCAGCCCCCGACACAAGCAGCTCTACGGCATGAGGCAAGACACCGAAAGCCTCAACGCCCAACTCGAACGGGCTTTCTACGGCCAACGCCTCCCCGCCTGGGGCGTGCACAACCAGACCACCGTTGTCCTCCTTGCCACCCTCGCCGAAAACTCCTGGGCGCGACACACCTGGCACGCCTACAGAGCTCGAACCGATCCCCTGGGCGCGGCAGCCGCCTGACGCAGACCACAGCACGACCCCCGACGCTGGCACACCGGCACGCACTCCCTCCTGGACAACCCTGGATCTGCCGGCACATCCACGATAGAGCGCCCGCCCCGCGGCCGAGCCACCCGCGAGTAGACTCCCGTCGGTTGACCAACGACCCAGTCCATGGAACACAGCAGTTTTCACAGGCAACTCCACACGTCCCGCCCTCGTGCCCTCGTAGGACGTGCGGAAAACTGCGCAACTTGGCTTTGACCTGCGTGGACGTGCAGTTTCCGCCTCGTCCTGGAAGTAGCGGCGCCGCTTTCCGGAAGGACCGTTCGTGCTTGCGAACCCGGGGTATTGTCGCTCACTTGCCCGTCTGGCCCGAGCGGCTGGTCACGTGAGCAGTTTTGACCACTCTTGACCATCGAAATCCTCCTTCCCGCCCGTGACCGCCCGCGCCATCGAGGCATAGCTGACTTGGGACGCCGGGTCACCCGCGGGTGCCTCCGACTGTTCGCGCCGAAGTGGCGCTATCGCATTAAATGTCCCTAAATCTGCCCCCATGAGCATTTCGGCCTGGCGGACTGGCAGACCATCGGTTCGAGCCGCCCGCAGCAGGTCCGGCGCCACCACCCAGTGCATGCCGGCGCGGTCCCAGACTCAAGCACGAAGCCCGTCTCCCGTCTGGTCACCCAGGCAAAGCACGTCTGCTTCGACTCGGTTGTTCGCGTACTGCCCAGTGTCGTGCAGAGCAGCCGGGATGAGTTCGTCCAGGACGCGCGGGGAGGACGGCGCCCGGTCCGTGGTCACCTCAACCGGCAGGGACCCAGTCGCGAGTGCCCGAGTGAAGAAGGTCCGGGCGGCCGTCAAGTCGCGCCTGGTCGACAGCCACACGTCGATGACCTGCCCGTACTGATCGACCGCCCGATACAAGTACGTCCACCGGCCGTTCACCTTGACGTACGTCTCGTCGACGAACCAGCGATCACCCGGCACGTGACGGCGAGGGCGCGCGGCTTCGACGAACTCCGTGTGAACCGTTGCACCCACCGGTAGATCGACCACCACACCACGCTCGGCCAGCAGCTCCTCCACGTCACGGTAGGAAGCCCGTAGCGCAGGTACCACCGCACCGCCACCGAGATCACCTCACGAGGGAACCGGAAACCAGCGAACGCGGCGGCCGGCGAAGATGTCATGACACCAGTCTCGTGCCCCGTCAGATGTCTCAACGCAACAGTGCCCGCCGAAGTCCGGTACCCAGATTCGACGGTTGATCGGACCAACGAATGGATCACTCCCAAGTGGGTACTGTTGGACGTGATCCTTCTCGGGCCCCGCAGAGAGCTGAACACCGCGCTCATCGAGGTCCTGCGCTCGGTCCCTGAGGATGGCGCAGTCCTCCCGGGCGTGGCCGACGACGATGCCCGGGTTCCAGGGTGATCGGCCGTCCCGTACTCCTGCACCAGCAGTTGACCGCGGACCAGCAGCGCGAGCTGGTGACCCTGGCCGCACGGGCGAGCCGGGCTGCTGCGGACGTCCCGGCCGCACTGGCACTCGCCGCCGAGGTGGGGGTCGCCCTGCCCCCCGCCGGTGTGGGAAGTACGCCGCACCTGTGGTCGGCGCTCGCCACGCTCGCCGCCACGGATCTGACCGTCGCACGTGTGCTGGAACCCCACTTGGACGCCCTCGCCATCCTGGCTCAGGCGGGTATCCCAGCGGCCCCCGGCACCTGGGGTGTCTTCGCGGCAGAGGGGCCGGGACGTCCGCTGCGCGTGGACGCGACCGGGACGTCGTACACGATGACGGGGCGCAAGCACTGGTGCTCGCTGGCCGGAAGCCTCGACCACGCCTTGGTCAGCGCCTGGATCGGAGAGGAGCGGCGGCTCTTCGCCGTCGACCTGCACGACCACAGGGTGGCGGCGGTGTCTGGCACGTGGGTCGCTCGCGGATTGACCGATGTCGACTCCGGCCCTGTGGACTTCGACGGTGTCCCGGCGGCGCCCGTGGGGGAGGCGGGGTGGTACCTCGACCGACCGGGCTTCGCGTGGGGCGGCCTCGGCGTGGCCGCGATCTGGTACGGCGGCGCGGTGGGTGTCGCCCGGCGACTGCTGGACAGCGCAGCTCGGCGGGCGCCCGACCAGCTGGCGCTGATGCACCTCGGTGCCGTCGACGGTGCGCTGCACGCAGCCTGGTGCGCGCTCTCGGACGCAGCCACGGCCATCGACGCCGGGGTGCTCCTGGGTGCCGATGGCGCCCGAGCAGCGCTCCGTGTCCGACAGGTGGTGGCGACCGCTGCCGAAGAGATCCTCCGCCGGGCCGCCCACTGTCTCGGTCCCGGACCGCTCGCCACGGAGGAGGAGCACGCTCGCAGGGTCGCCGACCTCGAGCTCTACCTGCGCCAGTGGCACGCCGAGCGGGACCTGGTTTCCCTCGGGGACCTCCTGCTCGAGGCCGGGTGTGCGGCGTGGTGAGCACCCCTGCTTTCCGCCACGACGAGCCTGGCACCTCCGCGGAGGAGTGGTCACGCGTCTTGGCGACACGTCACCTTCCCGGGCTCGAGCTGCCCAACACAGTGGCCCTGCTGGTAGTCGTCGGGGCCCACCCCGACGATGAGACCCTCGGTGCCGCAGGCCTGATCAACCTCGCCCAGCGAGCGGGATGTGACGTGGAGGTCGTGTCCGCCACCGCCGGTGAAGGCTCCCATCCAGCCTCGGCCAGCCACTCCGTCGAAGTGCTGGCGGAGCGGCGTCGCGGCGAGCTGGAAACGGCCGTGGCTCACCTCGCGCCGTCGGCTCGTGTCACCTGCCTCGGGCTGCCCGACGGCGAGGTGGACAGGCATGTGGACGAGCTGGTCGACTACCTCGTGCGAAGGATTGGGCTGCGCGGGGCCGCCACGGTGGTCGCGGCCACGTGGCGCGGGGACGGCCACCCCGACCACGAGGCCGTGGGCCGGGCGGCTGCGGTGGCCGCCCGGCGTACCGACGCAACTCTGGTGGAGTACCCCGTCTGGATGTGGCACTGGGGCACCGAGCGCGACGTGCCCTGGCCGCAGGCGCGACACGTGGTCCTGGACGAGAACGCCCGCGGCGCCAAGCGCGCTGCCGTCGCGGCCCATACGAGCCAGGTGAAGCCGCTCTCCGACCTGCCCGGCGACGAGGTGCTCCTGGACTACGGCGTGCTGACGCACTTCGACCGCGACATGGAGGTCGTCTTCGAGATCGGCCACCTGACCGAGGACGACGCACTCGACCGGGTGCACTGTGACCGCACCGACCCCTGGCAGGTCGAGTCCTGGTACGAGCGACGCAAGCGCGCGACCACCATGTCCAGCCTGCCCCGAGAACGCTACGGGCAGGCACTCGAGGTCGGCTGCTCCGTCGGTGCGCTGGCCGAGGACCTCGCCCAGCGGTGCGACGCACTGCTGGCCGTCGACTCCAGCGCCGCCGCCGTCAAGGCCGCCCGACGCCGGCTTGCTGCGGTCGACCACGCCGAGACACGGCGTGCCGAAGTGCCCGTGCAGTGGCCGATCGGCAGCTTCGATCTGGTGTCGATCTCCGAGGTCGGCTACTTCCTGAGTCCGGGTCAGCTCGACGAACTGGTCCCGCGAGCTCTCGAAGCACTCACGCCGGATGGTCATCTGTTGCTATGCCACTGGCGGCACGACCTGGTGGGCTGGCCACTGACCGGGCCAGCCGTGCATGACGCCTTCCTCGCGGCGGGCGCACGCGTCCTGGTCGAGCACCAGGACGCCGACTTCGTCCTCCACGTGCTGGGCGCGACCGAATGACGTCACCCGCAACCCTTGCCGTGGTCATCCCAGCCCGCGACGAGGAGGTGCTGCTCCCGGCATGCCTCGACTCGGTCGCCCGCGCCATCGACACGCTCAAGGCTGAGCATCCAGCGATCACCTGCCGTGTTTTCGTGGTGCTCGACTCGTGCCGCGACCGCGCACCCGACGTGGTGGCAGCCCGTCCTGCGGTCACGGCCGTCATCACCTATGCCGGTCAGGTCGGGGCGGCCCGCGCTGCCGGAGTCGCCGCCGCAGCCGAGTGGTCGATGACGACGGATCCATCTCGGGTGTGGATCGCCAGCACCGACGCGGACACGGTGGTTCCGCCTCATTGGTTGACCGCTCAGGTCGCCCTCGCCCGGGCCGGCAACGAGCTCGTCGTCGGCACCGTGCAGCCCAGCCCGCAGGACCTGACCGAACACGAGCAGGCGTTGTGGAGGGAGAGGCATTCGACGTGGGACGGGCACGAGCATGTCCATGGAGCCAACCTCGGCTTCTCGCTCGACGCCTATCACCGTGCCGGTGGGTTCCCGCACCTGCCGGTCCACGAGGACGTAGAGCTGGTCCGGGCGCTGCGTGGTGCGCGCATCGACTGGTTTGCCTCGGGCGGCATCGAGGCAGTGACGTCGGGACGCCGATCAGGTCGAGCGCCCGATGGCTTCGCCGCCTACCTGGATGGCCTCGGGGCCTGAGCCGCTCCCTGGCCATGGTGTGGCATGACTTCATCGAGAGGAACTGACGACGCCCTCGACAACGTCTCGAAGCATCGGGGACGCCGCGGCTCATTCACGGGAGGTGTCGGCACCTGGACGATGCGCGCCCTCTCGAAGAACGTCACCAACGCGGCTACATGGGCGAGCTCGGTGAGTGGCCTGGCGGCGCCGAACGAGTAGTTCCGGAAGGTGCCTTCGCGAGGTACCCCCGGACCGAGGTATGCGTAGGTCTCAGGGGTGTGGGCATCTCCGGGGGAGATGCCCTAGTGCCGCGTGTCGGAAACAACTAGACGGTTCGGGTCTGAATCATGAGGCATGGTGAATCGCCTGACATCGCCCTGCCCCTGTCCTGATCTTGCGTTCGGGTGATCGTGAGGATGGCCGTGACAGCGTTGAGTGGCCCCACCGTGGCGGAGGTAGCTGGCCCCACTTCTCGACACGCGGGGCGGTTGTGATGGAGCTATTGGGCCCCTCCCGGTGACTGTTGCCCTTGTCGGTTTCGGTGACCGGGAAGGGGTGGCGAGTGAGGTCGAGGGTGGAAGTCTTCGAGGCGATCCGGCGTGATCATCGTCGGGAGGAGTTGTCGATCCGGCAGTTGGCGGATCGGCATCGGGTGCATCGGCGCACAGTGCGTCAAGCGCTGGAGTCTGCGGTCCCGCCGCCGCGTAGGGCGCGGGTGTTCCCCGCGCCGGTGCTCGATCCGGTGAAGCCGCTGATCGATGCGATGTTGCGCAGCGATCTGGACGCGCCGCGCAAGCAGCGTCACACGGCGCGGCGGGTGCTCGCGCGGCTGGTCGACGAGCACGGCGCGGTGGACTTGTCGTACTCGACGGTGCGCGACTACGTCGCCAAATGTCGGCCGGAGATCGCCGCCGAAGCCGGCAAGCCGCTGGAGTCGGGCTGCGTGCCGCAGACGCATCCGCCGGCGGCTGAGGGTGAGGTGGATTTCCACGATCTGTGGGTGGTTTTGCGTGGAGTGAAGACGAAGACCGCGCTGTTCACGATGCGGCTGTCGTTCTCCGGGCGGGCCGCGCATCGGGCCTCGCTGTCGCAGGGGCAGGAGGCGTTCCTGGAAAGCCACGTCTACGCCTTCGAGCGGCTCGGCGGCGTGCCGTTGGATCAGATCCGCTACGACAACCTCAAGCCAGCCGTGTCGCGGGTGTTGTGCGGTCGTACTCGCCAGGAGACCGATCGGTGGGTCGCGTTCCGCTCGCATTACGGCTTCGACCCGTTCTACTGCGTGCCCGGGCATGAGGGCAGTCACGAGAAGGGTGGCGTGGAGGGTGAGGGCGGCCGGTTCCGCCGCAACCACTGCGTCCCGATGCCGGTGGTGGACTCGATCGAGGAGCTCAACGAGCTGCTTGAGAAGTGGGATGACGCGGACGACGGTCGCCGCATCGGCAACCGTTCGATGAGTGTCGGACACGATTGGGCCCTCGAGCGTGAGTTGTTGCGCCCGCTGCCGGGCGAGGCGTTCGACACTGCGCTCACCCTGACACCGCGGGTGGATCGGTATGCGCAGGTGATGGTGCGCTGCAACCAGTACTCGGTGCCGGCCCGGTTCATCGGCCACCGGCTGCGGGTCAAGCTGTCTGCCTCCGCGGTCACCGTGTTCGATCGAAACACCGTGGTGGCGCGGCATCAGCGCGCGGTCGGCAAGGGCGTGAAGGTCCTCGACCTGGACCATTACTTGGAGATACTCCAGCGCAAGCCCGGCGCGCTGCCCGGCGCCACCGCTCTCGTCCAGGCCCGCGCGGCCCGGGTGTTCACGCCGACGCATGACGCGTTCTGGGCCGCGGCCCGCCAGGCACTCGGCGACAGTGCGGGGACGCGGGTGCTGGTCGAGGTGCTGCTGCTACACCGTCACCTCGAGCACGCCGACGTGCTCGCCGGCGTCAGCGCCGCGCTCTCGGTCGGCTCGGTCAATGCCGACGTCGTCGCGGTCGAAGCCCGCAAGGCCGCGCAGCAGCGCGGCGCTGCGCCGACACCGGTCGAGACGACGCCACGCAGGCAGCACGTAGTGAGCCTGACCGAGCGGCGCCTCGCGGACCTGCCCGGCGATGACCGGCCGCTGCCCTCGGTCGCGGCCTACGACGACCTGCTCGGAAAGGCCAGCTCATGAGCCCGACCAACAAGAACACGCCGGCCACGCGCCGTGGTGTCACCGAACAGGCCGCGCTCGCCGCGATCGACTCCGGCACCCGGGTGTTGCGGCTGCCCACCATCCGCGACCGTTTCGGCGAAATCGCCGCCGCGGCCGAACGTGAGCAGCTGTCCTACCTGGGGTTCTTGGCCGAGCTGGTGATGGCCGAGTGCGACGACCGGGACAAACGCCGCGCCGCCCGTCGCATTCACGACGCCGGGTTTCCCCGCGACAAGCGCATCGAGGAGTTCGACTTCGACGCCAACAAGTCCATCAGCCCCGCCGTGATCCACCAGCTGACCACATGCGCCTGGGTCAAGGCCGGGCACCCGTTGTGTTTGATCGGTGACTCCGGCACCGGGAAATCGCACCTGCTGATCGGTCTGGGCACCGCCGCCGCCGAGTCCGGCTACCGGGTGAGATACACCCTTGCCTCGAAGTTGGTGAACGAGCTCGTCGAGGCCGCAGACGACAAGCAGCTGTCCAAGACGATCGCCCGCTACGGCCGCGTCGATCTTCTCTGCTTGGACGAGCTTGGATACATGGAACTTGACCGCCGCGGCGCCGAACTGCTGTTCCAGGTTTTGACCGAGAGGGAGGAGCGTTCGGCCGTCGCGATCGCCTCCAACGAGCCGTTCTCCGGCTGGACCAAGACCTTCACCGACCCGCGGCTCTGCGCCGCGATCGTCGACCGGCTGACGTTCGCCGGACAGATCATCGAAACCGGCACCACCAGCTACCGGCTCGCCCACGCCCGCGC
>JBBSGM010000157.1:0-9509 GCA_038254065.1 Mycobacteriales bacterium | reverse complement strand
TGTTGTCGTTGCGGGTGCTGTTGTCGTTGCGGGTGCTGTTGTCGTTGCGGGTGCTGTTGTCGTTGCGGCTCTCGGTGCGGGTGTTCCGCTCGTTGCCACCACGGTTGTTGCGGTCGTTGCCGTTGCCGCGCTCGTTGTTGCGGTCGCGGCCCTCGCCGTCCTGGCGGGAACGGCGTCCGTCCTGGCGAGCACCGCGGTCGGTGCGCTCGCCGGCGTCGGCGCTCTCGGTGTCGGTCCGGGACGGCGCGCCCGCTGTCTCGGTGGTGGCGGACACGCCCTGGTCGAAGCCCCGGCCGCGGCGGGACTGCCGGGATCCGGGGCCACCGTTCTCGGTGTCGCCCGTGGACGGTGTCGAGATCTCGGACGTGGTGACGGTGCCGTTGGCGGTCGGCAGGCCGGGGTCGGCGGCCGGCGCCACGCCCTCGGCAGTCCCTCCTGGCGGCAGGCCATCGATCGGCACCACGGGAGCTCGGTCGGTGGCAGGCGCCAGGGGAGCTCGGTCGGCGGCAGGCGCCACGGGAGCTCGGTCGGTGGCAGGCGGCACGCCGGTCGGGCCGGCGGCAGGCGGCAGGGACGGGTCCGGCGCCACGGACGCGGAAGGTTCCGCGGAGGCGGCACCGTCGGCAGCGGGTGCCGGGGGGCCCGCTGCGGTCTGCGGGTCCGGCGCCCCAGCGGGACGGGTGGCCCCGCGGCGGCGCCGGGTGGGGGCAGTGCCGTTCGCGGCGGCCTCGGTCGTCAGGTCGACACCCGCGGGCGCAGTTGCCCGAGCAGCGGGGACCTGATCGGCGATCTCGCCGTCCCCGGTCAACGGCAGTTGCCCGGGCGCCTCGCGGCGCGCCGACGGCGGGGCCGTGGCACCGCCGCCCTGGCGCTCCTTGATGACAGCGATCAGGTCGCCCTTGCGCATCCCGGCGGTGCCAGGGATGTTCAGCTCACCAGCAAGCTGGCGCAGTTCCGCCAGCACCATCCCGGACAGGCCGCCCCGTCGACGGGCGGGGGTGCCGTTGGCCGCCTGCGCGGCGTTCTCGGTGCTGACGAGATCAGTCTCGCTCAACGAAGATCCTTCCTGACCGACCCGGGTCATCTACCCAGGTCAGCGGATTCACACTCGCCCGAACGGTCCGTCGGGCGAAACATCGGCGACGGGTCCGCGTGGTCGGCAACCGTCCCGACAGCAGGGGGCGGGCGACCACTGCGGCGGTCGCAGGGAAAGCGGCCGCTCGGTCCGGAACCAGATCTGATCGCCACTCGGTGCGACGGAGGCAGATTCCGGCTCGAGAGGCCACGCGGATGACGCGTGGATCGCCGTGCACTGTCGAGCGTAGACGCTCACCCCGGTCACGGCAACAACCCCCCTCCCGACACGCGGGTGACACGTCGCATGCGGCCCGATCACCCGATCTCGACCCGGACACCCGCGGGGTCCACCGGCAACCCGGCGGCCCGGAAGCCGGTCAGCTCCAGACCCTCGGGCAGGATCGCCTCGCCGGTCAGCGCGAGGACGCTGGGACCGGCGCCGGAGATTGCAGCCGGCACCCCACCGGCGCGCAGCGCGTCGACGAGGCCCGCGGACTCCGGGTAGGCCGACCGCCGGTAGACCTGGTGCAGCCGGTCCTCGGTGGCCGCGAGGAGCAGGTCGGGGCGCTGGGTGAAGGCCAGTACCGACAGTGCCGTACGGCTCCCGGTGAACGCGGCATCGACGAGCGGCACCCGCTCCGGGAGCAGGTCCCGAGTCGTCTTCGTGGAGGACCCGACCCCTGCGACGAGCACGACCGGATGGATGTCCGGATGCACGTCGAGCCGTACAGCGTGAAAGCGGCCCGAAATATTCCCGGGCGTCGGCTCGGACTTCCAGGCGATGACGAAACCGCCGAGCAGGCTGGCGGCCGCGTTGTCGGCGTGCCCCTCCATATCCGCCGTGACCTGCAGCAACGCGTCGTGCTCCCGCTGCGGGTCCCGGCCGGCGAGCACCGCGGCGGCCACCGCGCCCGCGACAGCGGCGGCCGCCGAGCTGCCCAGTCCCCGGGCGTGCGGGATCGCGTTTCGGCACCGCAGCCGCAGCCCGGCCGGGGCCGGGCAGCCGTCCCCGAAGCTGCTCCACGCCGCCCGCAGCGCCGCGACGACGAGGTGGGAGGCGTCCTCCGGGACCTGGCCGGCTCCCTCGCCCTCGACCTCCACGCGCACGCCGGGGGCGGCCACCACGGCGACCTCGACGTCGTCGTAGAGCGCCAGCGCGAGCCCGAGCGAGTCGAAGCCCGGCCCGAGGTTGGCCGACGACGCCGGCACCCTGACCCGTACCTCGCGCGGCCTGCCCATCACGCCAGGTCGAGCGCGGCGGCCACCGCGCGCGGGTCGATCGGCACGACAACCGGGTCGGGCGCGGTGAGCAGCGCCGCGGCGGGGTCCTTGAGCCCGTGCCCGGTGACCGTGCACACCACCAGGGACCCGCGGGGCAGCATCCCGTTGGCACTGGTCTGCAGCAGCCCGGCGACGCTGGCCGCCGACGCAGGCTCGACGAACACGGCCTCGCGGGTGGAGAGGAACCGGTAGGCGACGAGGATGTCGTCGTCGGTGACCGCGGCGAACAGCCCGCCGGACTCGTCCCTGGCGATGACCGCGGCCGCCCACGAGGCCGGGGCGCCGATCCGGATGGCCGTGGCGATCGTCTCCGGGTACTTCACCGGCACCCCGTGCACCAGCGGCGCCGCACCGGCGGCCTGGAAGCCGAACATCCGCGGCAGCCCGGGAACGACGCCGTCGTCGACGTAACCGCGGTAGCCCTTCCAGTACGCGGTGATGTTGCCGGCGTTGCCCACGGGCAGGCAGTGCACGTCGGGGGCACGCCCGAGCTCGTCGCAGATCTCGTAGGCGGCACTGGCCTGCCCGGCGATCCGGGTCGGGTTCACCGAGTTGACCAGGGCCGTCACCGGGTAGTCGGCGGCGGTCTTGCGGGCGAGCTCGAGACAGTCGTCGAAGTTGCCGTCGATCTGCAGGATCCGGGCCCCGTGCGCGACGGCCTGGGCCAGCTTGGCGAGCGCGATCTTGCCCTGCGGGACGAGGACGGCGCAGCTCAACCCCGCTCTGGCGGCGTAGGCGGCGGCCGAGGCAGAGGTGTTGCCGGTGGAGGCGCAGAGCACGCCCTGTGCGCCCTGCGCGAGCGCCGCGGTGACCGCCATCGTCATCCCGCGGTCCTTGAACGAGCCGGTCGGGTTGGCCCCGTCGACCTTGAGGTAGACCTCGCAGCCGGTGCGCTCGGACAGCTGCGGCGCGGGCAGCAGCGGGGTACCGCCCTCGCCGAGGGTGACCACCGTCCAGTCGGGCTCCACCGGCATCCGGTCCCGGTAGGCCTCGATCACCCCTGGCCAGCGGCCGGCCAGGGTGCGGATCGGCGACGGGGTCGTCATCCGGCCACCCCCGGCGCGAGGCGGCCGAGATCCTCGACCCGGATCACGCTGTCCACGCCGCACACCGCGTCGAGGTGGCGGAGCGCCTGCACCGTCGCGGCGAGCGCCGCGTCCGGGGCCGAGTGCGTCACGACGACCAGCCGGGCACCACCCCCGGCGGCCGGATCGGGATCGGCGACGAGCTCGGCATTGCGCCCCCCGGTCTGGCGCACCGCGGCAATGCTGACGCCGTGGGTGGCGAACTCGCTCGCGATCAGGGCGAGCACCCCGGCGCGGTCGGCCACCTCGAGACTGACGTGGTACCGGGTGGAGACCGCCCCGATCGGGAGCACCGGCAGGCTCGCGTAGGCCGACTCGCGCGGCCCGCGGCCGCTGACCACCCGGTTGCGGGCCACCGCGACCAGGTCGCCGAGCACCGCGCTCGCGGTGGGTGCCCCACCGGCGCCCTGGCCGTAGAACATGAGCTGACCCGCGGCCTCGGCCTCGACGAACACCGCGTTGAAGGCGCCGTCGACGGCGGCGAGCGGGTGGCTCTGCGGGATCATCGCCGGATACACCCGCGCGGAGACCGACTCCGGCTCGGCGGAGCCGGAACCCTCGCCGCCGATCCGCTCGCAGATGGCGAGCAGCTTGATCGTGCAGCCCAGTTTGGTGGCGGCGGCGATGTCGGTGGCGGTGACCCGCCGGATGCCCTCGCGGTAGACGTCGGCGGCGCTGACCCGGGTGTGGAAGGCCAGCGAGGCCAGGATCGCGGCCTTGGACGCGGCGTCGTAGCCGTCGACGTCGGCGCTCGGGTCGGCCTCGGCGTAGCCCAGCCGGGTGGCCTCCTCCAGCGCGTCGGCGTAGTGCGCGCCCGACGCCGTCATCGCGGAGAGGATGAAGTTGGTGGTCCCGTTGACGATGCCGGCCACCCGGGTGATCCGGTCACCGGCCAGCGACTCGCGCAGCGGGCGCAGCAGCGGGATCGCCCCGGCCACCGCGGCCTCGTAGTACAGGTCGGCACCGGCCGCGTCGGCCGCCTCGGCGAGCGTCGCACCGTCCTCGGCGAGCAGCGCCTTGTTCGCGGTGACCACCGACTTGCCGACCTTGAACGCCTCCAGCAGCAGCGAGCGCGCTGGCTCGATACCGCCGATGACCTCGACGACCACGTCGACGTCGTCCCGGCTGACCAGCGCGGAGGCGTCGGCGGTGACGAGCCCGGCCGGCAGGTCGGGGTGGCGGTGCGGGCGGCGTACGGCGATCCCGGTGAGCTCGACCGGCGCGCCGATCCGCGCGGTGAGCTCGCCCGCCTGGTCGGTCAGCAGCCGCACCACCTGGCTCCCGACCGTCCCGCAGCCGAGCAGCGCCACCCGGATCGGTGCACCTTGCCCCCTGGTCACGAGCCCTCCCCAGCGGTGATCGTCGTTTCGGAGCGCCGCGCCGCGCCGGCCGCGGTCCCGGCTTCCCGGCGGCCGATCATCCCGGGTCCGCCTCGGCGAGTCGGCGTCCGGGTCACGCGCCTCACCGCGACACCTCGAGCCGGAACTGGTCGTCGAGGGTCTCCCGGCGCATCAGCAGCCGGGCGACCCCGTCCCGCACGGCGACCACGGCGGGCCGTGGCAGCCGGTTGTACGAGCTGGCCATCGAGTAGCAGTAGGCACCGGTCGCGGCGACGGCGAGCAGGTCGCCCGGCTCGAGGTCGGCGGGCAGCCAACAGTCCCGGACGACGATGTCGCCGGACTCGCAGTGCTTGCCGACGACCCGCGACAACGTCGCCTCCCCGGACCCGTCGAGCCCGGACCCGTCGAGCGCTGGGGACCCCGCGGACCGCGACACCAGCCGGCAGTCGTACACCGCATCGTAGAGCGCGGTGCGGATGTTGTCGCTCATCCCGCCGTCGACGCTGACATAGCGACGCCCCGCACCTCCACCCAGCGCGACGTCCTTGAGCGTGCCGACCTCGTAGAGCGTGATCGTGCCCGGACCGGCGATGGCCCGCCCCGGCTCGACCGCGATGGCCGGCACGTCCAACCCGGCGGCGTGGCATTCGCGCTTCACGATCCTGCGCAGTTGCTCGGCGAGCTCGGCGATGCTCAGCGGCTGCTCGTCGGAGCGGTAGGCGATGCCGATGCCGCCGCCGAGGTCGAGCGTCGCGAGGTCGGCCAGCACCTGTGCACCGTGCTCCTCGTGCAACGCCGCGAGCAACCGCACCACCCGGTGCGCGGCGACCTCGAAACCCTCGGTGTCGAAGATCTGGCTGCCGATGTGGCTGTGCAGCCCGACCAGGCACAGCCCGTCGGCCTTGCACACCCGGCGGGCGGCCTCCACGGCGTCGCTGTCGGTGCCATCGGCCGAACCGCTGATCGAGAAACCGAACTTCTGGTCCTCATGTGCCGTCGCGATGAACTCGTGGGTGTGCGCCTCGACGCCGACGGTGGCCCGGATCATCACCGGCGCGACGACACCGCGCTCGCGGGCGATCGCGTCGAGCCGGGCGATCTCGTGGAACGAGTCGAGCACCACCCGGCCGACCCCGTGCTCGACGGCGGCAACCAGCTCCGGCACCGACTTGTTGTTGCCGTGCATCGCGATCCGCTCGGTCGGGAACCCGGCCCGCAGCGCGACGGCGAGCTCACCGCCACTGGCCACGTCCAGGCTCAGGCCCTCCTCGGCGACCCAGCGGGCGACCTCGGTGCACAGGAACGCCTTGGCCGCGTAGTGCACGGCGTCGGCGCCGAACGCGGCGGCGAACTCGGCGGCACGGGACCGGAAGTCGGCCTCGTCGACGACGAACAGCGGGGTGCCGTACCGGGCGGCGAGGTCACGGACGTCGACGCCGGCGACCCGGAGCACCCCATCGGCACCGCGCACGGCGTGCCGCGGCCACACCGCGGGGGCCAGCTCGTCGAGCTCGGCGGCCGTCGCGGGCCGCCGGCCCGGGGTCTCCGGCGTGGCCTGAATGGCGTTGTGCAGCGGGCCTGCCGGATGCGCCCTCACATCCGCTCCGGCGCGCTGACCCCGAGCAGGCCCAGCCCGTTGGCGAACACCTGACGGGCCGCGACGCACAGCGCGAGCCGGGCCCGGTGCAGCTCGTTGACCGGCTCGTCGCCGATCGGCAGCACCCGGCACGAGTCGTAGAACCGGTGGTAGGCGCCGGCGAGCGACTCCAGGTAGCGGGCCACCCGGTGCGGCTCGCGCAGCTCGGCGGCGGAGGCGACGACGGCGGGGAACCCGCCGACCGTCCGGATGAGGTCCCCCTCGCGCGGGTGCTCCAGCAGGCGGTACCCGGTTCCGGGCGCCATCCCGAGGTCGGTGGCGTTGCGGGCCAGCGAGGCGAGCCGGGCGTGCGCGTACTGCACGTAGAAGACGGGGTTGTCATTGCTCCGCCTGGTGATCAGGTCGAGGTCGATGTCGAGCGTGGAGTCGACCGAGGATCGGATCAACGTGTACCGCGCCGCGTCGACGCCGACCGCCTCGACCAGGTCGTCCATGCTCACCGCGGTGCCGGCCCGCTTGCTCATCCGCACCGGCTTGCCGTCCCGGAACAGGTTGACCAGCTGTCCGATGAGCACCTCGACGGTGTCGGGGTCGTCGCCGAACGCCGCGGCGGCGGCCCGCAGCCGGGCGATGTAGCCGTGGTGGTCGGCGCCGAGCAGGTAAAAGCACAGGTCGAAGCCGCGCGCCCGCTTGTCCAGGTAGTAGGCCAGGTCGGCGGCGATGTAGGCCGGGGTGCCGTCGCTCTTGATGACGACCCGGTCCTTGTCGTCGCCCTGGTCGGTGGAGCGCAGCCACCAGGCGCCGTCGGCCTCGTACAGGTTGCCCGAGTCCTTGAGCCGGTTCACCGCGGCCGCCACCGCGCCCGAGTCGTGCAGCGTCCGCTCGTGGAACCACACGTCGAAGTCGGTGCCGAAGGCGTGCAGCGCCCGCTTGATCTCGTCGAACATCAGGTTGACCCCGACGCGGCGGAACACCTCGTCGCGCTCGCTGTCGGGTAGGTCCAGCGCGCCGGGTTCGGCCGCGACGACCTGCGCGGCGATCTCGCCGACGTAGGCGCCGCCGTAGCCGTTCTCCGGGGTGGGCTCGCCCTTGGCCGCGGCGACGAGGGACTCGACGAACCGGTCGATCTGGCCGCCCGCGTCGTTGAAGTAGTACTCGCGGGTGACCTTCGCACCGCGGGCGGCGAGCACCCGGCCCAGCGCGTCGCCGACGGCGGCCCACCGGGTGTGGCCCAGGTGCAGCGGCCCGGTCGGGTTCGCCGAGACGAACTCGAGGTTGACGTTGCGGGCGGCGAACTCGTCGCCGGTGCCGTAGGTCTCCCCCGCGACCAGCACCTCGCCGACCAGCGCACCCTGCGCGTCGGCGGCGAGCCGCAGGTTGATGAAGCCGGGGCCGGCGACCTCGGCGGCGGCGATGCCGGGACGGGCGGCGATGGCCTCGGCGAGCCAGGTCGCCAGGTCGCGCGGGGGAACGCCGGCCTTCTTCGCGGTGCGCAGGGCGACGTTGGTGGCGTAGTCACCGTGCTCGGGGTTGCGCGGGCGCTCGACACCGACGTCGGCGGGCAGCGCCTCGACGTCGAGGCGGCGGTCGGCGAGCACGTCCAGCGCGGTGGCACGGACCAGGTCGGCGAGCGCGGCGGGAGTCACCCCGGTGAGTCTAGGAGGTGCTGCTCAGGGGCCCCTCAGGTGCCGCTCCTACACTCGCGGTTGTACCGCCACCGAACGTCGGGAAGGTCCATGGCCAGCGGCAAGAACAGCAAGGCGGTCCGCAACGCGCGCGCGGCCGTCGTCTCGAAACGCTCCACGCCGTGGGGACTGATCGCGACCGTGCTCGTCGTCGTGGTCTTCGCGGGCGCCGTGTTCGGGTACGTGTACTACCAGGGCAAGGTGAAGAGCGACCACATTGCGGCGCTGGCCCCGTTCACTCCCACCGCGCAGAATCGGGACCCCTCGCAACAGATCCAGGGCGTCCAGGTCATCGACTACAAGGGCGGCCAGCACGTGACCCCCGACCAGCAGGTGGCCTACCTGCACAGCCCGCCCTTCGGCGGCACGCACGACGGCTACTGGGCCGCGTGCAACGGCGTCGTCTACCCGAACCCGGTGCGCTCCGAGAACCTCGTGCACTCTCTCGAGCACGGCGCGGTGTGGATCGCCTACAACCCCGACCAGGTGACCGGGGACGCGCTCGCCACGTTGCGCGCGAAGGTCGAGGGGCAGCCCTACACGGTGATGTCGCCCTACCCGAACCTCGACTCGCCCATCTCGTTGCAGTCCTGGGGCCACCAGCTCAAGCTCAGCGACGCCGGTGACATCCGGATCGACCAGTTCGTCTCCGCGCTGCGCCGCAACAAGTACACCCACCCCGAGGTCGGGGCGAGCTGCCAGGCACTGGGCCCCGGCGAGTTCGACCAGGACAGGCCGCCGCCGTTCCAGCCCGCGCCGCCGGTGAGTGCGGTCAACGGCTCGAGCGTCCGTTCGGAGGTCGGGCCGGGTGCCAACGGCGCCGCACCCGACCCGACCGGCACCCGGTGAGCCGCGGTGTCGACCACCCGCTCGCCGGAGACCGAGGTGCCCCCCGCCGGGCCGCCGCCCGGCACTGACGGTTCCGACGATGCCAGTAGTTCCGGCGGTAACGGTGAGCCGCGCTGGGTGCGCCCGTTTGTCGCCGTCGTCGCGGCGGTGGCGTTGCTGCTGCTCGGCGCCACCGGCGGGCTGCTCCTCGGATCCGCCGGCTCGTCCGGGTCGTCGATGCCGGTGGCGGGCTCCGTGGACGTCGGGTTCGCCCAGGACATGACCGTGCATCATCAGCAGGCCGTCGAGATGGCCGGCTGGGAGCGCGACCACACCCGCGACCCCGCGCTGTACCAGCTCGCCTATGACATCGAGTCCACCCAGACCCAGCAGATCGGCCGGATGCAGGGTTGGCTGGGGCTGTGGGACGCCGCGGCCTTCCCCACGGGCGGGCACATGGCGTGGATGAGCGCGGCGCTAGGGCGTGTCTGGTGGATCTTCCTTGGTTGGGGTGCGGAGCCAGATCTTGATGGAGGCGACGTCGACGGTGCCGCGGAAGACGAACTCGCGCTTGTCGGTGCGCATGGCCACCGCACGGAAGCCTTTGAGCCTGTTG
>JBBSGM010000156.1:0-9530 GCA_038254065.1 Mycobacteriales bacterium | reverse complement strand
GGCCCGGTACGCCGCAGTGGCGTACCGGGCCCCTCGGCCGCGTCTGTAAGGTAACCGCCCGATGACCGCTAAGCCCGGCCGCTCCCGCGTCCCGTTGTTGCTCGTGCTGGTCGGCGTGCTGCTCGGTGCCGTCGCCCTGACCGGCCTGTTGGTCAGCCGGGACACCCACACCTCCGTCTCCTCGTCCACCCCGGCCGCGCCATCCGTCGGACTCGAGAAGGCGATCTCCCAGGCGCAGGACAAGCTGCGCCGCAACCCCGACGACTCGCTGACCTGGGCCGAGCTCGGCTCCGCGTACGTCGAGGAGGCCCGGATCGTCGGGGACCCCTCGTACTATCCGAAGTCCCAGGGCGCGCTGGAGCGCTCCCTCGCGATCAAGCCCGCCGACAACGGCGAGGCGATGATCGGGATGGGGAAGCTCGCGAACGCCCGGCACGACTTCGTCACCGGGAAGGACTGGGGCGAGAAGGCCCGCGCGAGCCGGCCTTACAGCGCCGCGGTCTACGGCGTGCTCGCCGACGCCTACACCCAGCTCGGGGACACCCAGGCCGCCACCGCCGCCGTACAGAAGATGCTCGACACCTCGCCGGGGCTGCCCGCGCTGACCCGGGCCTCCTACGACCTGGAGCTGCACGGCCGGGTCGACGACGCCCGGTCGGCACTGCAGCGGGCGCTCGGGCTCGCCAGCTCCGTCGACGACGTCGCCTTCTGCCGCTACTACCTCGGCGAGCTGGCGTGGAACTCCGGGCGCGTGGACGAGGCGTCCGACCAGTACGAGCAGGGCCTGGCCATCGCCCCGCAGAACGTCGCCCTGCTGCAGGGCCGGGCCAAGGTGGCGTGGGCCCGTGGGCACACCGACGACGCCCTCGCCGGGTACGCCGCCCTCACCAACCGGGTCCCGCTGCCCCAGTACGTGCTGGAGTACGCCGAGCTGGCGCAGTCGGCCGGGCGGACCCAGGACGCGACGGCGCAGCTCCAGCTCCTCACCGCCCAGGACCAGCTGTACCAGGCCCAGGGCTCGAACGACGACGTAGTGGGCGCGCTCGTCGCGGCCGACCACGGTGACCCGGCCGTGTCGCTGCGCCGCGCGCAGGCCGAATGGGGACGCCGGCAGAGCGTGTTCAGCGCCGACGCGCTGGCCTGGGCGCTGCACGTGAACGGCCGCGACGCCGAGGCGCTGTCCTACGCCGACAAGGCCGACGCGCTGGGCTGGCGCAACGCCGGCCACGCGTTCCACCGGGGAATGATCCTGGCCGGGCTCGGGCGCCGGGCCGACGCGCTCGCCGCGCTGCGGACGTCACTGGAGATCAACCCGTACTTCAACCCGCTGCAGGCTCCGGTGGCCCGGACGACGATCGCCAAACTGGAGGCCGGTTCATGAGAGCCTGGATGCGCCGCACGGTGGTGCTTGCCGCGGGAGTCGGGGCGCTGCTGATGGCCCCGATCGGACACCAGCAGGCGCAGGCGCACCCGCTGGGCAACTTCACGATCAACCACTACGACGCGTTGCACCTGTTCGCCGATCGGCTCGAGTTGCGTGCGGTGCTGGACGTCGCGGAGATCCCCACCCTGCAGGAGCGCACCCAGGCCGACTCCGACGGCAACGGTGTGGTGTCCGCCGCCGAGGCGCAGCGGTTCGCGGCGAGCCAGTGCGCTGCGCTGTCCGGTGCGTCGGCCGTGACCGTCGACGGCGCGCCGCTGGCCTGGCACCGCGCCGGCGAGGACATCAGCTACCCGCCCGGTCAGGCCGGTCTGCTGCTCACCCGGATCACCTGCCGGCTGGACGCCCCCGCGGCGCTCGACCGGTCGGCGTCGGTCGAGTTCACCGACGCCTTCCTCCGCGACCGGATCGGGTGGCGCGAGATCACCGCGGTGGGCGAGACGGTCCGGCTGACAAAGTCGTCGGTACTCACCCAGAGCATCAGCGACGAGCTCCGCAACTATCCGCCCGATTTGCTCAGCAACCCCAGCAACCAGCGGAGCGCCCAGATCACCGTCGAACCCGGCGCGGGTGGCGGACAGGGGGTCACACCCGGCCTGCGTACCGGCATCGGTCCACTGGACCGGTTCGCGGCATCGGTCGACCTGAAGGTCAAAGGTCTGGTCGGGGGGAACCTGACGCCCTGGGTGGGGCTGCTCGCGGTGCTCCTTTCGGTGGTCCTCGGTGCCTCGCACGCAGCCCTGCCCGGCCACGGAAAGACCATCATGGCGTCCTACCTGGCCGGTAGCCGAGGCAACCGGCGCGACGCGCTGCTGGTCGGGGCCACCGTGACGGTCACCCACACCGCGGGCGTGCTCATCGTCGGGGTGTTGCTGAGCCTGCTCAGCGCGCTGGCCCCGGACGCCGTCGAGCAGTGGCTCGGCGTGCTGAGCGGGCTGCTCGTCGTCGGCGTCGGATTGACGCTGCTGCGCACCGCGGTCAGGCAGCGCAAGGCCGCTGCGGAGCTGCCGCTGTCGAGCAGGCTGCCGGCACTGGTCGGTGCCGGGCACGGCGGCCACGGACATGGCCACGGGCACGGCCACGGGCACGGCCACGGACCCGGGCCCGACCGGCCGGCCGGTACCGCGTTCGGGCGGGCCGGGCTGATCGGGATGGGTGTGGCGGGCGGTCTGGTACCGAGCCCGACGGCACTGGTCGTGCTGGCCGGTGCCATCGCGCTGGGCAAGACGTGGTTCGGCGTCCTGCTGGTGCTGTGCTATGGCCTCGGCATGGCGGGGACCTTGACCGCGGCCGGGCTGCTTCTGGTCACGGTCCGCGATCGGCTGGCTCGCTCGACCCTCTCGAACCGCGTGAACAGTTGGGCCGGGCGACTGTTCGTCGTCCTTCCCACGTTGACGGCCACGGTCGTCGTGCTGGTGGGCCTCGGGCTCACCGTGCGGAGCTTCCTCGGGCCGACCTGACCCCGGTGGTCACTGCCGGTCGCCGCAGACCACGGTGGTACGCACCACCTGGGCGCCGTCACCCGGCCGGGACCGGCTCGTTGACCGGAGTGGAACCGACCAGGACCCGACCGTGGCCGCGTGGCCTCTCCGGGCGGACGCTGTCACGACGTCAAGGAGGATCATGAGACGGACGCTCGTCCTCGCCGCAGTACTGCCCGTCGCCGTGCTGGCCGGCTGCTCGGCGGGCCCCGGCCCGGTCTTCGACAACGAGGGCTACGCCGACGTCAGCTGCATGAGGCACCAGACCGACGAGCCCGGCGCGCGCTACACCGATTCCACGCAGCGCAATACCGCCGCAAACCTGACCCTGATGAAGTACTACACCCACAACGGCGCCAAGCCGTACTGCGACGGCCAGCCGGCGAATGCGAAGGACCGGCAGTGGGCCCAGCTCTACGTCAGCCTCGGTGGACCCGCCGACAAGGTGCCGACCGCGCTGCGCTGACCCCGACCCCCCGCCGCCGTTCGGGGGAGGACAGCTCCACCTGCCACGATGCGGGGCAGTCCTACAGTCGTCGCCGCAGCTCGCGTTCGAGTCGGAGCCGGGCTCTCGTCAGCCGCGACGCGCGCAGCTCGCGCTGGCGCGCACGCAGCCGGTCGCCGGGCCTTTGCGGTCCTCGCCGGTCGCCAGATCGAACCGGGACTCGTGCCACGGGCAGACCAGCGTCCCCTGGTACACCCAGCCCTGGTCCATCGGGCCACCCAGGTGCGCGCACCGCTCGCCGAGGGCGTGGACCCGACCGTCCACCCGGACCAGCACCACGTCGACGTCGTCGACCCGCACCAGATACGGGGTGTCCTCCGCCAACTGCTCCAGCGCGAGGACCGGCACGAACTGCCGGGGGTCGAGCTGTTTGTCGCTGTGGTCGGTGCCCACGTTGTGCCGGTAGACCAGGGTGCCGCCGAGGTACTGGGACACCAGCACGATCGGGTACCCCAGCCGGCCGGCCCGCTGGGCACGCCTGGGTCGCCCGTGCCTGCGCTCCCACCACGACCAGCCGTACACGCCCAGTGCCACGGCGTTCAGCGCGCCGTGCACCAGGCCCACCCGCCGGGCGTTGTCGTGGGTGTACTGCCAGTCGGCCAGGCCGGCGACCGCGGCCACGGCCCCACCAGCGACGCCGAGTCCGACGGCCGTCTGCACGGCGTCCCCGAACCCGGGCCGCCCGGACCCGCACGCACGTCGCGCGTCGATCTCGTCGAGTACCGCCGCGGTCGTCCACGCGCCGATCGGCATGTGGACCAACAGCGGGTGCACCGGATGGCCGAGCCACGTGCCGTGCAGCAGGTTGCGGACCTGCTCGGTGGCATCACCGAACAGGTGAGGATCAACGTCAGGAGTGCTCGAGGCGGTAGCTGGGCCGGTCGAGCCAGCCCTGCCCCTCGATCGCCTGTACGGCGCGCTCCAACGCTTTCCTGCCGATCCGAGCAGCCATGTGGCGCGGGGTGCCGCCCAGAACACCCTGAAACCACTCGGCGGCAGCAGTGCTCCGCCGCCCGCTCCTGCTCCGGGAGCGAACGCCGACGGTTGGACCGTTCGGCGCGTGGTATGGCACGGTGAACTCACCGAGAGTGACGCGCTTCGACTGTCCGTGACCAATCCGCTACATTCACCTCGGATCACCCCGGCCCGGCTCCCCGACGGACAGCGGATTTCCCGATCCGCCGGCACATCCCCTGCCGGCGTCCGCCCGGGCCGACGATCCGGAAGGCAGGTCGTGTCCCGGCACCGCTTCCCCAGCGGCTGGCGCGTCCCGCGCGGCTCCGCACCGGTTCTCCACCGGACGGCCTCCCGGCGCGGTGCGCCGTTCGCGTTCTCGACACAGTCGGCGCTGCGCAACGGCGTGGTCGCCGCTGCGGTGGCCGGCGGGTCGCTCGCCCTCGTCGCCCCCGCGGTCGCGCTGATGGCGGTGCCCGACCCGGACACCGACGCCGCCGCGCTCCGGCTCGCCGCCGACCACCGCCGGCCCACCGGTGACGCGGTTCCCGCCGGGTACCCGGGTTCCGGTGCCGGCGTGCCCACCACCGGGTACTCGGACATCAGTGACGGTGCGCTCACCGCCGGGTACTCGGACACCGGCGACCGGGTGCGGATGCTCGCCGCCGTGGTCCCGGTGACGCAGCCGGTCGAACCGGAGCCCGGGCAGGTCGATGTCGCCGGGCTGCTCAAGGCGGCCGGCCTCGCCGCCGTCGCCCCTCACGCCGAGCACGAGCGCGCGGTCGGCCCGGAGTGCGACGTGGATCTGAGCGGGCTCGGCGCGGTCACCACGTGGGCGGCAGACGCGGCCCGGTTCCTCAGCTGCCTCTACGACCGTCCGCACCTCATCGGCGTCGCCGGCCGCGGCCGGGTCTCCGACCATCCGTCCGGGCACGCCGTCGACCTGATGACGGGCGGTGAGCGCGGCGACCGGCTCGCCGAATGTGCGCTACGCAACCAGAAGGCGCTCGGGATCAGCTACGTGATCTGGAAGCAGCGGATCAACTACGGCGACGGTTGGGAACCGATGGAGGACCGGGGCAGCCCCACCGAGAACCATTTCGACCATGTGCACCTCTCGTTCGAACACAGCGCACCTACCGGTACCGCGAGCTCCGCACTCTGCCACTGACCGCCCTCAGCGGCGCCCGAGGACCACTACGGCCGGTACGGGTGAACGGTGGAACCGGCCCTGCGTGCCTGGCGTCCGCTGAGGGCGAACGGCACTGCTCAGGGCGAACACGGACCCGCAATGGAACCGGAGTGGCCTAGCGTCGGCTTCCCACCGACCCGTCGGGAGAACGCCATGGCCCCCGTGCACAGCACACCCACCCTCACCACCCGCGCGCCCGTCCCGCAGCCGACGCCTCCCGGTCCGCCCGATCCGCCGGAGCGCCCGGAGCGCCCGGAGCCGGGCCGGTTCCCCACGCCGCCCAGGACGCCGTCATACGTCGGGACCGTCGGCAGTGGCCCGCAGCTGCGCACGCTGCCTCCCGCGGCGTCGGCCGTCGACCCGGTGCTCGACCGGCTGCTGGCCGAACGCATCGTGTACCTCGGCAGCGAGGTCGACGACGACGTCGCCAACCGGATCACCGCACAGCTACTGCTGCTCGCCGCCGACGACCCCAGCACCGACATCGCGTTGTACGTCAACTCCCCCGGCGGCTCCGTCACCGCGGGGATGGCGATCTACGACACCATGGCGCTGATCACGCCGGACGTGGCCACCTGGGCCGTGGGCCTCGCGGCGTCGATGGGGCAGTTCCTGGTGTCCGCGGGCGCGCCGGGCAAGCGCTATGCGTTGCCGCACGCTCGGATTCTCATGCACCAACCCTCGGCCGGGATCGGTGGCACCGCCACCGACATCGCGATCCGGGCCGGGGTGTACGGCGAGCTGAAGCGGGAGGTCGCGGAGCTCACCGCGCAGCACACCGGGCAGACCGTCGAGACGGTCACCGCCGACGCCGACCGCGACCGCTGGTTCACCGCCGAGCAGGCCCGCGAGTACGGACTCGTCGACCACGTCGCGGGACGGTCGTCCTGACCGGTTTGCCGGTTCCGCACCATGGGAAGCCTGCACGGTGCCCCGCAGTCCGCGGCGGTTGCCGCCACAGCTCCCGATCGCCGTGCTCATCGCCCTCCCGGGGACCTACTTCGGCGTGGCCGAGTACGTCGGCCTGCCCCATCCGGACCTACCGCCGACCATCGCCGCGCTGACCTACGGCATCGCGATAGTCGGCGCGGCGTTCGTGCTGTCCTGGGCGGCGGAGGCGGCCCAGATCGACATCAGCGCGGGCCTCGCGCTGGCCGTGCTGGCCCTGCTCGCGGTGCTGCCGGAGTACGCCGTCGACTTCGTCTTCACCTTCCAGGCCGGCCAGATCTACGCCGACACCGGCTCGTGCGCTCATCCGCCGGGCGGCGCCGACCCGTGCTCGCTGGCGCTGGCCAACATGACGGGGGCCAACCGGGTTTTGGTCGGCGTGGGCTGGCCGCTGGTCGTCATGGTCGCCACCGTCGCGGTCCGCCGGGCGCAACGAGCGGGTGGGCACGACACCCCGTCGACGCACGTCGGGCGGGTGCAGATGCCCCGCACGATGTCGGCGGAGATCGTCTTCCTCGGCCTCGCCACGGTGTACTCGCTCACGTTGCCACTGCGGCACACGCTCACGATGATCGACGCCGGAGTGCTCGTCTCGATCTTCGTGGGCTATGCGTGGCGGCTGTCGAAGGCGCCGGTCGAGGAGCCGGACCTGGTGGGCACCCCCGCCTGGATCGGGGGACAGCCGCGGCGCCGGCGACGCTGGACCTACGGGGCGATGTTCGCGCTGGCCGCGCTGGTGATCCTGGCCAGCGCGGAGCATTTCGCGGACAACCTCGTCGAGACGGGCGGGCAGCTGGGCATCGACCAGTTCGTCCTCGTGCAGTGGGTCGCGCCGTTGGCCAGCGAGTCCCCGGAGCTGATCGTGGCCTGCCTCTACGCCTGGCGGCTCAAGGCGAGCGACTCGCTCGGCACCCTGCTGTCCAGCAAGGTCAACCAGTGGACGCTGCTGGTCGGCACGGTCCCGCTGGTCTTCGCGGTGTCCGCAGGGACGACGGACGGTCTGCCGCTCGACGCGCAGCAGCGCTTCGAGCTGCTGCTCACCGCGGTGCAGTCGCTGTTCGCGGTGAGCATCCTGATCACGCTGAGCCTCAGCCTGCGCGGGGCGGCGGCGCTGTTCGTGCTGTTCGCGGTGCAGTTCGTCGCCAGCATCACGCTGCCGGCGTCGGCCGGCCGGATCGTCATCGTCATGCTCTCGGCGGTCTACGACGCACTGGCGCTGGCACTGTTCGTGCAGCATCGCCGGACGCTGCTGCGGACCACGAAGGACGGGCTCGTCACGGGGTTCGACGAGCTGGAGCGGGCCGACGCGGAGGCCGCGTCCCGCTGACGCTAGCGTTGCGCACTCGCGAGCTTCTGCATCGGTTGAGAGGACTTCCGTACATGCGCGTCGGCGTGCTCACCGGGGGCGGCGACTGCCCCGGCCTGAACGCGGTCATCCGGGCCATCGTCCGCAAGGGGGTGCCGGTGTACGGGTACTCCTTCCTCGGGTTCCGCGACGGCTGGCGGGGACCCCTCGAGGGGTTGACCATGACCCTGGACATCCCGGCCGTGCGCGGCCTGCTGCCCCGTGGCGGCACCCTTCTCGGCTCGTCGCGGACCAACCCCTTCAACGTCGAGGACGGCGTCGGGCGGATCCGGACCAATCTGATGAACCTCGGCGTCGACGCGCTCATCGCGATCGGCGGCGAGGACACCCTCGGGGTGGCGACCAAGCTGCACGAGGTCGGGGTGAACGTCGTCGGGGTGCCGAAGACGATCGACAACGACCTGTCCGGCACCGACTACACCTTCGGCTTCGACACCGCAGTGAACATTGCCATGGAGGCCATCGACCGGCTGCACACCACCGCCGAGTCGCACCATCGCGCGCTCATCGTCGAGGTCATGGGCCGGCACGCGGGGTGGATCGCGCTGCACTCCGGGATGGCGGGCGGCGCGAACGCGATCCTCATCCCCGAGGTGCGCTTCGACATCGTGCAGGTCTGCCAGTGGGTGGAGAGCCGGTTCCGGCTCGACTATGCGCCGATCATCGTCGTCGCCGAGGGCGCCATGCCGAAGGAGAGCCAGGAGGTGCTGCTCACCGGTGAGAAAGACTCGTTCGGACACGTCCGGCTCGGTGGCATCGGCGACTGGCTGGCCCGCCAGATCGAGGAGCGCACCGGCAAGGAGGCCCGGACCACCGTGCTCGGACACGTGCAGCGCGGTGGCACCCCGACCGCCCGGGACCGCTGGCTCGCGACCCGGTTCGGGCTGCACGCCATCGACGCCGTCGCGGCGGGCAACTGGGGACAGATGACCGCGCTGCGCGGCACCGACATCGTCACCGTGTCGCTGGCGGAGGCGACCAGCAACCTCAAGCTCGTCGACCCCGCGCTGTATGCGGAGGCCGAGGTGTTCTTCGGGTAACGCTCCACGAGGTGGGGGTACACTCGGGGTATGCCCAAGGTCAGTGTGTACCTACCCGACGCGTAGTACCGCGAGGCGCAGGCTCGGCAGCTTCCGCTCTCCGCGCTCACGCAGGAGGCGGTCGAGCGGGCGCTGCGGGCGTCGGACCGGCAGCATTGGGTCGAACGGGTCCGGTCCCGGGCGCCGCGGTGTCACCTCACCATCGACGCCGCCGCCATGCTGGACAAGGTGCGAGCGGAGTTCGGAGATTGATCGTGCTGGACGCGTCCGCCCTCGTCGACGTGGTCCTCGACCAGCGGTCTGCGGCATGGGTCCTCGCCCAGATCACCGAGACCGAGATCAGCGCCCCGGCCCACCAGCCGACCGAGGTCCTGTCCGCGCTCGTCCGGCTGGTGCGCAGTGCGGCGCTCGAGCCACTCACCGCCCGGGATGCACTCGAGGAAGCGCTCGCCCTCCCGCAACGACTAGGGCGTGTCTGCGGGATCTTGATGTTCGGGTGCGGTAGATCTTGCTCATGCATGCTCGTCATGATCTGACTGATGTTGAGTGGGCGCGTCTGGAGCCGTTGTTGCCGGATCGCACGCCGTGTCGGGGTGGGCGGTG
>JBBSGM010000155.1:0-9773 GCA_038254065.1 Mycobacteriales bacterium | reverse complement strand
CGTGACCTCGGCGTACCCGGCTGCGCCGTCTCACCTCTTCCGAGGCGTGGGGTGGCGGCGCACCCCGGTGTGGTGCCAGATGTGGGCAAAAACCCCGGGGCTCGCCGCCGCCCCCTGCCGGCCAGGGCCGGGGTGGCTGCGGCGGCGATCCCGGGGCCTGGACACCATAGCTGTCCCCACACCGGGGTCCCCCGCCCCCCCACGCCTCGGAAGAGGTGAGACGGCGCAGCCGGGTACGCCGAGGTCACGGCGCAACCAAAGGTACGGATGCGACGGGGTGGAACGTCCGGCGCCCGACTCATAACCCAGCGCTCGCAGCCTCGCAGCGGTGCCCGGTCGCGCCCCCGGTACAAATCGGGTACAAACGGCAACGCCCAACGACGCCCACCGTCGACCGACGACACCAGACCTTCCCGCAGGTCAGCGCCTGTCCTGACTCCCGATACGCTGGTCGGCGTTCTCCCAGCGGCGCTACATCTCCAAGCGCCACCTCTACCGCCGCCTCCGCCGCTGACCAGTGCACACAGAATTGAGGTACCCGGGGCGCTCGTGCACGCGGCCGTGCCGTTCGTGACAACGGGCCCGTGAGGTGGCGGCGCCGCCGAGCGCTGGGCGGCGGACAGCGAGCCGCTACTGTCGGCCGATGCTGGTCGAACGGATGCGGCCGTTCACGTCGACGATTTTCGCCGAGATGTCCGCGCTCGCGCTGCGGACCGGCGCGATCAACCTCGGCCAGGGCTTCCCGGACACCGACGGCCCGCCGTCGCTGCTCGTGGAGGCGGCGGCGAACATCACTGGCGGGGTCAACCAGTACCCCCCGGGTCCGGGCGTCCCGGCGCTGCGGGTGGCCGTCGCCGAGCACCAGCGCCGGTTCCACGGCCTCGACGTCGACCCCGACGACGTGCTCGTCACGAGCGGCGCCACCGAGGCGATCGCGGCGGCGGTGCTGGCGCTGTGCGGGCCGGGCGACGAGGTGGTCACCTTCCAGCCGTACTACGACTCCTATCCCGCGACGGTGGCGCTGGCCGGGGCGCGGCTGCGCGCGGTGGCCCTGCGGCCACCCGACTTCGGTTTCGACCCCGACGAGCTCGGCGCCGCGTTCTCCGACCGCACCCGCGTCGTCCTGCTCAACACCCCGCACAATCCGACCGGGGCCGTCCTCTCCCGCGAGCAGCTTGCGCTGGTCGCCGAGCTCGCACAGCGCTACGACGCCGCCGTGGTGAGTGACGAGGTCTACGAGCACATGGTCTTCGACGGCCGTGCGCACGTGCCGATGGCGGCACTGCCCCGGATGGCCGAGCGGACGTTGACGATCTCCTCGGCGGGCAAGACGTTCTCGGTGACCGGGTGGAAGGTCGGCTGGGTGCACGGGCCCGCCGAGCTCGTCGCGGCGGTGCGTGCGGTGAAGCAGTTCCTCACCTACGTCAGCGGTGCGCCGTTCCAGCCCGCGATCGCGCACGCGCTCGGGCTGCCGGACGAGTTCTACGCTGACCTCGTCGCCGGGCTGACGCACAAGCGCGACCTGCTGTCCGCCGGGTTGCGCGCCGCCGGGTTCACCGTCTTCCCGACATCGGGGACGTACTTCGTGGTCACCGATGTCGCGCCGTTGGGGTTCGCCGACGCGATCGAGTTCTGCTGGCGGCTCCCCGAGCTGGTCGGGGTCGCGGCCGTGCCGGTATCGGTGTTCTGTGTCGATCCTGACCTCGGGCGTTCCCTGGTGCGGTTCGCGTTCTGCAAGCGCGACGAGGTGCTCGTCGAGGCGACCGAGCGGCTGGCCGGGTTGCGCGCTCCTCCGGCCCGAACGACCTGGTGATAATTCGCACTCAGCCGCGTACCCTCGCCGCGCTCGCCGGTATCGGGGCACCGGGCCGTCGGGCAGGATTCAGGGATGACACGGGCGGCGGTCGCAGGGGTTGTCCTGTTCTGGCTGGGTGCGCTGGTGGCCGGGGCGCTCGCGTCCGGGTACTCGCTGCGCGCCGACTACATCTCCAGTCTGGCCGGACGCGGGTCGGAGGTCGCGGTGCTGGGCATCGCGGCGCTCGCCGCCCTCGGCCTTGCGCACCTCGCGGCCGCCGCCGTGCTGCGCCGGTCGCTGCCCGTCGCCGGGCCGCTCGCCGTGGCCGGCCTGGCTGGGCTGACCGTGTCCGCATTCCGCACCGGCTGCCCGACCGGCGCCGCCGGCTGCGGGTTCGGCGCGAACGACGCGCCCGCCGTTCTTGCCGACATCGTGCATGTCGAGGCCGTCGTCGGCTACGAGATCGCGCTGGTCGTGGCGATGGTCGCGGTCGTTCTGGGTGCCACGGGACGGAGCGCTGCGCTGCGCGCGTTGACGGCGGTGGCCGCGGTCGGGTCACCGCTGTTGCTGCTACAGGTTGGCGGTGCGGACAGCGGGCTATGGCAGCGAGCGTGGCTCGTGGTCAACACCGGGTGGCTGCTGCTGCTCGTCGTGCGCGCCGGGCGTCGCACAGATCGCGCGACTCGGTCACCCGAATACCCCGACTCGCGGGCGCCGGTGCGGTGATCACGGCAGGTCTGCATTCAGGGCAACGCAATCTCTCGGCAGGCGTGCAGCGCCGGGGCGCGACATCAACGCCATTAGCATGGCCGCGACCACCGACCGAGGGGAGACCATGGACGTCGCCACGGCGACCCCGGTGCTGGGCAGCTCCGTCGACCCGACCGGCGCCGAGTTCGACCGCAACGCCGCATCGCACCGCAACCTCGTCGCCGACCTCGACGCGCACCTCGCGGCCGCCCGGCTGGGCGGCCCGGAGCGGGCGCGGGCCCGGCATGTCGAGCGCGGCAAGCTGCTGCCCCGCGACCGGGTGGACTCGTTGCTCGACCCGTCGAGCCCGTTCCTGGAGCTCTCCCCGCTCGCCGCCCACGGCATGTACGGCGACGAGGCGCCGGGGGCCGGGGTGATCACCGGTGTCGGCCGGGTGGCCGGGCGCGAATGCGTGGTCGTCGCCAACGACGCCACCGTCAAGGGCGGCACGTACTTCCCGATGACGGTGAAGAAACACCTGCGCGCCCAGGAGGTGGCGCTGCACAACCGGCTGCCCTGCATCTACCTCGTCGACTCCGGCGGGGCGTATCTGCCCGAGCAGGACAACGTGTTCCCCGACCGCGAGCACTTCGGCCGGATCTTCTACAACCAGGCGACGATGTCCGGGCTGGGCATCCCGCAGATCGCCGCGGTGCTCGGCTCGTGCACCGCGGGCGGGGCGTACGTGCCGGCGATGAGTGACGAGGCGGTGATCGTCCGCAACCAGGGGACGATCTTCCTGGGTGGGCCGCCGCTGGTGCAGGCGGCCACCGGCGAGATCGTGACCGCCGAGGAGCTGGGCGGCGGCGACCTGCATTCGACGATCTCCGGCGTCACCGATCACCTGGCGAACAACGACGCGCATGCGCTGCAGATCGTCCGCTCGATCGTCGCCACGCTGGGCCCGCGGGCGCCGCGGCCGTGGCACGTCCTGTCGACCGAGGAGCCGGTCGTCGACCCGGCGCAGCTCTACGGCGTCGTGCCCACGGACTCGCGGACCTCCTACGACGTCCGTGAGGTGATCGCCCGCACCGTCGACGGCTCGCGGTTCCACGAGTTCAAGTCCGGGTACGGGACGACGCTGGTCACCGGGTTCGCCCGGCTGCACGGCCATCCGGTCGGGATCGTCGCGAACAACGGGATCCTGTTCTCCGAGTCGGCGCTCAAGGGCGCACACTTCATCGAGCTGTGCGACCAGCGCGGCGTCCCGCTGGTGTTCCTGCAGAACATCTCAGGGTTCATGGTCGGTGCCGCGTACGAAGCGGGTGGCATCGCCAAGAACGGCGCGAAGATGGTCACCGCAGTGGCCTCCACCCGGGTCCCGACGCTCACCGTGATCATCGGCGGTTCGTTCGGCGCCGGGAACTACGCGATGTGCGGACGGGCGTACTCGCCGCGGTTCCTGTTCATGTGGCCGGGCGCCCGGATATCGGTGATGGGCGGGGAGCAGGCGGCGACGGTCCTGGCGACCGTCCGCTCGCCCGCGGACCCGGAGCCCGAGGAGCAGTTCACCGACCGGATCCGGGCGCAGTACGAGCACCAGGGCCACCCCTACTACTCGACTGCCCGACTCTGGGACGACGGTGTCATCGACCCCGCCGACACCCGCACCGTGCTCGGGCTCGCGCTGTCCGCCGCCGCCAACGCCCCGCTGGCCCAGCCGGGCTTCGGCCTCTTCCGAATGTAGTCCCGGGCCCCATGCCCGGGAACCCACCTGCCCGTCGCCACGAACAGGAGGCCTCGCGCGTGTTCCACACCGTCCTGGTCGCCAACCGCGGCGAGATCGCGGTCCGGGTGATTCGCACCCTGCGGGCGCTCGGGATCAGGTCCGTCGCCGTGTACAGCGACGCCGACGCGGGCGCCCGGCACGTGACGGAGGCCGACATCGCGGTACGGGTCGGACCCGCACCCGCCGCCCGGAGCTACCGCTGCGTCCCGGCCGTCATCGGCGCCGCCAGGGCCACCGGTGCGCAGGCGATCCATCCCGGCTACGGCTTCCTGAGCGAGAGCAGCGCGTTCGCCACCGCCTGCTGGCAGGCCGGCATCGTGTTCGTCGGCCCGCCGCCGTCGGCGATCGAGGCGATGGGCGACAAGATCGCGGCGAAGGTGACGGTGGCGCAGGCCGGGGTTGCGGTGGTGCCGGGCTGTGCCGATCGGGGACGGGACGGCGCCCGGCTCTCCGCCGCTGCGCTCGCCCGCGCCGTGGAGCAGGTGGGGTACCCGGTGCTGCTCAAACCGTCCGCGGGTGGCGGCGGCAAGGGGATGCGTGCGGTACCCCGTCCGGAGGACCTGGCCGGCGCCGTCGCGCGCGCCCGGCGCGAGGCGAAGGCCTCCTTCGGCGACGACACGCTGCTCGTCGAGCGGCTGCTCATCCCTGCGCGGCACATCGAGATCCAGGTGCTGGCCGACGCGCACGGCACCGTCGTGCACCTCGGTGAGCGCGAGTGCTCCCTGCAGCGCCGGCACCAGAAGATCGTCGAGGAGGCGCCGTCGGCGTTGCTCACTGCCGCGCAGCGGGACCGGATGGGTGCCGCCGCGGTCGAGGCCGCCCGGGTAGTGGGCTACCTCGGCGCGGGCACCGTGGAGTTCCTCGTGGGCTCCGACGAGCCCACCGAATTCTACTTCATGGAGATGAACACCCGGCTGCAGGTCGAGCACCCGGTCACCGAGCTGGTCACCGCGCTCGACCTGGTTGAGCTGCAGCTTCGGGTGGCGGCGGGTGAGCGGCTGCCGATCAACCAGGACGACGTGACGCTGACCGGGCACGCCGTCGAGGCCCGGATCTACGCCGAGGACCCGGCGAACGGTTTCCTCCCGACCGACGGGCGGATCCTGGCGTTGCGCGAGCCGCGGGGGCCGGGGGTCCGGGTCGACTCGGGGGTCGCGGAGGGTAGCGTCGTCGGCCCCGACTACGACCCGATGCTCAGCAAGGTCATCGCTCACGGTGCCGACCGGGACGAGGCGCTGCGCCGGTTGGACGCCGCCCTGCGCGACACCGTGCTGCTCGGGCTCGGCACGAACGTCGCGTTCCTGCGCGCCCTGCTCGCCGACGACGACGTCCGCGCCGCTCGCCTCGACACCGGGCTGGTGGCGCGCCGCGGCGTTGCGCTCACCGCCGCCGACCTGCCCGACGACGTGCTCACCGCGGCCGCCCTGCACGCGCTGCTCGCCCTGGAGCCGAGCGGCGCCGTCGTCGATCCTTTCGACGTGCCCGGCGGCTGGCGGGTCGGGGAGCCCGCAGCGACGACGTGGCGGCTGCTCGTCGCCGGGCACGACCCGGTCGAGATCAGCGTCCGCGGTCGGGCGCATGACGCCGAGGTCACGATCGGCGCCGCCGGTCCGGTGCGGGCGTCGGCCCAGCTGGTCGACGGGGTGCTGGCGGTCAGGGTGGGCGGTGTCACCCGCCGCTACCCCTGCACGCAGGACGGCCCGACGCTCTGGCTGGCCCGTGACGGGCACTCCTGGGCGGTGCGCGAGCAGACGCCGCTGGAGGCCGCCCGGCCCGGCGAGGTCGGTGCCGGCGGGCCGGTGCGCTCGCCGATGCCCGGCACCGTGACCGTCGTCGAGGTCACCGAGGGTCAGCAGGTCGCGGCGGGCGACCGGCTCGTCGTCGTCGAGGCGATGAAGATGGAACACGTACTCACCGCTCCGGTTGACGGGGTGGTCCGCGAGCTGACGGCCCGCGCCGGCGCCACCGTCGCGAAGGACGCCGTGCTCGCGGTGGTGAAGCCCCAGCAGGCGAATGAGGACTGACCATGGACTTCCAGCTGACCGAGGAGCAGGCGGTGCTGCGGGCGACCGTCGCGGAGTTCGCGCGCAAGGAGGTGGCCCCGGTCATCGGGGAGCTCTACGAGCGCGGCGAGTTCCCGTACGACCTGGTGGCGAAGATGGGCGCGATGGGCCTGTTCGGCCTGCCGTTCCCCACGGAGCACGGTGGCATGGGCGGCGACTACTTCGCGCTGTGCCTGGCCCTGGAGGAGCTCGCCCGCGTCGACTCGTCGGTCGCGATCACCCTGGAGGCCGGTGTCTCACTGGGCAGCATGCCGATCTTCCGGTTCGGCAGCGACGAGCAGCGGACGCGCTGGCTGCCCGCCCTGGTCAGCGGAGAGCAGCTCGGTGCTTTCGGGCTCACCGAGCCCGGCGGGGGCTCGGACGCCGGCGCCACCCGCACCACCGCCACCCTCGACGGCGACGAGTGGGTGATCAACGGCTCCAAGGCGTTCATCACGAACTCCGGCACCGACATCACCTCGCTCGTCACCGTCACCGCGGTCACCGGCGGGAAGCCCGACGGGCGCAAGGAGATCTCGGCGTTCATCGTGCCGTCCGGTACCCCGGGCTTCACGGTGTCGAGGAAGTACTCCAAGGTCGGCTGGAACGCCAGCGACACCCGTGAGCTGTTCTTCGACGACTGTCGCGTCCCGGTCGGCAACCTGCTCGGTGAGTTCGGCCGCGGCTACGCGCAGTTCCTGTCCATCCTCGACGAGGGCCGGGTCGCGATCGCGGCACTGAGCGTCGGGCTGGCCCAGGGCTGCGTCGACGAGTCGGTGCGCTACGCCCACCAGCGCGAGGCGTTCGGCAGTCCGATCGGCCGCTACCAGGCCATCCAGTTCAAGATCGCCGACATGGAGGCCAGGGCGCACACCGCCCGGTTGGCCTACTACGCGGCGGCGGCGAAGATGCTGCGGGGCGAGCCGTTCAAGAAGGAGGCGGCCATCGCGAAGCTGGTCTCGTCCAACGCGGCGATGGACAACGCCCGCGACGCGACCCAGGTGTTCGGCGGCTACGGCTTCATGAACGAGTACCCGGTCGGCCGGTTCTACCGGGACGCGAAGATCCTGGAGATCGGCGAGGGGACCTCCGAGGTACAGCGGATGCTCATCGCCCGGCTGCTGGGGCTGTAGCCCGCCGGCACCCGGGTCGCGGTACGGTCCGACTGACGAGCGAGCCTGCGAGCGACTCGTGGGGAGGAGCCGACGTGGCCAGCTGGGACGACCTGTTGTCCTACGTGCGGATGCGCTACGAGGTCATGCGCCAGGCCGACGGGGAGCTGTGGTTCAACCTCCCGACCACCGGTGAGCGGACCCAGCTGGTCGTGATCCGGCGGGTGACCGGCGCGGACAACCGCCGGTGGGTGCAGATCGCCTCGCCGGTGTGCCGGGTGGCCGACGTCGACCTGGCCCGGCTGCTGGCGCTCGCCGGGGAGTCGGTGATCGGCGGAGTCGCGGCGGTGGACGGGGTGGCGGTGTTCCGGCACTCGATCCCGCTGGAGGAGGCGAACCTTGGCTCCTTCGAGCGGCCGTTCCGGTTGGTGGTGGAGGTCGCCGACCGGCTGGAGGAGCAGCTCACCGGGCGCGACGAGCACTGAGCGGGCCGGCCCTCAGGCGTGGGCGTCGGCGCTCGCCGGGTGTCGCTCCAGCACCCCCGGGCATTCGACGATCGACCGCAGCTCGGTGAGCGTCGGGTGACCCTGGGCGAGCAGCGCGGTGTCGGTGCCCGGCTCCGGTGGCTCGCCCGACTCGGCGACGGAGGCGTGCAGCGTCCCGGACGGGTCGCCCGCGCGGTGCACCACCCGGACCTGCACCGCGCCGAACCGGGCCAGCCGGGCCTCGCGCAGCTCGCCGAGCTCGTCGACCGGGCGGTCCGGCACGTTCAGCGAGAACACTGTGCCGGCAGGCTTGCCCAGCAGCAGGTCGAGCACCCCGGGCAGCAGGTGCAGCACCGACTCCCAGTGTGCCGCCGCCGGCATCAACTGCCCGCTGTCCAGCGACACGGCGAGCGCGCGGCAGCCCTGCAGGCCCGCCGTCAGCGCGGCGCCGACCGTCCCGGAGTGCAGCACCGCCCGTCCCACATTCGCGCCGGCGTTGATCCCGGAGAGCACCAGGTCGGGCGCCGGGGCGAGCCAGCCGCGTCCGGCCGCGCGCACGATGAAAGCGGGGTGGCCCTCCACCGCGAACGCCGGGATCCCCAGCAGGTCGGGCAGCTCGCGGGGGTGCACCGCGGTCCGGTCGCCGTCCCGGACCGAGAGCACCGAGGCGCCGACACCGCTCGTGTCCGTGTGCGGTGCGGCCACGACGACGTCGAACCCGGCGTCGCGGGCGCCGGCGGCCAGCGCACCGAGCCCGGGCGAGTCGATGCCGTCGTCGTTGGTGACCAGGGCACGCGGTGGGCGGGTGGCGGGACTCACGTCCTCACCGTACGCATCCGACGTGAGCTCAGTTGAGGTGTGCGCGCAGTGACCGGGAGGCGGTGCGCAGCTCGTCGAGCTGCCCGGGGGTCGGCCCGAGCCGGTGGTCCGCCTCCGCGTCGGCCACGTAGCCGTCGATCAACCGGGCCCCCTGCAGCCATCGGCCCTGGTCGCCCTGCGCGCGGGCCAGCTCGAGAAGGACAGCCGGGTCGTTGCGGTGCAGCGTCATCCGCATCCGCAGCACCCACTCCAGGTCGGCGGGCCGCCTGCGCTCGCGGTAGGTCACTCGCAGGTTCTCCAGCATCCGGGTGAGGATGGCGCGGGTGTTCGTCGCGACCAGCAGGTGCGGGCCGAACGCGAACGCCGGCCCCGCACCGGTGGCCGACCGCAACCGCGCCTCGCAGCCGGCGAGGTCGAGGCTGCGCCCGCCGTCGAACACGTCGAGGTGGTGATCGGTGCCGGGCACCCGGACGAGGAAGTGGCCCGGCATCCCGACGCCCTCCAACTCGATCCCGGCCCGGCGGCCCACCTCGATGCAGACCACGGCCAGACTGATCGGGATACCGGTGCGCCGGGCGAGCACGTGTGGCAGCAGCGAGTTGCGTGGGTCGTAGAAGTCAGCGGTGTTCCCGGTGAACGCCTCCTGCACGAACAACCGGCGGACCAGCTCGGTGAGCGAGCCGACGCCCTGGGCGAGCCGGTCGAGCTCGGCCAGCCAGCGGGCCGCGTCCAGGCCCCGGTCGGCGCCGGCGGCCAGGGCCAGCGCGGCCTCGTCGAGCGCCGGGTCCGGAGCGTTCACCAGCGCTGCGAACCGTTCGACGGCGTCCACCTCCGACATCTTTCCCGTTCCGGGCGCGGAAAGCACGGCTCGCGACGGCGTGCGCCGCCCGGGTGATCAGCGGTCGGGTGTGCCACGAACGCGTCTGGAGGTTCGGATGTAGAGAGCTGGACTCTTGAGGTGCGGTGCTGTGCTGGAGATGGAGGTAGGTCCTCCGGGGCCGTTCTGCAGGGAGTGGTTCCAAACCACCGCATGCTGCTGCG
>JBBSGM010000154.1:0-9900 GCA_038254065.1 Mycobacteriales bacterium | reverse complement strand
CCGAGATCCACACCCGGACCGTACCGATAGTCGACTCTGTAGCGGCCCTCCGACACGCAGTTGTGAACCTGACTTCCGAGACGGCGCGAGCTGCGCCGCTCGATGCCGGTCAGCCGCCGCACCTGGGTGTTCCACTTCCAAAGAACTGGAACATGCCAGAGCGGAGTGCTCGTCGGCCTGGCTCGCCGGATCGGCGCTCACGGGTCAGGACGAGCTGCAGTCGCGGCGGGCCCGGCGAACGTGGCGGCTACTGCCGTAGCGGGCCGCGACGGAGCACACTGGGCACGGGTCGGGCGACATGGAGGGGGTCAGCGATGGCGGCTCGACGCGCAGCGACGCTGCGGGGGGGGGATTCCGACGGTGGCGGTGGCGGTGCTGGCCACCGCAGTGATGGTCACGGTCAACTTCGCCACCGCTGACGCCACCACCGGACCGTTGGCCTGGGTCATCGTCGGCGTGGTCACGCTGGCGTCAGCGGCGGCATCGTTGTGGCTCTATCGCCGCACTCAAGACCCCACCACCTCCGCCCCGGCGGGGGCGGACACCACGGTGCGGGGGGCGGGGTCGGGCGTTCAGATCAGTGGGAACACGTTCCTTGGGCCGGCCGCCGTGCAGGGCAAGGGCAAGCAACGCAACCGCTTCGGCTCCTAACCCCGCCGAGATGAGCGACCTCCCCGGTCCGGAGCCCGACGTGGCTTCGGCGCGCATCAGCGCGAACACGTTCTCCGGGCAGACCGCGGTGTTGGGCAGCGGGGTCCAACACAACACCTTTCGCTCCACCGATCCCCGGCTGCTTGCCGGCGTGCCCGCGGTCGTGCTCGGCGTGGGCGTTGCCGTGCTCAGCTATCCCGCCGTGGCGGCGGTGTGGCCGGCGCCCGGTGCGGCCACAGCCGCTGTTGGGGCTGGACTCGTGATCGGTGTCGCGGTCTGGTTGGGCCTGTCGCTGATCCTCACCCACCGTCGGCTCACCGCGCGGCGCCAGGAACGCGACCAGGTCCTGGAGTCCCTCGCCGCACCCGCCGCGCTGACCGCCGACGAGCAGAGCGCCCGGCAGGCCGCAGCACGGGAGGATCCGCTGGGGATGCTGCTGTCCCCACAGCGGGCCCTGCTCGGGCTCCAAGCCCGCCGCACCCAGGGACACGCTCACCGAGTGGCACCAGCGGGCAACTGTCGGAGAAGGCTCGGCGAGGCCGCTGTCGGTAGCTGCACCCGCCAGCTTCACCCACCGAGCATGACTACTGACGGGCAGTGTGACCGGGTAGGAGAGCGCGTGACCGAACGACGCGAGTGGCTGCGGCTCTGGCCGACTGTCGAGCGGCCGGGGCTGGCCTCGGTGACCGTGTTGCCAGGTAGGCGAGCCGTTGGTGTGGGACGGGGACTGACCTTGCTGCTCATGCCGGCCGGCCGGTAGCCGGTGCCCGCGTCGGTGCACGGCTTGCTCGCGCCGGGGGTGTGCTGCGCGCCCGGTCCTGCATCTTGCCGCGCCACGGCGGCCCGCCGGTGCCCGAGGGCGTGACAGGGTTGGGGCAGTGGCGGCACGCCGTGTCCGCTGGTCCGGTCTGGGGGTTCTTGTGTCTGAGCGAGCCGATCGGATCGCTGATATCTGGGGGCCGAGGTCCGCGCATGCTCGCGAGACGGCCTGGCCGGTGCGGGTGGACAGCTTCATACCCGGCGCCGAGCCCGAGCGGTGGGTGCAGTCGGCGTGCCTGCTGTGCAGCAACGGCTGCGGCATCGACCTCGGCGTCACCGACGGCCGGATCGTCGGCGTCCGGGGGCGGGCGGTTGACCGGGTCAACCATGGCCGACTGGGCCCCAAGGGGCTGTTCGGGTGGCAGGGGCAGCAGCGCGACCGGTTGACGACCGCCCTGGTCAGGGACGGCAGCGGCACGCTCGTCGAGACGCCATACGAGGTGGCCATGGATCTGGTGGCGCGCAAGAGCCGTGAGCTGCTCGACACCAAGGGGCCGCTGAGCCACGGGTTCTACACCAGCGGCCAGCTCATGCTCGAGGAGTACTACACGCTGGCGGTGATCGGCAAAGCCGGGATCGGCACTCCCCACATGGATGGCAACACCCGGTTGTGCACGGCCACCGCCGCGTCCGCGTTAAAGGAGACCTTCGGGGCGGACGGCCAGCCCGGCTCCTACGCGGACATCGAGGCGACCGATGCCATCTTTCTCTATGGCCACAACATGGCCGAGACCCAGACGGTGCTCTGGGCGCGGATCTTGGACCGCACGCACGGTCCGGACGCGCCAAGGCTCGTCGCGGTCGACCCTCGCCTGACCCCGGTGGCGGGTGAGGCGCTGCGGACCGGCGGTGTCCACCTCGCGATCCGGCCCGGTACCAACCTGGCGTTGATGAACGGGCTGATCCGGCAGGTACTGCACCGCGGCTGGCTGGACGAGGCCTACGTCGCCGCGCACACTGTCGGCTTCGACGAGCTGCAGGCCACCGTGGAGCCCTACACCCCCGAGTACGTCGCGGGCATCTGCGGCGTCGAGGCCCGCGGCATCGAGCGGGCCGCTGAGATCTTCGGGACGGCCGAGCGTGTCCTGTCCACGGTGCTGCAGGGCTTCTACCAGTCTCACCAGGCGACCGCGGCGAGCTGCCAGGTCAACAACCTGCATCTGCTGCGCGGCCTGCTCGGCACGCCAGGTTCCGGCGTGTTGCAGATGAACGGTCAGCCCACCGCCCAGAACAACCGCGAGACTGGGGCGGACGGCGACCTGCCGGGCTTCCGCAACTGGGACAACGAGGAGCACGTCGCCGAGCTCGCCGAGCTGTGGGACGTCGACGAGCTGAAGATCCCGCACTGCTCGCCGCCGACGCACGCGATGCAGATCTTCCGCTACGCCGAGCAGGGCTCGATCGGGCTGCTGTGGATCGCGGGCACCAACCCGGCGGCATCAATGCCCGACCTGCCACGGATCCGGCGGATCCTGTCGGGCGACCAGACGTTCGTGGTCGTGAACGAGGCGTACCGCAACGAGACGACGGAGCTGGCTGACGTCGTGCTGCCGGCAGCGCTCTGGGCCGAGCGGGCCGGTACCTACACCAACGCCGACCGCACCGTGCACCTCACCGAGCAGGCCGTCCCGCCCCCCGGCGAGGCCTGCAGCGACCTCGACATCTGGGTGGACTACGCCCGCCGGATGGGCTTTACCGACCGAAGCGGACGGTCGATCCCGCGGTGGTCGCAGCCGGAGGAAGCCTTCGAGGCCTGGAAGCAGGCGTCGGCGGGCCGGCCGTGCGACTACAGCGGCCTGTCCTACGACAAGCTGCGCGGCGGCAGCGGGATCCAGTGGCCGTGCAACGACGAGCACCCTGACGGTCTGGAGCGGCTGTACGCCGACTCGCACTTCCCGAGCGACACCGACTACTGCGAGAGCTATGGGCAGGACCTGCTGCTTGGGGCCGCGACCAGCAGGGACCAGCATCGGGCGACCAACCCGGCAGGCCGGGCCCTGTTGCGGACGGCGGCCCACCAGCCGCTGCACGAGCCGACGTCGCCGAACTACCCGCTGCTGCTGACGACCGGGCGCACTGTCTACCACTTCCACACCCGGACCAAGACCGGCCGCGCCCGTCAGCTGCAGGACGCTGCCCCTGCTGTGTGGGTGGAGGTGAGCCCGGGCGACGCGGCCCGGCTCGGCCTGTCAGAAGGTGACCTGGTGCGGGTGAGCAGCGTCCGGGGGTGGCTCGAGGCGCTGGTCCGCGTCGGCCGGGGACGCGACGGGACAGTGTTCATCCCGTTCCACTACGGCGGCAACGACAGCCACACCTCGGCCAACGAGCTGACTCTCACCTCCTGGGACCCGGTCAGCAAGCAGCCCGCGTTCAAGAGCGGCGCCGTGCGGCTCACCCTGCTGCGCGCCGCCACCGGCCCGGCGCCGGCACCGACGACGGCCGGGTCGGCGCCCGTCGATGCCGCCGTCGTCCCGACCACCGGTGGGCCGGCCGCCGAAGCGGTCTCCACGGCAGGTGCCTAATGCACCTGTCGACCTACCTCGGGCTGTTGCACGACGGCGAGCAGACACTCGCCGGCTCCTACCGCCAGGTGGGCGAGGGACACCAAGCCGAAGCCGATGTCTACTACGCCTGCCTGACGGTGGCCGCCCAGTGCGACGAGCACGTCAGCGCCCTCGCTCCGGTGGTCGAGCGGTACGGCGAGGCCGCCGAGCAGGTGCCCGAGCGGCTCGACGCGCAGGGTTTGTCCAGTGTGCGCAGCGGTGGTCTGGGGTTCCTGCGGGACCTGCATGAGCTCTACGCCCTGTGCTCGTTCCTCGACATCACCTGGACCATGGTGGGCCAGGCCGCCAGGGGCCTGGCGGACGCCGAGCTGCTGCAGGTGGTGGGGCAGTGCGAATCGCAGACCAGCCTGCAACTGCGCTGGTTGGCGACCCGGATGAAAGTGGCGGCACCGCAGGCCCTGATCGTCGCGTCCTGACCGGCGAGAGTTCAAGGCCAGCGGTGTCCGCAGGGGGCGAGGGCAAGCGCCCCGCCATATATGGGGTCTGAGTAGCAACGCTGCAGGATCGTGCGTTAAGGGCGGCCGTCTCGGCCGGTGTCGTCCAGGGTGTACCCCAGGCTGACGTCAGGAGCAGGGCGGGCAGGAGTGTGAATCGCAGGGCTATCTGGCCGGGATGTCGCAGCGCTAGATGGCCGCTGCTGATCGACCGCGAGATGGTGCCAGCGCGAGATCTTGGCGAAGGGGGCGTGGTCGTTCGAAGATGCGCTCGCGTTGCGCACCGCATGGCGGCGGCTGGTGTGGTTCGACGGGAGCGGCAACTCCTACCTGTGGTGACTATCACCCACCACACGTAGACCGACACGACCTCTCGGGTGGCGGACCGTCCCGGACCGCCACCCGAGACGGTGATGAGGAAGTCGATAGCGCAGCTTTGCGGGCTCGGCGGTGGTCAGCGCGCTCATCAGCGGCGTCGACCCGCTCCGCCTCGCCTCGTCTTTGGGCTCGACCACGGCACCGCCACGACCTACGCCAGCCTCGCCCTGCCGCATCCTCACCGACCACGAACCCACGGCCTCAACGAGCCCGAGACCCGCTCGAGCCGCAGGTTCCTGACCCGCACCCTCCAATCCAGGTGAACCCACGGGGGGAACCTGGCGATAACCCGCGTGATGTGCCGGTTACACCAACCGCAAGATGATCACGCGCTGGCGTTCGTGGACGACCGCGTAGACGATCAGGCCGGCGCCGCCGCCGTAGGTGGTGGTCCATTGGTCGGTGAGCTCGTCGTAGCTGTCGCCGCGCTGGCGCGGGTTCTCCAGCAGTTGCTCGATCCGCACGCTGATCTGCCCGCGGGTCGGCGCGGGCAGGCTGGTGTAGTCGGCGTAGGCGATCTCCAGCCAGATCAGGCCGTAGCGGGCCATCGCTGCCGTGTCGTCCCTGCCGTGTCGATGCGGCCCGGCGGGTGGCTAGAGCTGGTGCCAGTCGCCGCGGTCGTCGCGTTCCCACAACCCGTCGAACACGCCCTGACGTGCGCGGGCGAGCTGGGCCTGTTCATGGTCGGACAGCGGGTTGGCGCGGATGACCGCGATGCCCCACCAGCGGTCGAGGACTTGTTGGGCGGGGGCGAGGTCGTACTCGGCGCCGGCGCGGGCGGTGGCCTGGGCGAACTCGGCCTCGAACTGGGCGCACTCGGCCGGGGACAGCTGGGCGAGCGCGGCCCGGACCGCGGGGCCGGAGCGTTCGATCCTCGTCGTCGCCGTGGTCACTGCGCCAGTATCGCGTCCGGCCGGCGGGCGTGGGCGCTCGGCGCGCCGACCGGCGGTCACGGATCCGTGGGCTGTGGACACGAGGCTCGTGACGGCGGGTGGTGGTCCTCTGTTACCCGGGATAATGCACGGAATCCCGGGTGATGCCTTCAGTGTCGTCTCTCGGCGAGGCGCCATGTTGTCGCTGGCGCCGAGAGCGTGTGTAGCAGGCCCGGGGCTCGGCTCGGCGAGGTCGGCTGTGCCGACGCCCGAGTCCACAACTCCCGACGGTGGACGTCGAGCGGAACCTGCGCGCGGTCCTGCTCGTGTACCGGGAGGCGAACGCCGACGTGAGCAGAGGCTGCATCGTCCTGTTGCTGTCGCTCACGCACATGCCACTGAGGGGCCTGCGAGCTCTAGCGGCGGAATGATCTATGGCGTCGTAGCAGCGTCGACGATCTCCTGGTGAGCCTCACGGACGAGCGACGTAGCGAGCGTTAAGGCGATCATGGCGTTTTCTGTCGTGTACTGCACTCGGCTGACAGCGTGAGCGCTGGCGTGGCGGTTGAAGCTCGTCGGGATCGGGTCCCCTGCAGGGTGATCGAACTTCTCGAGCGCTGCGATCGCAGCCACGTGGACGAGTCCCCACCGCAGCTCGGCCATCGAGGCGTTCTCATGGCGGTTGGTGATCTCCGCCTTGACCCTTGGGTAGTAGCCGGTGATCCGCAGCGGCTTGATCGTGTGGCGCAGGATCGTATCGAAGACCGATGCGGCGAGCGCCTGGGCAGCGGCCAGACGGCCTTCGTCGGCCACGGTGAGGGCCTCATCGAGGATGTCGACGAGATCGCCCAACTCGGGCGACGTGACATCCTTGAGCACTGTCCTGCAGTCCGCGATGATCTCGATGCGACGGGCAGCGAAGACGGCAGGACGATCGGCCTCGGTCGCATCGATCAGCTCTGTCAGCACCTCAGCTCGGGGAACCCAGGCGGTTGGCAGGCCAGCCTCGGTAATGTCGAGCAGCTCACTCAAACCAACGTGGTCGTCGAGGTCGTGCCAGTTCGGCGGCGTGCCTCGACGGATGACCTGGCGCAGCTGGGCGAAGTCGATGCGTGGCAGGGAACGTGCAAGCGCCTCCTGCAGGGACTTGAGCGCTCCGAAGTCGTACTGCGCCAAGAAGTCGAACTGCAGCGGCCGCAGCGAGCGGCGAAGGACGTCCTGCATGCTGCTGACAACGGAGGATCCACGATTAATCTCTGCGAACTGGCTGGCGAACGCCGCTGTGAGCGGCTCCATCGCCTTGCGCACGATCTCTGCCTGCGCCTCGAGGAAGGGCGCCATCGCCTGACGCAGGGCCTCGGTAGTCGCAGCCGCAGCGTCGGTGTGCTCGTCAGACGCAGACTCGTCGTCGGGGGTCTCGTCGTCGGGCGGCGGCAACTCTTCGGGCAACACAGCTCCTCGTTCGGGATGGGCGTAAGTCTACGGTCGCGGCCTCGGGGGCTGGCGCCGGCGCCGGCGCCGAGTCCGCGCCGACATGGTTGGTGAGGCAGCGACAGAGCAGCGAGGAAGCGCCGTCCCAGTTCCGAACTGGAACACCGTGAGAACGACGGCCGACTCGCGTCGGCGATGTTCACCGAGGTTCAAGACCTGCACCACGCCGTATCCGAGCAGCCGGGGCGACACCTTGGCCGATAGCGTCGGATCGTGCGCATGCTCACCGCCGAGGAGATTGAAGATGCACTGGCTCCGGGCTACGAGCAGCGCGGACTCGAGCTGAAGGGGCCCGGATCTCGATCGGACAAGCATCTCTTCGCCAAGGTCACCAGGGCTGCGCTGAGCATGGGCAACTTGCAAGACGGGGGCCACATCGTCATCGGGATCGACGACGACGATCCGGCCGCGATGCTCCCCGGTGTCGGCCCCGCAGACCTCGACTCCTGGCTGGCCTACGACGACGTGGCGCGCGCGATGGCCGCGTACGCCGATCCGCCGCTTCGCATCGACGTCGACCGGCGGGATCTGCCCTCTGGCGCCAGCGTGGCGGTGATCCAGATCTTCGAGTTCGCAGACGTTCCCCACATCTGCTCGAAGGACTACCCGAACGTGCTGCGCAACGGTGCGCTCTACGTGCGGACACGTCGCCTCCCCGAGACCAGTGAGGTACCGACCTCCGTCGAGATGCGCGAGGTTCTTGACCTGGCGACCCGCAAGTCGCTGCGTGCTTACGTGAAAGCCGCCGAGGACGCCGGGGTCACCCTCACCACGCATGAGCGTCCGACCGACCGTGCGTCCTACGACGCCGAAGCTGAGCGGGCATGGCAATGAGCGATCTGACTGACAAGATCGGCCAGGCGGGGCATTGGCAGGTCGCGATCCAGCCTGTGGGCTACATCCCTGGCCGGGTTCCGTATGGCGAGCTCGAGCCCATCATCAGTGGCGCCGTCGTGCGCCTTCGGGGATGGCCGGTGCCCTTCATCGACACCCGCCAGTCGGTCCTTCGAGGCAGGGACTGGGTGGGCCAGGACATTGACGGCGGGATCGTGGCCCAGTACGAGGCGTGGCGGTTCTTCACCAGCGGCCAGTTCCGTCACCTTCGGGCGGTATCGGCCGACTGGCGCAAGGGAGCGGAGCAGACGGCGGCGCCGCGCGGCTTCACCTCGGTAATCGAAGTCTGGGAGATTCTCTACTACGTCACCGAGGTCTACGAGCTGGCGGCACGGCTGGCGCTGACCGCTGCGGGTGCCGAGGTGATGACGGCCCACGTCGAGCTCCACGGCCTGGCCGGTCGCGCCCTCGTCATGGGGCTGCGCGGCCGAACCGAGTTCGTCACCCCCAAAGGCGGCCCCCAGGAGGACAGCCTTACCCAGGAGATGACGTTGTCGAAGGAAGAGTTGATCGCCGAGACCCGCCTGCACGCAGTGGAGATGTCCCAAATGTTCTTCAGCCGGTTCGGCTGGAGTCCATCCGTGCAGCAGCTCACGATCCTGCAAGCGCAGCTCGCCTCACCGTCGTAGACCGGCATTTCCTAGGCCCGGATCTGTCGCCGCTCGATGCGATCTGGATGCAGGCGGTAGACGAAGGGTCCTGGCCGGGCACAGGCCCGTTCGGTCGCGGTCAGGTTGTCGAGGAAGCGCCGGACCACCTCGACGGCCGCCAGCTGGCTGTTGACGACGAAGGCCCGCAGTTCGACCTCGATGAGTACCCGGCGCTCTTCGGGGTTCTTCTTGCGGATGGCGTCATCGCACATGAGCACGGCCTCGCCGTGCTCGGCGGCATCGCGCATCCACTGGATATCGGTGATCGTCTCGTCGGCGGGGACGCCGTAGCGTTCGGCTACGGCCACGACGTCCATGCCCGCGGCGCGCAGCCCGTCGCGTAGCCGATCCGCATGTTTCGCGACTGTATCGCGAACGAGGGTTCACGTGACGTTGGTGCGGACACGAGTTCTGTTACAACCACCACCTGCGGAACGCCGTAGCCGCCGGAGTGTCTCGTGAACGACCGTTATCTTTAGCTCGTGCTTGAGTGCGGGCTGTGACCTGGGCTGTCTCGTTGAGGTCGCCGTCCTCAACGAGACAGCGTGGTGGTCGACATCGGCCGTCAACCGGCGGTGATCGTTACCGAAGCGCGACGGCTGGCTGCGGGTCCGGGTGCTGACGTGCGTTGTGCGGTGCGGTTGCGCGCCGTTGCCCGAGGGCTTGGGCGAGTTGGTGGCGCAGCCTCTGGTTGTCGGCGGCGAGTTCCCGGTTGCGTCCGTTGGCGGCTTCAAGCCGGCGTAGCAGCGACGCGTCGGTGCTGCGCTGCCGAGCGGGCACCGCCGTGTCGGGGGCACGGCGGCCGAGGTCGCGGAGGCGTTCGACCTCGCCGCGGATGTCGGGCTGGGTGTAAAGCCAGGATCTCGACACCTGGGCCTGCCGTGCGACGGCCTCGAAGGTGACCGCGGCGCCGGCGTCGTCGAGCTCGTGGAGGGCCTGGACTGTCTTGCTGCGGGTGAGCTCGTGGCGTCGGCGGGCCGCGGTGATCAAGTGGTTGGTGTTGTCGGCCCTCATCGACGCGCTCCGTCGGGACTGGCCGGTGGTTCCTCGGCAAGACCGGTGATGATCCGGTCGAGGTTGCCCAGGACCTGCTGGTTCATCTCGACCAGCCGTTGCTGGCCGCGGGCCTCGGCCGCGGAGATGATCT
>JBBSGM010000153.1:0-9918 GCA_038254065.1 Mycobacteriales bacterium | reverse complement strand
TCGGGGCATCCTCAGTTGGGAGCTCGCAACCATGAAGGAGTTCCGCCGCCTCGCGGTCCTCGCCGTGCTCGTCGCCGCCATGATCGTGAGCTGGGCGTCCTTCTCCTTCGCCGCACCCGCCGGCGCCCCGGCCTATCTCCGGGTGGCCCAGCTGTCACCGGACACTCCCGCGATGGATGTCTACGTCGTGGCCTCGGTGGCCGACCCCGCAGGTTCGTTCACGGTGCCCGGGGTCGGCTACGGCACCATCTCCGACTACCAGATGGTGCCGGCGGGCACCTACACCATCAGCATCCGGTCCGCGGGTGCGCCGGTGGACAGTCCCGCGATGGTCGCGACGACGTTGACCACGCAGCCCGGTTCGGCCTACACCCTGGCCGGGGTCGGGCACTACGCCGGACTCGGCCTCACCGTGCTCGACGACGACCTGGCCATGCCGGCACCCGGCGACGCCAGTGTCCGGGTGATCAACGCTGCGGCCTCGGCCCCGCGGGTCGACGTCGCCGTCGCGGACGGTCCGGCGCTCGCCACCAGCCTGGGCTTCACCAAGACCACGAGCTACCGGTCGGTCCCGGCCGGCCGGTGGCAGCTGCTGGTCAGGACATCACTTGGGGCGGACGCGCAGCTGCCGATCCAGGTGGACCCCGGTGCGGTATACACCGTGCTCCTCGTCAATCGGGGCGGTCAGCTCGCCGCCGAACTGCACACCGACAGCATCGGCTCGCGGAGCGTCCCGCGGGGCAGCGTCGAAACCGGGTACGGCGGGATGGCTGGCTCGCCCGCGACCACCGGGCTGTCGGTCGCCGTGTTGGCGTTGCTCGCCGTGCTGGCGCCACTCGCCGTGCGACTACGGCCACGCAGCCAGGGTCGGCACGGCAGGCAGTAATGACCGGCCGCCACCACCGATCACCCCGGCGCCGAGGTCACGACCAGGTCCACGCCGACCCGAGCAGCGTCGGTCGCGTCGTCGGCTTGGCCGTGCTCGCGGTCGCGATCCTGTGCCAAACGCTGATCGCGGCCGGGATGGGCCGCTCCGGGCCGTCCGGCGCGCAGCTCACCACCCTCACCGGCCCATTACTTGCGCGGTCCCGGCCGGTCCCGGTCGCCATCCGGATCCCCAGGCTCGGCGTCGACAGCTCCCTGGTGCCGATCGTGGTCGACGACACCGGCGCCCTGCAGCCACCCCCGTCACCCGACGTCGCAGGCTGGTACACCGCGAGCGCGGTCCCCGGTGACCTGGGACCCACCATCATCGCCGGGCACGTCGACTCCCGAACCGGCCCCGGCGTCTTCAACGGGCTGGACAGCCTCAAGCCCGGAGACAAGGTAGAGGTGGTGCGCTCCGACGGGCGCACCGTGACCTTCTGGGTACTGTCGACGGACACCTTCGACAAGGACCGGTTCCCGACCGAAAGCGTCTACGGGCCCGCCCCGGTTCCCGAGCTCCGCCTGATCACCTGCGGCGGACGCTTCGACCACAACGCCGGGCGCTACCTCGCCAACGTCATCGTGCACGCCGGACCCCGGTCTGACCCTACATCTTCTTGGCGCCCGCCTTGATGGCCTCCCGAATCCGGGAGTAGGTGCCGCACCGGCAGATGTTGCGAATCTCGTCGAGGTCGTCGTCAGTGATCTGGCGGCCGTCAGCTTTCGCCTGCTTCACCTTGGCGACGGCAGCCATGATCTGGCCGGGCTGGCAGTATCCGCACTGGGCGACGTCACGCTCGAGCCAGGCTTCCTGCATCGGGTGCAGGTCTTTGCCGACGGTCGCCGGCAGGCCCTCGATCGTAGTGACCTCATCGGTCGGCGCGATCTTCGAGACCGGCACCGAGCAGGGGTTGAACGCCTTACCGTTGAGGTGGCTGGTGCAGGACTTGCACACATTGAGGCCACAGCCGTACTTCGGGCCGTGGACACCCAGCAGATCGCGCAGCACCCACAGCAGCCGGACGTCGTCCGGGCAGTCGACCGAGACCTGCTTGCCGTTCAGGGTGAAAGTGTGTGTGGGCACGAGGGCTCCTTAGTTCGCGTTGCCCAGGCCATCAGTGGGCGATTGGGGTGTCGAGGGCTCCAGCGGATATGGTTCGAAGCCAAGGGTGCCATGGTTGATCGGGAAATAGGTCGGCATGGTTCCGGTGGCGCGGGCATACGCGCAGGCCACCGCGGCGAGCGAGGGCGCGACGGCCAGCTCACCCGCCCCGCTCGGCTGGCCGGTGGTGGTCGGCATCACGACGACCTTCATCTCGAGCGGCGTGTTCCATTCCCGCGTGTAGAAGTAGTTGTCCCAGCTGCCCTCGAGTGGGATGCCGTTCTTCATGTGCAGGCTGGAGGTGAGCGCTATCGCGATGGCGTCGTTCATACCGCCGATCATCTGCGCTTCCAGACCACGCGGGTTGATGGCGAAGCCCGGGTCGACCACGATCAGCGCCTTGGTGACGCGCGGGCCGGTCACTGCGTCACGGATCTTCCGGTTCACTGTCTCGGGTCGACAGTCGATCTCGACCAGTGACGCGATGGCACCCCGGTACTCCGAATGCACCCCGATGCCCTGCGCCACGCCGTTGGGCAGCGACTTGCCCCAGTTGCCGACCTCGACCGCCTTTTCCAGCACCGCCTTCAGCCGGGCGTCCTTGAGGAACTCGCGGCGGAACTCCACGGGATCCTTGCCCATCTTCGCAGCGAGCTGGTCGACGACGAGCTCCTGGGCACACACCACGTTCGGCGAGTAGATGTTGCGCATGCTGCCGGTGTTGAACTTCAGCGGTATCTCGTTGAGCAGCTGCGTGGTGACGCCGAAGTTGTAGGGCGAGGACTGGGTCAGCTCGAAGATCGTCTCGGCGAAGCTCAGGTTGCCACCGACCGGCAGCTTGGCCGCCGTGGCAGTGATCATCTCACCGAGGCCGTGGCTGAAGTCGGTCTGCACGCTGGTGTGCCGCTGCTCGTAGCTGAGCACGTTGCCCGCGGCGTACGTCGCCCGGACCCGCGAGATGCACATCGGGTGCACGCGGCCTTGCCGGAAGTCGTCGGTGCGCGACCACATCAGCTTGACCGGCTTGCCCATCTTCTTCGACGCCTCGGCAGCCTCGCTCGCCACGTCGTGGAACAGGTGTCGCCCGAACGAGCCACCGCCCTGCGTCACGTGCACCTTGAGGGCGTTCTGCGGCAGCCCGAGCATGGTCGCGATCTCCTGCTGGGCGTCGATCGGCACCTTCAGACTGGACCAGATCTCGGCCCGGTCGGACCGGACGTCCGCAACCGCACAGTCGGGCTCCAACGGGCTGTTGCTCGCGAACGCGAAGGTGAACTGAGCGTCGATCGACGCCGACAACAGGTTCGGCACCACCAGCGGCAGCTCCGCCGCCTTGAGCTTCTTCAGCACGGTCTCGTCGGACTCGCCGTCGACCGTGCCAGGGCCCCACGTCACGTCCAGCGCCCGGATCGCGTCGATGCACTGTCCGAAAGTCTCGCCACGCACCGCCACGCCGTTCGTGAGGACCGCGACATCGGTGACGCCCGGCATGTTCTTGACGCTGTCGGTGTTGTTGACCGACTTGACCGTGCCGTTGATCGTCGGCGGACGGCGCACCATCGTCGGCTTCGCGTTCGGGACGTCGAGATCCATCGCGAACGTCTTGCGCCCCGTCACGATGTCGTAGGCGTCGATACGGTTCTGCGGGGTGCCGAGAACGGTGAACTTCGACTGCGGCTTGAGCTCCGCGGAGGTCCTGGTCGACTGGGGGACCGCGGCCGCCCTCGCGAGCGATCCGTAGCTCGCCTGCCTGCCACTCTTGTGCGTGATCAGTCCGTCCTTGGTGCTGAGCTCGGACGCCGGGACCCGCCACTGCGCGGCGGCGGTGGACATCAGCTGCTGCCGGGCGATCGCCGCCGCGGTGCGCACCGGGAGGTAGATGCTGCGCATCGAGTTCGATCCGCCGGTGAGCTGGTTGAACACCAGCTCGGGCCGGGCGTCCGCCAACGAGACGACGACCTTGTTCAGCGGCAGATCCATCTCCTCGGCGATCATCATCGCCACCGCGGTGGTCATGCCCTGGCCCACCTCCGCGCGCGGCACCGCGAACGACGCCGTGCCGTCGGAGTTCACCTGGACCGAGATCAGATGCGAGGTGGGCGCTGCAGCGAGGTCCTGGAGGTCGCCGAGATCGAAGATCTCCTCCGGCAGCGGGAGCGACGGAATGGCCGCGCTCGCCGACTCCGCGTCGATCGACTCCCAGCCCACCCCGGCCGCCACGGCCAGCGTCGGCGCCGCGATCAGATAGCCCAGGAACCGGCGACGCCCGACGTCATGGGGCCCGGGGTCCACCCGCAGGGGTGAACGGCGATGAGCGGGCATCGAGGTCCTCTCGTCGAACCTGAACGAGCGGCGCTCAGGTGCGGTCAGGTGCAGTGACGACTCAACGACGCTCAACGAGCACGATGCTCGGAAGATGCTCCCGAAGTGATCGGTAGCGGGGTCGACAAGAGCCCGACTGAGCACAGGCTGTCAGAAATTCACTCGATTGAGTCTTCAGTTGCCACCCGTACGATGACGATGGTGACCATCGGTGAGAGTTGCCGGGCGGACGACGACGAGTTCCCCAAGAGCATGGATCGACGGTTGCTCCTCCGGCGGGTGCCCGCGAATCACCCGGACGAGGTGATGATTACTGACAGCGAGTTGCAACAATCTACCTCCGTGATCGTCACGGCGAGGGACACCGGCCTGAACATCTCCGGCCGCGCAACGGTCGGCGACACCCGTCAGCTGCTCGCGTTGATCTCGTACCAAGCAAGTTCGTGGTGGGGCTCGTCGGCGTACCAGGCATAGGTGTTGGCGGCCAGGTCCTTCAAACGCCTGCGCGCAGATGCGCTGTGCCGTGAGGCGAACGCGGTCAGGAAGCGGCATGCGTCGGCAGGAATGCGATGGTCCTCGGCCCACTGCAGGAACGAGCGCTTGCGGTCTTCGTCGATCGGGCCATCGCTGGCGACGGCTTCGACCATCCAGAACGTCACCGGTTTCGTGGCGAGGTCGACCAAGAGTGCATCGCAGAGCAGCAGGGATACGTTGATGTTGAGCCCGGCTGCGGTGAGGGTCTCGTTGTCGGCGACGACGAGCTTCTTGCCGGGCTCGGAGATCGTGAGGACGACCGGCTCTCCCAGTCGAACCGGCGCCCAGTCCTCGACGACCCCCTTGAGGATCAACGACGCTTCGCCCGGCTCCAACGTCCGGACCTTCCCGTCCGGCATTGTCACGGTAACGGCGTACTGCTCGCGGTCTCGGTTGCGCGCGATGCGAATCTTGATCAGGTCGCCAGGGTTCAGGTGGCTCTCGCGCCATGACTCGATCGCAGTGTCGAGGGCCTCCCCGGTCAGCTCGGGGTCGAACAGGTCGGCGAACGACTCCGTCAGCGCCCACCGCGGTTGGCTGCTGGTGGTCTTGACCCCTTCGCGGTACCGCATCGCGCCGTAGCCCAGCCACCTCGGGAACGTCTCGTCCCGCAAGGTCTCGCGGGTGTTGTCGGCGTACCAGGGCTCGAACTGCTCGCCCCACGACGCGAGCACTTCAGCGAGTTGCTTTCGGCTCCGCAGCGCCGCAGCCAGCCATGCTGAGCGCTCGTGCTCGGCGAAGTGGGAGTAGGCGGTGTCGGAGAGCCACAAGCACACCGAGGGCCGAGCCCACGTCGACTCGGAGGACGACGGCGAGCTGTCGGAGACCACCGCCCCCACGTAAAGCATGGCCGCGGTAGCTGCCGCAGCGAGCGGGTTGGACGTGACCGTGTCGAACGCTTCGGGAGGAAACAGGCGCCGGAGTCGGGCGTGAATTTCCTTTCGCGGCAGCAGCGCGCGCAACGTCACGTCATCTCCGGTCGATAGGCGGCAGATACGGCCGCTTCAAGAGCAGCGCCAGTCAGGGCTTCCCAGGTCGCGAGCACCTCGGTTCCGGGAAGCGGTAGGGACTCCAGTTCGTAAGCGCTGACGGCGACCGAACCGGCCATGCACCGGATGAGGCGGTCCATGGTCGGCGTGGCCAGCACGCGCGCCAAGGTGGCCCGAGTCAGGGCGGGCGCGGCGGTGGTTGGACGGATGACGTTGACGTGGTTCTCCACCACAACACGGCCGCCCCACTCCGAGAGCTCGTCCGCGGTGAGCTCGACGGCGACGATCCGGCGGCTCTGTTCAGGAGCAGTGGTGCGCTGCACCACGATGGCCGGCTGGGACAGCGTCATCGTGACGCGGTCGGTATCGCTATGGGTCTGCAGGTACCGAAGATGATCGCGGACCCGGTCACGATGGAGCCGGCCGCCATCTATGTCGGCGGCCCACAGCACAGGGAGTCGAGCAGCGGCCGGGAACGCGTGCAGATCATCGCGTCGCCGGTTCCACACCAGCGGGCCGGTGGAGACTCGCCACCCTGCACTCGACAGGTTCAGCGGCATTGCGCCGGCTGCGGCGGCGACATGCGCGTCGTCGGACCGTCGCGGAAGCAGCCAAGGGCCCGCGCCTCGCGGGGAGATCACGTTCGCAACTGGTGTCAGGTGCCCGTTCGAGCTGGCGACTGCGGTCTTGCGCGCCTTGGTCCGGTTGAACGTGGCGAGGCAGGTTTCCTGCAGGACGCCGGTGAACACCCCGTCGCGCTCGGCGACGAACGTCACCTCGCGCAGGGGCGCGCGGTCGGCGAAGGCTTGGCGCAGGCTGGAGAAGTACCGGCCAGCGGTGAACGAGGTCGGGACCAGCGCCGAGAGCACACCTCTGTCGCCGAGTGACTCCAGACCGGCCGCGAGAAACAGCCCGTACAGGTTCGCGTGCCCGTACAGGAACGGCGCGAACCGCTTTCGCTCGTCAGGGTCGAGCCGAACCCGGCCGTAGGGCGGGTTCATCACGACAGCCCGCGCGGGCCTGCCTGCGGGGGCGAGTCCGTCACCGACCGATGCGAGTGCAGGCAGCGGACGTCGACGGGCCTCGGGTATCTCGGCGAGGACGGGCAGCGCCTCAGCAGCAAGGACGACGTTGGCCAACCACACGGCCGCGGGGTCGGCGTCCATTCCTTCGACGACAGACGGAATGTTCGCGAGGACCAGCTGCGGGTCGGTGCGTCGGAGCGCGGCCAGGTGCTCGCGCAGCGGCGGCAGCAGAAGCGCCCCCGCTCCGCACGCCGGATCACGCACGAGACCGGCGAGGCGCCGCGGGGCCGCGCCGTGTCCGAGGGCGCGTCGGGTCATCGCCCACAGCTGGACTGCCAGGTCCACAGGCGTGTAATGCCGACCATGGCGCGCGCGGACCTGCGGCGTCAGAGCCGACACGTAGGCGCCCCCCAGTTGCTCGCTCGTCATGCTCACATCGACGACCGGGGACGGCGCCACGTCGGAGAGGACCGGGATCGGGGCGTCCACGGCTTGTGCGACATCGAGCCATCGACCCTCCAGGCCCGCTGCCTTGGCCCGCGCCCACCACCATTCCGGGACCGCCGCGAGAACGGCCGCGGCCGCGCCCGGCACGTCAGCGGCCGCGCTGACGCCGCTCATGCTGGCCTTCGAGCCCCGCGCGCCAAGCACCCGGGCAGCCATCGCGCTGCTCACCGCGCAATCCCTGGCTGATCCCGATGACCACCGCGGGCGGTGGCTCGTGACCGCAGATCTCCCATGACGGGCAGCGTGCCACAGGAGTCGGACGGTTCTGCGCGTTGAGTCGTCGAGACGCAGCCGCGCCGCGACATGAGCTGCTCATGTCGCCTCGCCTGGGGTCGGCGCTCCGATGAACGGCTCGTCTCATACCCCGCAGATGATCGAGCCGGCCTCCAGCACGGACTCGGTGATCCGGAACTGGCGGCCGCACCCGCACCGGGCCGCGGTGCCGTTCTTCTTCTGCCCCCTGTGCGCGGCGGCCCTCGCGGTGGCAGAATGCGACCAACGCGCCCTCGATCGCGGCGAACTCGGCGCGGTACCGATTGACGGTGCCCGGAGCGAAGGTGGTGGCGCTCCAGCCAATCGCGGGATGCCCTGCGTCCAGGTTCCAGATGGCGTGATCACGCTCTCACTGCGCGTACCATTGTCCTCCCCGGATCAGAGCGGACGTGGATGGATACAATGACTGCATCAGCGGACGATGCGCGACAGGAACTGCTCGGCAGGATCGCCGCCCGGCGCGCGAGCATTGAGGACTTTCTCCGGCTTGCTCGCCCGCGCGGCAACCGGCTCGTCAACACCGCCATCGTCAGCAGCGCCGTCGCGGCAGTGCTGACCGCAGGCCCTGCGCTGTGAGGTCAGACATTCTCGCGGGGCGTAGCAAAAGGACTCTCACTATCCGACGACTCCGTCGTCTGGCGGGTCTCGTGTCTCCTCGCGCTGGCCGTCTCGCTCGTCGCCGCCATCTCCACGAACCTCAGTAAATCCCACGACACCGCCCAGCGGATCACTACGGCTGAGGCCGTCAACGCCGAACTCGAGGGCCCGAGTTCGCGACGCCGCCACCGCCGTCGCGGACCCCGCTGCAGTAGCCGCCGCCAGACACCGACGCCAGGTCGATCTATTGGTCCTGCTTGCCGTCGAGGCCTTTCACGGCAAACGCTCCCTCAGCGCCCTACCCGCTCCCTACCAAGCAGACTGCCGATCCCTCTACGACAGCTTCCGCACCGCCTGCTCCCGAGCCGATTGGCTTCTCTGGGCAGTTGGCCAACCCGACCAGCTGCGTCGGGCAGTCCGCGCAAGCCGCGTAGGCAAGATCACCCCAACCGCTCTCTACGTCCATAATCGGGCAGCTGAACAAGTGCCAGCAGTACTACGGGTCTACTCCGTATGCGGTGAGCTCGTCGCTGGCCGCCCACCCGACGCGAACATGCTCAAGCTGCACCACGACCGCCCCGCCGTATCCTTCCTCAGCTACCCCGACTTCGACACCAACGCACATCCTCGACTCGCAGAATCCCTCACTGTGGACCTCCGCACACTGCAGGCAAACACCCGCGACTGGACCACTCAACAAAACCGACCACTTCTCCATCGCAAGGAAGAATTCCTAGACCCCACCGATGCAAAATATGATCGCTTCCCCGCCTCACCAGGCGAGAAGTGGCGGCCGGCCTGTATCGTCAGCCATCCATCATAGGTCATGAAGATGGCAGGGATAAAATACTAGGAGGGGCGGAATATCGAGTCTCCGGACATCGACTGATTCGCGTCAAGAAAGTTTAATCTAGCGAACTGCGAACGCGATAGGAGACGCTGCATGGAGTAGCAGATCAAGAATTAGCTATACTAAAGAGAAACGGGGCTAGCGGATCGCCTGCCTTTCTGCTCAACCGGCGTTCCCCAGTCGTCGTCCTGAGCCCATGCCGTCTCAATGATGCGTGCGGCCTCAGCGGCGCCCGGCGTCTCAGGGTTGGGGACGACGTTGCTTGGGCTTCTTCGCGATGTCGGCCAGGTTGGAGCGGATCCACTCCCAGCGGACCCGCCGCACCGAGCGCTGCGCTCATGATCCAGTGGATTTGGCGGATCGACGAGGACGTCATCGGCGTGCATCGGTGCGGCGGGCACTCGATCACCGGGCAGCCAGCCTGGACGCAGTCATGTGGCTCGGGACGAGGCGGCCTGACCATCGACGATGGCGGACCGTCCGGCAGTCGTCGGCAGCGGCCGTGCGGTGGTCGACAGCTGGCTCGCCACCCCGGCACCACCGAAGCTCCGCATAGAACTCCTCCAGCAACTGGGAAGTGATCTTTGCGATCGGCACGTGACCGAGGGCCGGTCCGATGGTGCGGCAAATATAACCGCGGTAGCCATCGAGCGTGGTCTCGTCCGCCTCGTGCGTCCGCAGCTACGCCTCCATCGTCGTGCCAAGCGTCGCTCAAGGCTGGAGAAGAGAAAACATGCAAGTCAAGCAGGGTGGGCCCCCGGGGGATCGAACCCCGAACCCGCGGATTAAAAG
>JBBSGM010000152.1:0-10004 GCA_038254065.1 Mycobacteriales bacterium | reverse complement strand
GTGTCCGAGGGGGGACTTGAACCCCCACGCCCGTTAAAGGGCACTAGCACCTCAAGCTAGCGCGTCTGCCATTCCGCCACTCGGACATTACCGCAGCCTCCGCCACGGCAGCGCAAGGATAACGGACCGGGTCGCACCCCCGTGGCCGCACCCACGATGGTAGGAAGATCCGCATGACCCGCCCCACCACAGCGGAGGACGAGGTCGTCGCACTGACGTCCGAGCTCATCCGGATCGACACCTCCAACACCGGCGACCCGGCCACCGTCACCGGCGAGCAGGAGGCCGCGGAGTACGTCGCCGCCAAGCTCGCCGAGGTCGGCTACGAGGTCGAGGTGCTGGAGTCCGGGGCGCCGCGGCGCGCCAATGTGTTCTGTCGGTTGCCGGGCGCGGACCCGGCACGCGGTGCCCTGCTCGTGCACGGCCACCTCGACGTCGTACCGGCCGATGCGAGCGAGTGGTCGGTGCATCCGTTCTCCGGCGCGGTGCGGGACGGCTACGTGTGGGGTCGCGGCGCGGTGGACATGAAGGACATGGTCGCGATGATGATCGCGGTCGCGCGCCGGTTCGCCCGCGACGGCGTGGTGCCCCCGCGCGACATCGTGTTCGCCTTCGTCGCCGACGAGGAGGCGGGCGGCAGGTACGGCGCACAGTGGCTCGTGCACCACCGGCCCGACCTGTTCGAGGGCTGCACCGAGGCGGTCGGCGAGGTCGGGGGGTTCTCGCTGACCTTCGGCGAGGACCAGCGGGTGTACCTCATCGAGTCGGCGGAGAAGGGCATCGCCTGGATGCGGCTGCGGGCCCGTGGCAAGCCGGGACACGGCTCGTTCCTGCACGACGACAACGCGGTGACGAAGATCGCGGAGGCGGTCGCCCGGCTGGGTAACCACACGTTCCCGCTGGTGCTCACCGACACCGTCCGCGCGTTTTTGGAGCAGATGCGCGAGCTCACCGGCCTCGAGTTCGCGCCGGACGACCTGGCGGGCTCGCTGGCCAAACTCGGCCCGCTGTCCCGAATCGTGGGCGCGACGATCCGGGACACCGCCAACCCGACCATGCTCAACGCCGGCTACAAGGCCAACGTCATCCCCTCGACGGCGGAGGCGGTCGTCGACTGCCGGGTGCTGCCGGGCCGCCGGGAGGCGTTCCTGCGCGAGGTCGACGAGCTGCTCGGGCCCGACGTCAGCCGTGAATGGGTGACCGAGCTGCCGCCGGTGGAGACTCCGTTCGAGGGCCCACTCATCGAGGCCATGCTGGCCGCGCTGCGCACCCATGACCCGCAGGCGAAGACCGTCCCGTACATGCTCTCCGGCGGCACCGACGCCAAGCACTTCGCCGGGCTCGGCATGCGGTGCTTCGGCTTCGCACCGCTGCGGTTGCCCCCCGACCTCGACTTCGCGTCGCTGTTCCACGGCGTCGACGAGCGGGTGCCGGTGGACGCGCTACAGTTCGGCACCCGCGTGCTCGACACCTTCCTGAGGAGCTGTTGATGGACCTGAACGGCAAAGCCGCGCTGGTCACCGGGGGTGCGTCGGGAATCGGGGCGGCCGCGGTGCGCAGGTTGGCCGCGGCCGGCGCCGTGGTCGCCGTCTGCGACGTGGACGAGACCGGCGCCCGTGCCGTCGCCGCGGAGGTCGGCGGGCTCGCGCTGCCCGGTGACCTCTCCCAGCCCGACGGGATGGCCATGGCGATCGACATCGCCGAGGACAGCTTCGGGCGGCTCAACATCGTGCTGCTCAACGCCGGCATCACCTCGGGACAGTCAGGTGTCCACAACCTCGACATCGAGGGCTACCGGCGGCTCATGGGCGTGAACGTCGATCATGTCGTCTTCGGGCTCACCGGCGCCGTGCCCGCGCTGCACCGCGCAGGCGGCGGGAACATCGTCGTGACCGCGTCGCTCGCGGGCCTGACCGCGATGCCGGAGGACCCGCTGTACACGGCGACCAAGCACGCCGTCGTCGGCTATGTCCGGGCCGTGGCGTCTACGCTGGCACCAGAGGGTGTCCGGGTCAACGCGGTGTGCCCCGGGTACACCGACACTCCGCTCATCGCACACACCAAGGAGCAGCTCGGCGAGTTCCCGCTGCTCACCGCGGAGGAGGTGGCGGGCGCGATCGAGTCGATCCTGGACCGCGGCGAGCCGGGGGAGTGCTGGTTCGTCCAGCCAGGCCGCGAGCCCGCGCCGTACGACTTCCGCGGAGTGCCCGGCGCGCAGGGTGGTGCGGCGCCGCTGGAGGGCGCCCGGGCAGGACACTGAGGCGTGGCTGGCAGGTGCACGAGCTGGGGGAGCCCGACGACGTGCTGACCTGGGACGACGATCTTGCGGATCCGGTTCCCGGCTCGGGCCAGGTGCTCGTGCGGGTGCCTCGGTGGGAAAGCCCTCAGACGGAGAGCTCGGGAAGCATCGGGTTCGAGCGACGGCGGCGCAGCCACACCTTGCGGACCCCACCGGGATAGAGCCGCACCCGCGACAGCTCCCAGCCGCCGAACTCGGCCTGGACGGCGAGTCGTACCGCCGCGGTCCTCCGGGACACATCCCCGGGGAGCTTGACCGGGCGGTACTCCCACTCCCCGTCGCTCAGGTCCCCCTCGACCACACCGGTTGCTGCCACCGGCTACCTCCTGCTCGACCCGGCTCCGGTCCGCCCACGTGAACGTGGGGTGGATTCCCCACACCATAGGCATGAGCGCAACTCGGTGCCAGCATCGATCGGCAACCGGCCGGGCCGACCGGTCGGTTGCTGCGTCAGGTGGTCCCTGAATTCGAGGTGCCCGCCGCGATCCGGGCGCGCTGCGTCGAGCTCGTGATCGCCGGGCCGGCCGCCGCCGGGACCACGTAGGCTCGATCGACGTGACCACCCTGATCCTGCTCCGGCACGGACGCTCGTCGGCCAACACGGCGGGGGTGCTCGCCGGCCGCAGCGCCGGCGTCGAGCTGGACGACACCGGCCGGGCGCAGGCCGAGAAGGTGGTGGAGCGGCTGGCCCCGGTGCCGCTGGCGGAGATCGTCAGCTCGCCGATGATCCGCTGCCGGCAGACCGTCGAGCCGCTCGCCGTCGCCCGCGGGCTCGTTCCGGTGACGGAGGAACTGCTGGCCGAGGTCGACTACGGCGCCTGGACCGGCCGGGCCCTGAAGGCGTTGTCCAAGGAGCCGTTGTGGAAGGTCGTGCAGGCGCACCCGTCCGCCGCGGTGTTCCCCGACGGCGAGGGGCTGGCCGGGATGCAGGCCCGCGCGGTGGCCGCGGTGCGGGCCCACGACGCCCGGATCGCCGCCGAGCACGGACCGAACGCGGTCTGGCTGGCCTGCAGCCACGGTGACGTGATCAAGTCCATCCTCGCCGACGCGCTGGCCACGCACCTGGACAACTTCCAGCGGATCGTGGTGGACACCTGCTCGGTGAGCGTCGTGCACTACACCGAGACCAGGCCGTTCGTGGCCAGGGTGAACGACCTGGGCGGCGACGTGACGGGGCTCATCCCGCCCAAGCCCAAGCGCCGCCGGTCGGCCGCCAGGCGCAGCTCGGACGCGGTCGTCGGCGGGTCGACGTAGCCCCTGGCCCGGTGATGGGCGAGCCCGGCGGGCCGGCGACGTGCCCTCCGCGCCGGGTTGGCCTACTCTCGACGGTGCCATGTCACGTGTCATCCATGTCTTCCGCCAGCCCGAGCGCTTCGTCGCCGGGACGGTCGGCGAACCCGGCGAACGGTCCTTCTACCTCCAGGCCATCGAGGAGGCCCGCACGATCAGCGTGCTGCTGGAGAAGCAGCAGGTGTCGGTGCTGGCCGAGCGCATCAGTGCGCTGCTGGTGGAGGTCGCTCGCCGCTTCGGTTCCGAGGCGCCCGCCGGCGCCGAGGGCTCCGCCACCGGCGACGGCGACCTCGACCCGCTGGCGGTGCCGCTGGAGGAGGAGTTCCGGGTCGGCACGATGGGGCTGGGTTGGGACGCCGACTCGCGCTCGATCGTCGTCGAGCTGCTCGCGGTCACCGACGAGGAGATCGACGAGTCGATCGTGCTCGACGACACCGACGAGGGCCCCGACGCGCTGCGCGTGTTCCTCTCGCCGGTGCAGGCCAGGGCGTTCGCGGAGCGCGCCGAGCGGGTCGTCTCCGCGGGCCGGGCGCCGTGCCCGCTATGCGCGGAGCCGCTCGACCCGGAGGGCCACGTGTGCATCCGGCTGAACGGGTACCACCAGCGTTCCCCGGTCGGGGACTGACACCGACGACGTCGGACGCCTGTGACCTTGGACGCCTGTGACCCGGCCGTGCCGGGACTGCTGCGCGACGGCCGGATCGAGATCATCGGACGGCTGGTCGACGCCTCGAACGCCACCCTGTTCGGCACCGTGCACGCCGACGGTCTCGAGCTCAAGTGCGTGTACAAGCCGGTGCGCGGCGAGCGCCCGCTGTGGGACTTCCCCGACGGCACGCTGGCCGGCCGCGAGTTCGCGAGCTTCCTGGTGTCACAGGCCGCGGGCTGGCAGGTCGTGCCGCCCACGCTGTTGCGCGAGGGTCCGTTCGGCCCGGGGATGGTGCAGGTGTGGGTGGACACCGACGACGAGCGCGAGCTGGTCGACGTGTGCGCGCCCGCGGCGGTGCCGCCCGGTTGGCTGGGTGTGCTGCGGGCCCGCGACGGGATCGGCGAGCCCGTCGTGCTCGCGCACGCCGACCGGCCGGAGCTGCGCGCGATGGCCGCGTTCGACGTCGTCGCCAACAACGCCGACCGCAAGGGTGGGCACGTCCTCGCCGGCGTCGACGGCCGGGTGTACGGCGTCGACCACGGCCTCACCCTGCACACCGAGGACAAGCTGCACACGGTGCTCTGGGGCTGGGTCGGCCAGGCGCTGCCCGGTGCCGTGCAGGAGGGGCTGCGCAGGCTGCGCGCCGAGCTCGACGGCGGGCTGTGCGTCACCCTGCGCGATCATGTGACCCGGCGCGAGGTCGCGGCCCTGTCCCGGCGGGTGGATGTCCTGCTCGCCGAGCCCCGCTACCCCGAGCCGTCCGGCTACGGCCCCGCCATCCCCTGGCCCGCCTTCTAACCCTTCCGCGAGTCGGGGTATTCGTGCGACCGTGTTGCGCCATTCGTGCGATCCGGCCGGTGCGGTGACGGGCTCGCGGCGAGCAGGTCCCGGATCCCGCTCAGTGCCGGTGTGCAGCGCTGGCGCGGCCGGGCCGCCGTCGGCCGGGGGAGCATCGGTGCTCCCGGGGTAGCAGGATGGCCACCCAGACGGGCCGCGCCGCAGATGCGAGCCTGAGCGAGGGAGCGACAATGGCGGGAGAGAGCCGGATCGGGGTCACCGGGCTGGCGGTGATGGGGGCGAGCCTGGCCCGCAACATTGCCGGTCGCGGGTTTCCGGTGGCTGTGCACAACCGCACGACCGCGCGGACCAGGGAGTTCATCGAGGCCCACGGCGACGAGGGCGCGTTCACGGCCGCCGAGACGCTCCAGGAGCTCGTCGCCGCGCTGGAACGGCCGCGCCGGATCATCGTCATGGTCAAGGCGGGGGCGCCGGTGGACGACGTCATCGGGGAGCTGGCGCCGCTGCTCGACGAGGACGACATCCTCATCGACGCCGGCAACTCGCATTTCGTCGATACCCGGCGGCGTACTCAGGAGTGCGCGCAGCGGGGTCTGCGGTTCATGGGGGTGGGGGTGTCCGGCGGCGAGGAGGGCGCGCTGCTCGGGCCGAGCATCATGCCCGGTGGCGACCCGAGCGCCTACGCCGAGGTGGCGGAGATCCTCACCGCGATCGCGGCCCAGGTCGACGGCACCCCGTGCTGCACGCACATCGGCCCGGACGGTGCCGGGCACTACGTCAAGATGGTGCACAACGGCATCGAGTACGCCGACATCCAACTCATCGCCGAGGCCTACGACCTGCTCTCGCACGTCGCGGGCCTGGGCGCACCGGCGATCGCGAAGGTCTTCGACGAGTGGAACTCCGGTGACCTCGAGTCATTCCTCATCGAGATCACCTCGACGGTGCTGGCCAAGACGGACGAGCGGACCGGCGCCCCGCTCGTCGACGTCATCGCCGACCGGGCCGAGCAGAAGGGCACCGGCCGCTGGACCGCGCAGGACGCGCTCGAGCTGGGTGTCCCGCTGACCGTCATCACCGAGGCCGTGTTCGCCCGCGCGCTGTCCGCGCTCCGTGACGAGCGGGTGGCGGCGTCGACGACGCTGGGCGGCCCGAAGCCGGGCGGCGGCGAGGACGTGACCGACCTAGTCGACGACATCCGCCACGCGCTGTACGCAAGCAAGGTCGTCGCCTACGCACAGGGTTTCGCGCAGCTGCGAGCCGCCTCGATCGCCCACGACTGGGACCTCGACCTCGGCGCGCTGGCCACCATCTGGCGCGGGGGCTGCATCATCCGGGCGCAGTTCCTCAACCGGATCCGGGACGCCTTCGCCGAGCACCCCGACCTGGACAACCTGCTGATGGTCCCGTACTTCACCCACGCCGTGACGGCCGCGCAGGACGCGTGGCGACGGGTGGTGGTGCGGGCGACCGAGCAGGGCGTCGCGATCCCGTCGTTCGCCTCGTCGCTGTCCTACTACGACGGCTACCGTCGGGAGCGCGGCCCGGCGAACCTCATCCAGGGGCTGCGGGACTTCTTCGGCGCGCACACCTACCGGCGCGTCGACGCCGAGGGCAGCTTCCACACCCGCTGGGGGCAGGACGGCACCGAGGTGCGGACGCACTGATGGCTCTCTTTGCCGGGTTCAGCAGGCGCGACGTCGACGTCGACGGGGTGAGCGTGCACGCCGTGGTGGGCGGGTCGGGGCCGCCACTGTTGCTCCTGCACGGCTACCCGCAGACCCACGTCATGTGGCACGCGCTCGCGCCGTGGTTGGCGGCCGAGTTCACCGTTGTCGCCGCCGACCTGCGCGGTTACGGCAACTCCGCGCGCCCGGCCGCCGGGTCTGACCACGCCGGATACTCCAAGCGGGCGATGGCTGCCGATCAGGTCGGGCTGATGGAACGGCTCGGTCACCGGGAGTTCGGGGTGGCCGGGCACGACCGGGGCGCGCGGGTGGCGCACCGGATGTGCCGCGACCATCCGAGCCGGATCACCCGCGCCGCGGTGCTCGATGTCGTCCCGACCCGGTTCGTCTACGAGCAGGTGGACCGGGCGCTCGCCGAGGCGTACTACCACTGGTTCTTTCTCAGCCAGCCACCCGAGCTGCCCGAACGGCTCATCGGGGGCGACCCGGAGTACTTCCTGCGGTGCTGCCTGTCGTCGTGGAGCAGGCGCCACGGGGCGTTCTGCGACGAGGCCGTGGCCGAGTACGTGCGGCACTTCTGCGATCCCGCGACGATCACGGCCACCTGTGAGGACTACCGCGCCGGCGCCTCGATCGACCTGGAGCACGACCGGGCCGATCCGGCGCCGGTGCGCTGCCCGTTGCTCGTGCTGTGGGGCGGGGAAGGGTTCGTCGGGCAGCACTACGACCCGCTCACGGTGTGGCGCGAGCTCGCCGCCGATCCGGCGCTGGTGGGCGGGGCGGCGCTGGCGTGCGGGCACTTCCTGCCCGAGGAGGCCCCCGAGGAGACCTACCGGGCGTTGCGGGAGTTCTTCCTGCCCTGATGAGCAGTGCTCAGACCAGCCGGCTCAGGTCGAGCCGGACAGGGAAGGGCTCCTCGGCGATGAACCTGCCACGAACCGGAGGGCCGTCGGCGTAGCCGAACTCCCCTGCGAGATGGCAGGCGGTGAGGCTCGGCTCCCCGTCGAGGTCGATGATCCAGTAGTGCGGGATGCCGGCGTCCGCGTACTCACCGTGCTTGATCACGGTGTCCATCCGCCGCGAACCGGCGGAGATGATCTCGACGACCACCGCGACATCGCCGACGCGCAGCAGCCCACCCGCCCCGCGCACCCGCTCACGAGCCGTGCGACGGACGACGACCAGGTCGGGTACCCGGACGAACCCGGGCTGGCCGGGACGGACCAACTCGAGGTCGACATCCACCTCGGGCAGGACCTCGAGATCGTGCGGTACCTGGCGCTGCAGGCGGGTTCTCAGCTCCCCGAGGCAGTGCTGGTGGTCCGGTACCGGTCTTAGGGACATCACGACGTTGCCTTCCTGCAGCTCGTAACGCGCCTCCGCGTCCTCGCCGAGCGCGGCGAACTCGGCCACCGTCAGCAGGCGGGGGCGTTGCAGGGGAAGTGCGGTCATGATGGCTCCTCACCTCAGGCCGCCAGTGTGGCACGCCCGACCGACAGGACCTGCCGGTGCGTGAGCCGGCGACCCTGGGGCCTTGCCCTGCGCGGCCGTCGTTCTCGGCTGGCCGCTCGGACCCGGCCCGGATTCGCGGCTGAAGCCGGATAGCCGACCTACTCCTTGGACGCGAACACTGCTTGGACACGTCCACGTATCCGTGTAACAATCGACGCGCGAATACCATGGAGGTGCAACATGGCGGTACGCATCAATGCCGCCGCCCCGTACGCACCGTCCAGGGCGGTCGTGGACGTGATTGAGCGTAACCGAAACGGGAACCTGTCCACCCCGGTCACTCTGCAGGTGCTGTCCCGGATCGGGGTGAGTGAGAGCCTCGCCGCACGGACGCTGCAGGCGCTGCGGCTCCTCGACTTCGTGGACGACGAGGGCGCCCTCTACCCGGAGTTCCAGAACCTGCGCAAGGTCCCGACACCGGACTACAGGAACCGTCTCGCCGACCTGTTGCGCGCGAGCTACGCCGACATCTTCGCCGTCGTCAATCCCTCCGAGGCCTCATACCAGGAGGTGCACGACGCGTTTCGGGGCATGCACCCCTCCGGGCAGATCAATCGGATGACCACGCTGTTCCTCGGTCTGCTGGGTCATGCCGGGTGGACCGACCTGCCCGCGCCGGTGCGGTTCAGCAACGGGAAACCACCGCCGTCGAAGCGGCGGGCCGGGAAGTCGCAACGGTCCTCGCCGTCCGCGGAGCCGACATCCGCGGACACTTCGCCGTTCACGCCCTCGTCTGCTGTTACCCCACCGAGCGGCGGTATCCGTCCGGACGTCCAGACGGTCGAGCTTCGATCCGGCGGGTCGATCACCTTGGTGGTGGACGTGAGCGTCGTCGGACTGTCCAAGAATGACCGCGAGTTCGTCTTCGATCTGGTGGACCGCATGCACGGGTATCAGGCCGCGGCCGTTTCGGAGCCGACCGGCAACCCGGAGCAGTGAGGATCATTCCGCAGGCGATGGACCCGTACCCGGCCGCGGACCGGTCGATCGCCTGGTGACTGCGCCGCTCCCGGTGGGCCCGGAGGTCCACGGAACCGCGGGCCGGGCTCAGCCCTGCCCGGGAGCGGGCGCGCCCGGGTCGGGCAGGGCGCGCGGCGGTATCCCCGGCGGACCCTGTACGACCACACCGGGCCCGAGCGACGCCGGGTCGGCGAGCGGGCCGGGCAGGTGCCGGCCCCACCAGTCGACGAGCGCGGGGAGCTGGGCGCGGACCGCGCCCTGGTTGTGCCCGTCACCGGGGAAGGTCCGGATGTCGAGCTGCACCGGCGGCGTCGCGGCGGCTACCACGGGATAGTGGACGTCGGCCTGCGCGGGATCGGTGTATGCGGCGGCCAGGTAGACGTCGGCATCGCGGGTCAGGCCCGACCGGTCGCCGTGCAGGGTCAGGTGCACCGTCGAGCCGTGCCCGTCCGCCGACCGGGCCGCGAGCACCGGTAGCGCCGCGCCCAGCCCGTGGGGTAAAAGCCATCCAGCCGGTTCACGGTGACTCCGCAACCGAGACCCGCGGCCGCGACGGCGAGCAGCACCGTCACCGAGCGTCCGGTGCGCCTGCGCCGCCACGCGTCCCACCGCCACGGGACCAGCGCGACGAGCAGCACGGCCAGCGCGGCGGTCACGACGACGGCGGACACGGAGTCCAGCCGGACGGTCGACGCGTGGAACCCGAACACCGCGCCAGCCTGGCAGAGGGACCCGGAGTAAACGCCACCTGATCCGCCGGTATGCACCGGCCGGCCGAAGCTCAGCACGGTACGCCTTGTCCGACGTC
>JBBSGM010000151.1:0-10039 GCA_038254065.1 Mycobacteriales bacterium | reverse complement strand
GGTGGTGCCGAGAAGTCTGTGAGAGGACCACTCGTCCTATCGGAGCTTCGTTCGCCTACCGGCCCGACACGCCGAAGATCACCAATCTCGTCACCAGGTTGTCTCACCACGCCACATGATCTTGAAACGCCCGTGAGGGACCAGGAGAGGGCGGACCCCTGGTCACGCCGCCAGTCGGGACGCCGATGTACGGCGCCGAACCGGGCTGAATGAGACTGAAAATGAGACTGCCTGTGGTACCCTGGTGGCCCGACTGCTGGTGGGACCCCTCTTCCGTGTCAGGGTCGACCCGGCAGACTGGCCACGATCAGACCGTAACGTCAGATGTCGTCTGAGCTGTGGGTGCGTAGCTTGCGCCAGGCCGTGTGGGCGGCTGGCAGGCAGTGCGCTCGATACTGACTGATGAAAGGAACAGAACCGATATGGCAAATTGCGCCAACCCAGAATGTCCGGAAGAGTTTGGAACCGACGTGCGGCACCACTGGGTCCAGATAGACAAAATTCGACACTCGGGCTCGCGTATTGGCGAAGGCGTTGTGCAACATCACTTCGCCGCCGTCACATGCTCGAAGAGGTGCGCGATCGCGGTATTAACTGCCGCGCTGCCCGCAGAAGACGCAGCCGCGGAACGCACACGAACGAGGAGTTCTGCGATCTTCCCAGGTTTGGAACCCAGGTAATCTCTCCAACGCGGCCCATCTCGCCGCAACTGCTTGACCACCGCGCCCTGTAGCCCTCACCCGGGGGCCGGGCCGGAGCGCCATCTCGTCGACCTGGCGAAGCCCGATCACGCGCCGGCCGGAGGGCAACTTCGAGCCAGTCCGGACCTGTCCTGTCAGGCTTGCCCTCCGGCCGGCGCGTGATAGCCCTCCGGGAGGTTGACGAGATGGCGCGTACCCCCAACAACATTGGCACCGGTCCGCGCGGCTGACCATCTCGGAGACCTGCCCTCCCGGCGAGGGCATCGCTCTTGTTCGTGCCGCCCCCTGCGACCGTCGGCACACCGTCTGGCCGCCTCGGCAGCCCTGCGCCGCGCGGGGACCGGCCGGAGGCCGCATGCCCCGTGCGGCGCGTTGGGGCTGGAACAAGGAAGGAAAGTCTGAACACGGGTGCCGCGTCCGCTGTGCCGCGTCCGCTGCGTCCGCCGATGCCGTCCGCCGACGGTGACATAGGTCCCCTCAGTCGGCTGTCGGGTGCACTCGGCCTACACGAGTTCCGCGTCCGGCGACCACCTCGACCTGACCGGACCTGACAAGCAGGTAGACGGCCCGATGAGCCGTGCCCACCGCGACGCCGTGCATCGCGGCAAGCGTCTTGATCCCCGGCAGGAACTCACCCTCAGCCAGTTCGCCGGACTCGATCTGCCCCCGCAGCGCGGCGGCTATGACCTCGTACGGGTAGGGCGCCCGATCGGCTCTGCGTCTGCGCATCGGAGGTTCCGTCGGTCGCGCAGGCATCCTCGCCCCGAGGTTCCCGGCAGCTCGCTGGTCCGACTCCGACACCCACGCCGCGTACACCCGCAGCGTGGTCGTCCCACCACCACCGTGCCCGAGCCGGCCCGCGACCGTGCGGATGTCCACACCGGCCGCGAAACTCCGTCGCCGAGTAGTGCCGCAGCTTGTGCAGCGACGTGGTGATGCCGAGCCGGTCCGCCAGATCGCTGTAGCGCTCGCTCACTGAGTTCGGCCGCATGTACGTCGAGTTGTCGGGTGCGAGCGAGAAGACGTAGGCGTCATCAGGTGGCGGCTCGCCGAGCGCCTCGCAACGGTCCTCCAAGCGCCGGCGGTGCTCGACGAGGATGCCGACCGTCTCCTCGTCGACGGCGATGCGGCGGTGCTGGTGGTCCTTGGTGTCCTTCTCCCAGGTGTCCTTGTTGCGCTGGCCGATGCTGCGCGACACCGAGATCACGCCGGTCAACAGGTCGACGTCGCGCCACCGGAGCGCACACAGCTCGCCCCGCCGCACGCCCGTCACGATGGCGAGCCAGACCAACGTGCCCCACTCCGCATCAGCCCACGCCTCGGTCAGGATGCGGGCGGCCTCCTCCGGCGACGGTGGCCGCGGCTTGGCCTTGGGCGCCGGCGGAGTCTCGGCGAACACGATCGGGTTCGAAGAGATCCAGCCCCACCGGACAGCGCGCTTCAGCGCTCCGCTGAGGATGAAGTGGATCTGCCGGATCGTCGCGCCCCCCAGAGGCTGGCATTGGTGCATCCGGCAGTGCTCGTCGCACTCGTGCGGGTACGGCGTCCGGTGGTCCACGTAGCGTTTCCGACCACAGTGGTCGCGACAGCGGCGCAGCTCGGCGTGGAACGAGTCGAACGTGCGCGCGTTGAGGGCGCCGACCTGGACGCTGCCGATCAGCGGCCGGATGTGCTTGGTCGCATAGCCGGCGTAGGTCTCGCGCGTGCTGCGCTCCCACGTACTCAGCTCGAAGTGCTGGTCCAGCAGCTGGTTCACCGTGGCGTTCGTATGCGGCTGGCGCTGCTCGTCGACCTGACTCAGGAGACGGGTACGCGCCTCCTCGGCCTGCCGCCCCGCCTTCGGGCCCGGCGGGATCGTCTCGACGAGGTCGCGCCGGCGGCCGGTGACGGGGTCCTTGCCGGCGTAGACGCGCACGCGCAGCGCACCGCTGGGCAGCTCGTCGATGGTGCCGCGGGAGCGCTGACGGCCGGACCGGGACCGTGTCATGACGCGAGCGTACATCGGATTGCGTCATGATTGGCGTCATGACGCTGAACCTCGAACTGTTGCGTCGCGCGTTTGTGCTGGTAGACTGCGTGGGGCGAGTCGGGTTCGAACCGACGACCTGACGGATTATGAGTCCGCTGCTCTGACCAGCTGAGCTACCGCCCCGGCGTGCTCGCCGAGGCTACCGAACCCGTCGGGTCAGTCCGCCGCCGACGGCTCCCCACCGATCACCGGCGCGGTGTGCGGCGGGAGGCCAGAGAGCCAGATCGCTTCCGGATCGTCCTCCAGCAGCCACGGCGGCCGGGGATGCGTGGTGTCCTGGCCGCGACCGCCGGCACCTCCCGGCATGAACGGCACGCCGCCGCGGGCTGTGTCGCCGGGCCGGGACGCGAGGCCTTGGCTTCGGGATGCCGGGGGTTCGACCGACGAGCCGGAGCTAGCGGGAGGCTTCGAGCCTGGGAGGTATCCGTCAGGGCCGGCGCTGCGCGGCATGCCGCGACCGACGGCTGCCGCATCGCCGCCAAGGCCTGGCACTCGAGCGCTCCACGGCTCGCCGGGCACCCAGCCGGACCGGAGCGGGTCGTCGACGGCAGGCCGACCACCCCAGGGAACGCCCGGGTCACCTTGTGGGCGGGCCATCCCACCGGTCCAGCCGGGAGGTGTGCCACGGGCAGCACTGGCTGAGGGCGCGGGCGGAACGGACGCGGGTGCGGGCTGCTCGGACCTCGCTCCGCCGATTCCCGCAGGTCCGGACCGGGTTGGGTTGTAGGCAGCGGCGGCGATGCCGCTGGCGGCGGCCGGGACCGTCGATCCGCCGGGCGAGCCGGCACCTCCCGGAAGCCCGGTTACGTGGCCGCCTCCGTGTCCTGGCGGCAATGGCGCTAGCCCCGCTGCCGCGCCCGCCGCCGGGGTTGCCACGCCATGTGCTCCTGCCACTGCACCAGTGACCGGCCAAGCCGGGTTCTGCACTGCGGCACCGGGGCTCACGTCGATACCGGTTGCCTGTGGTGGCTGGAATGCCTGAAAGGTCGCCGAGAGATTGTGGTTGGTGTTGCTCTGGTAGCGCTCGGCCGCGTCGATCGCACTTACTCGCGCAGCCTCCTCTGACCGCTCGTAGATGACGGCCGGCACGGTTGGCAGGCGCTTGGCCGGATCGTCGATGCCAGCGAGTGCCTGCATGTCGGTCCGCGCGCGAGCATGGAACTCGGCCTGGTCCTGCAACGCCATTGCCGCGAGCCTCGCCTGCGCGGCGCCGGTGTCGCCGGTGGCGGTGATCTGGATGATGTGCTGCTGGCTCGCCTCGGCGGCGGCACCGTGGTGGGCGCCCTGGGCGGCTCGGAGCACCGCGCGCAGGTCGTCCGCCGCCTTCTCCAGGGTGGTCGCGAGGTCGAGGTAGGTGGCCGCCGCGGCCTCGACGCCGCCGCTGCCCGGCCCATCGAGCACCGGATCGCGCAGATCACGCAGCAACCAACCGCTGAACGCCAACTCGGTGCCGGGGTAGTCGTGTGCCATCGTCGCCGCTGCTCCTCAGTGCAGGTCGGGCAGGTTGGAGAGCACCAGCTCCGCCATGCGGCGGGAGCGGGCGCAGGGATCGGGCAGCGGGGGGCCGCCGAGGTGGCCGTCGGCGGACATCAGCTGGTCGTCCGCTATCGCGACGTACAGGGTGCAGCCGTTGCCGTTGTCGGCCCGCACCGAGGGATGCCCGGTGACTTCGCCGGGCTCGAAGACCTGGAACGTGTTGCGGACTACGTAGAGATTTTCTAGGGCCCCAATGGCGAGGTTGGTGGCAAGAGTGACTCCGGCCGCCTCTCCCGCCACCGTCGAGGTCCACGTACATATCCGCGCGGTGCCGCTCGTGGTCGGTCGCGCAGTCTCCGGTTTGAGTCCGAGGCCGGTAAGCTGCGACGGAGTCAGCAGGTCACAGGTCGCGACGGTGCGGGCGTCCTTCGGATTCTGCACCTGCGGCGTGTCTACCAGCGGTTTTGCCGAGGACGTCGGCACGGGCTCCAGCGGTGCCGCCGAGGACGTCGGCGCGGGCTCTGCTGGCGCACCGTGGCCTTCGGTCGCGGTCATGCATCCCGCTGTGGCGAGCGCGACGGCCAGCGAAGCCACGCTGGCGGCAGTGCGTATCACCCACGCCGCCCGGCGTTCGCCTGCTCGGTAGCTCGGTAGGCCTCGAGCTGGCGGGACAGCGCCACGCGGGTTTCGTCGAGCTGTTGCGTCCATACCTCCACGTAGGCCTGAGCACGCTGTGCCATGAGGCCGCCGTTGTGGGCCATGTTCACACTGACCTGGTCCCGTCCAGGAGTGGTGAAGGCCGTCTGATGCAGGCCCGCCAGGCTGCGGTGTAGATCAGCGACAATGCCGCCCAGCCCGTCGACACACGCCTGCGCCCGCTCCGGGTCGACGAACAACGTCCCCGGCACCACCTCACCAGCTCCGGTCCCGGCCAGCGCCACCAGGATCCGACGCCCCGCCTCCCGCTCGGACACGAGTCCGAGGCCGAACACCTGGTCGATGTCTTGGGGATGAGTCACGCCCGACATCGTTGCAGGTCCGTCACGGCACCGGGCGGTTTTCACCGAAGTCGACCAACATCACGAACGGCACTTCCAGGAGAACCCTGAAAGTGCCGTTCGTGGCCAACCAGCGACAGCAGCTCAGCCTGCCAGCGCCTTCGCGCGCTTGCGCACGTCCTTCGCCGCACCGCCGGCGACGGTGCCGAGGTCGGAGCCGCGGGCGGCGAGGTCGCCGCGCAGCTTGGAGGCCTGGTTGGCGGCCTCCCTGGCGAGGGCGGAGAGCTGGTCGCTGTACTCCGGCGCCTTCTTGCGGGCCTTCTTGGCCACCTTGCGCGCCTGCTTCTCCCAGGCCGCGCGCCGCTGCTCGGCCTCCTTGCGCCACTCCGCGCCGCGGTTGCCGGCCTGCTGCTCCAGCGCCTTGCGCCATTCGGCGCCGCGCTGCTCGACGACCTTCCGCAAGTCCGCACCCTGCTTGTCGGCTTTCTTCGAGGCTGCCTTCGAGGCCTTGGCGGCCCGCCGCGAGAGCTTCTTGCCGGCCTCCGACGACGACCGACCTGCCGCGGCACCAGCCAGCCCGACGGCCACGCCGGACGCGGCGCCTCGACCCTTGCGCGCAGCCCCGGACGCGGTACCGGCCTTCTTGGCGGACGCGGTGGCGGCGAGCCGGCCGGCGCGCTTGCGTCGCCAGCCCAGTGACGGCTTGCCATGGGTGTCGGCCGAGGCGATGAGCAGCCCGCCGAGCAGCGAGACGTTCTTGAAGAAGTGGGCCTGCTGGGCCTGGCCCTCGGCCTTGTCCTCGATCTCCCAGAACCGGTGCCCGGCCAGGGTCGTCGGGACGAGGCTGGCGGCCAGGACGGCCGACGCCAGCCGGGGGACCTTGTTCAGCGCCAGCAACGAGCCTGCGGTGATCTTCACCGCGGCGTCGATCTTGACCATTGTCTCGGCGTCGGGCGGCTGGTCGATCCCGGCGAGCGCGACCACCTTGCCGACCGCGGGGGCAGCGGCGTCGAGCACGGGTCCGGCGGCCTGCGCGTGGCCCTGGGGCGAGCGCAGGGCGTTGATACCACCCGAGATGAAGATGGCGGAGAGCATGGGACGGGCAATGCGACGCAGTAGTGCCATGCGGCGATCTTCCCCAGTTCTGCGGCGGGGCAAACCTTCGATCGGTGAACGGTTGACTGGCGCGCCAAATGGCCTCGAGGGGATCGCGCCGGGATCATGCCGGGGTGACGAGCGCAGAGCGGACGACCGGCCGACGCGCCATCGGGCTCGACATCGGCGGTACGAAGATCGCCGGGGCCGTCGTGCGGGACGACGGTACCGTGCTCGCCGAGCTGACCGAGCCCACCCCCGAGTGCTCCGACGCGACCACGATGAGCGCCATCGTGGTGAGCATCACCGAGCGACTGCAGGCCGAGCACCCCGACGTGGTCGCGGTCGGGGTGGGCGCCGCCGGGATCGTCGAATGGCCCACGGGGCTGATCCGCTGGGCCCCGAACAGCGCATACCGGGACTGGGCCGTGCGCGCCGAGCTGGAGGAGGCCACCGGACTGCCCACCGCCGTCGACAACGACGCCAACGTCGCGGCGCTGGCCGAGGCCCGGCTCGGTGCGCGGCACTACCGCGACATGGTGCTCGTCACGGTGGGTACCGGGATCGGCGGCGGGCTGGTCCTGGACGACCACATCTACCGGGGCCCGGCGGGCCGGGGCGCCGAGCTCGGCCACCTGATCGTCGACCCGGACGGTCCGCTGTGCGGCTGCGGCAACCACGGCTGCCTGGAGGCGCTCGCCTCGGGCACCGCGCTCACCCGGATGGGTCGGGAGGCCGCCGCCGCCGACCCCGACGGGCTGCTCGCCCGGCTGGCCCGCGACACCCGCGACGGTCAGGTCACCGGCCGGCTCGTCACCGCGGCGGCGCGCCGCGGCGACCCGGTCGCGCAGGCGCTGTTCGGCACGCTCGGGCGCTGGCTGGGCGTGGGCATCGCCTCGCTGCAGAACATCTTCGAGCTCGAGGCGGTGGTGCTCGGCGGCGGCCTGGTGGCGACCGGTGAGCTGCTGCTCGCACCGGCCCGCGCCGCGCTCCGGGAGTTCGCCTACGCCCCCGGCGCGCGCGGCGTCGCCCCGGTGCTGGCGGGCACGTTCGGCGCCGCCGCCGGGATGATCGGCGCCGCCCTGCTGAGCCTCGAATAGCCTCGTAGGGTGGCGCGGTGCCGTCGCTGCTGCTGGGCCCCGTGCTGCGCCACGTCGACGAGACGACCGCGGTGGTCTGGGTCCAGACGGACGCCGCCGCGCGGGTCGAGGTGCTGGGCTGCGCGGCCGACACGTTCGAGGTCGCCGGGCACCACTACGCGCTCGTTGTCGTCACCGGGCTGAGCCCGGACACCCGCACCGCCTACCGGGTGCACGTCGACGGCAGGCAGGCCTGGCCGCCGCCCGCGTCGCCGTTCCCGGACAGCGTCATCCCGACCCGCGGCCCGGCGTCGGCGCGCCGCCAGCGGATCGTGTTCGGTTCCTGCCGGTACGTGAAGCTGTCGGACCGCAGGCAGGTCGCCAAGCTGGGCATCGACGCGCTCGACGCCTACGCCGCGCGGATGACCCGGCTGCCCCACACCGACTGGCCGGACGCCCTGCTGCTGCTGGGCGACCAGGTCTACGCCGACGAGCTCACCGCGCAGACCCGCCGGCGCATCGCCCGCCGCCGCGAGCGGCACCCGGAGTGGCCCGAGGACGAGATCGTCGACTACGACGAGTACGTCGGGCTCTACCACGACACCTGGGCGGACGGCGAGATCCGCTGGATCCTGTCCACCGTCCCCACCGCGATGATCTTCGACGACCACGACGTGCGCGACGACTGGAACACCTCGGCGACCTGGCGCCACCAGATGCAGGCGCTCCCCTGGTGGCGCGACCGGCTCCGCTCCGCGCTCGCCTCCTACTGGGTGTACCAGCACCTGGGCAACCTGTCGCCCGCCGAGCTTGCCGTCGACCCCTGCTACCGCCGGGTCACCGAGGCGAGCGGCGACACCTGGCCGCTGCTCGTCGAGCTGGCCGACCGGGCCGACTCCGAGGTCGACGGCGCGAAGGGCGTCCGGTTCAGCTTCCGCTGGGACCTGGGCCGCAGCCGGGTCGTCGTGCTGGACTCGCGCAACGGCCGGATCCTGCACGACGGCCGCCGCCTGATGCTGAGCGAGCACGAGTTCGGCTGGGTCGAGGAGCAGGCGCTCGCCGAGGGCGAGGTCGACCACCTCATGCTCGCCACCTCGGTGCCCTGGCTGCTGCCACCCGCGATCGGCGACCTGCAGACCGTCAACGAGGCGGCCGCGGCCCGGCCCGGTCTGCGCGGCCGCCTCGCCGAGAAGATCCGGCAAGTTCTCGACCTCGAGCACTGGCCGGCTTTCCGGCAGTCCTTCGACCGGCTCACGGCGCTGGTCGGGGACGTCGCTGCCGGTCCGGACGGACCGTCGACGATCAGTGTGCTGTCCGGGGACGTGCATCACAGCTACGCGGCCCGCGCGCACCTCGACCGGGACCCGGCCGCCCGCGTGCACCAGCTCACCTGCTCGCCCCTGCACAACTACGTCGCGTGGTTCGTCACGGTCGGGTTCCGGCTGGGCTGGGCCCGGGCCACGGCCGGGCTCGCCCGCCGCTGGGCCCGTCGCGCCGGGGCCCCCGATCCGGGGCTGCACTGGGAGAAGCTCGGCGGCCCGCTGTTCGGCAACACGATCGCCACCCTGACCGTCGACGGGCGGCGCGCCGAGGTGCTGTTCGAGCAGCCCCGCAGCGCCGGGTCGCTGCGCGCGGCCGCCCGCTACGAGCTGGCCGCGGACCGCCCAGGGTTCGTCTCGGGACCCGGGCCTCGACCCGGCTCGGCACCGGCCGCGTGACCCGACCCCCCCGGGCGTCAGAACGGGGTGCGGGTCAGCCAACGGTCGAACACCGCGGCGTCGCCGAGCACCTGCAGCCTCGGGTCCGAAGCCGGGAGCCTGCGCAGCATCGCGAGGAACAGGTCGACGGCCACGCCACGCACCGCGACGGTGGCCTTGCCGTGCCCGTGCGCCCAGTCGATCATCCCACCCGCGGGCCGGACCAGCCACTCCCCCGCCGGCCCGAGACCGTCGTCGGTGGCGTGCAGGTGCAACGTGGTGCCCTCGTCGAGCGGCGGGATGCCGCCCTCGCCGCGCCACGGCACCGACAGCAGGTCCAGCCACTCCGAGACCCCGTCGGCGCCGAGCTCGGCGCTCAGCCGGTACGCCGCGCCGAGGGCGAGCGTGGCGTCGGCGCGGTGCGCGGTGGTCTCGTGCAGCCTGCGGCGCACCCACCAGCCGGCCGGCCGCGGTCCGGTGAACGTCCAGACCGGGGTGTCCGCACCGGTCTGTGCCACGGCCGTGAGCAGCGCCTGAGCCCCGTCCCGCAGCCAGCCCGCGGCATCGGGGCCGGTGGGTGGCTTGCCGTCGGCGACGGTGTGCGGGTCGACGGGCCCGACGGACCGGGTGCGCACGATCGTCGCCGCCCAGCGGTGTCCGCGGCCGACATGGGTGAGCAGCTTTCGTACCGTCCACTCCGGACAGGTGGGTACCGGCGTCTCCGGATCGGCCGCCGCGACGAGATCGGCCAGCAGGCCGGTCTGCTCGACCAGCGCGGCGGCGAGCCAGGTGTCCGGATCGGGATCGCTCATGACCCCGGACGCTAGTGGCACTGCGCAACTGTTGCTCCATCCGGTGCGCATGCCGGGTCCACGATCGGGGTCCCGCTCGGATGGCGCCCGAGCACAGAGAATGGTCGTTGTAGGCCCGGCACGTGCCCTGCTGTGGTGGCCGCTGGTCTCGT
>JBBSGM010000150.1:0-10218 GCA_038254065.1 Mycobacteriales bacterium | reverse complement strand
GCAGCTACCTCGCCACCGCCGAGAAACACGGAATCAACTTCTTCGACGCCCTGGTCACCCTCGCCCAGGGCCGCGCCTGGATGCCCGCAGCATCCTGAACCGCGGCTCCGCGACCTCGACGACCTGACCAGTTACCCCTGGAGAAGCTCGAGATCGATCCCCGCGGAGCGGATCTACCTCGACAAGCGCTCCGGGTCGACGGCCATGGCGCCCGGCGCAGGGTGGCGGTGATCGGGTTACAGTTCGAGCGCGGCCCGCAGTGCGGCGTCGACGAGGTCCATGGTGTCGGTGTCGAGGGTGTCGACGTGATCGACCAGACGTCGCCGGATGACCGTTTCCAGGGTCATCGCCGATGCCCAGCCGTGCGGGTCCAGGCGCACGGCGAGGAGTTTGCCGGGATCGGTCGCAACGACGTGCACCCCGAAGACAACCGGGGCGTCCGCAGGCTCGGCGAGGTTGATCCCGTCGGCGGAGACGATGAGCCGCAGTGCGGGAGCGTCACCGCGCCGGATGACCGGGTCATAGCGCCAGATCTCGCCGCGTCTCACGCGGACCGTTCGGCGTCGAGTGCCGCGGCGGCCTCCTCGAGGGCCTGCTCGGTGTAGTCCGGGTTTGTCTGGAACCACCGCCCATGCTCACGCACGGCGTCGCGGAGTTCATCCTGGCGGACGAGGCGCTCCAAATAGCCCGAGGCGCCCCCCCGGGTCCGCGCCCCGCACTGACGCACGCGTGCAGCTGCGGCTACATCCAACGATACGGTCAGGCGCTCCTTCTGCATACACTCCAGCGTACCCACGGACGTCCCAAGGCACCAACTCGCCCCTCACCCCCCAGGTTCGACCCGTCGGGCCGCAGGTCCCCGGGCGCGGCGGTTCGGCCCTGGGCTCGAGGGGTGGGGGGCGTCAGGGCCCGGCCGGAGGGTTGAGACAGGCTGTGCAGAACCTCGCGCTGGACCGCGGCGGCCCGGTCGTGCGGGTCGGCCGCGCAGTCACGGTTGAGGACTGCGGGGGTGGCCGGGTCGGTGATCACGGTCAGGTGCGCGCGGTGGCGGGACAGCGCGACGCACAGTCGGCCGGGGTCGGTGGCGAATCCCGGTGCGTCCCGGTACCCGGCGAGCGGGTGCACGACCACGACGGCCTCGCGTTCGAGGCCCTGTGCCTGGTTCACGGTCCCGAGCGGCACCCCGGGTGGTGGGTTGCCGGCGATCGCGGCGAGCTGCTCGAGCAGGCCCGACCGGCGCGCCAGCGCGGTCAGCGCCGTCATGTCGGCGACCTGGACCGGGTCCTGCGCCGCGAACAGCGCCAGTGCCGGCGGACCGGCGGTGGGCGCGCGGTGCTCGCTGGTCGGGGGGTGGTGGGGGTAGAGCGCCGCGGTCGCGGGATCGAGCCTCCCGCCGCGGTAGGCGTCCTCCCAACCGGCCAGGACTAGGCAGGCGCGGGACAGGGTCTGTTCAACGGCGGGGTCGGTGAACAGTCGCCCGGGTGTGGCGTGGCGGGTGAGCAGCGCGGCGGTGTGGGGGTGGGTGCCGTGGGGGGCGCGGTGCGCCCCGGGCAGGCGCGGGACAGGGTCTGTTCAACGGCGGGGTCGGTGAACAGTCGCCCGGGTGTGGCGTGGCGGGTGAGCAGCGCGGCGGTGTGGGTGACGACGTCGGTGACGGTGTGGGGGTGGGTGCCGTGGGGGGCGCGGTGCGCCCCGGCGGGGGTGGATGGTCGTAGGTTGAGCCACCCGGTCGGGGAGGGCCGGTCCAGGAGCCGGTCATCGGGGTGCCCGGGGCCCGGTGCGGGAAGCTCGGTGTGGGTGGGGAACAGCGCGGTCAGCGCGGCGGTGTCGTCCCAGCTGATCAGCCCGGCGTGGTGGGCTCGCAGCAGCGCGTAGTAGGGCGGGCTGGTTTCTACGGCGAAGCCGAGGCGTTGACCGAACGCGTCGCCCACCTGGGCCCAGTGCCGGCCCGAGACCCGCCCGGGTGGGCGGACCGGTCGGCGCCGGGCCAGCTGCGCGGTGAGCCCGGCGCGATCCGGGTGGGGTCGGGGAACGTCGCGGCGAACCAGTCGGCGAGCGGCCCGGCGCGCAGTTCACTGGTCAGCGACACCCGGACCGCCTGGATCGGGGACGGCCAATGCCGGGGGCGGCGACGTCGACGGTGTGGGGAGCTCCCTGGCGGCTTCGGATGCAGTGGCGAGTGGGTCGACCGCCGGCGTGCGGCCGGAACTGCTGTCGGCCGGCGCTCGGTGTTGCTGCAGGAGGGCGCGGACGCGTTTGACCGGAAGGTCGAACAACGCGGCCAGGTCCTCGGCGCGGCGGCCGAGCTCGGCGAGCTCGGCGAGTACACCGCTCTGGCGTTCGGCCAGGACCGCGAGCTCGGCGGCGGCCTGGTCGTGCACGGCGGTGCTGCGCCGGTCCAGTTCGGCCAGCGCGGCGTCGCGGCGGGCGATGACCGCGTCCGCCTCACCCGCCGCGGCCGCGTACTGCCCCAGCGCGGTGTCCTCGCGGCGGCGCCGCTCGGTCTGGGCGGCGTCGAGGCGGTCCCGGGACGCGGTCAACCGGGCCAGGTGCTCGCCTTGTTCGGGCCCGTTGCCGGTCGCGCGCTGTCGGCGTGGACGAGGTGACCCGGGTGGTGTCGTGGCCTCGGTGAGCTCGGTCATTGGTTCAAACCTCCGGTGGTCGCAGTGCCTGGGCCCACACCGCCGGGGTGCGCGGCGTCGAGCTGGTGGCCAACCCGGGGCCAGCGCGACATGGAGCCGGCGGGGGTGGCGGCGCTCGCGCGCAAAGGGGTCTGGCGGGGTCGGTGAGCTGCCCGAGCGGCGCCATCCACCCCTGCGCCCGCTTCGGGGCCGCCGCGGGTGGGGCGCCGGGACGAGCACCCGGCGTTTGCGTTCGATGACCCGCTCGAGGACGTCCCGGATCACCTGCGGGCGGGTGTCGCCCGTCGTGCCGACTGCCGGTTCGGCCTGGCACAGCGCCCACGCGCGTTGGCGCCATGCCGGCCGGCAGTAGCGCGTGGGTCGGCCCCGCCCGGTGTAGTGGATGGTCGTCTCGCAGTCGTCGCAGTCTCGCTTGACCACCCGTTCACTGACGGCCCGATCGGTTCCTGTGGGCTCCTCGGCGGTGGTCAACCGGGCGGGGTGCCCGCCGTGGTTGCGCCAATTACTCGAGCCGAGCCGCGGCTGCGGGCGAGGTGACACGGGTGGGGTCGTGGGCCCGGCGAGCTCGGTCATCGGCTCAGGCCTCCGTTGATCGCAGTACGTGCGGCGAGGCTAAACCGCGCCTACGTCAAGACGGCGCGAGGACTCGCTCCGTGCCCCGCCCGGTGGTACCAGTACCAGCGCTCCCTACCGCACCGCGCGAGTAGGTCGCCGCGGACCGGTGGCCGCAGTTGGCGGCGGGCTGCCGCCCGATGGCGGCCGTCACACCCTGCCGGGTTACCCGCCACGCGGCATACCACCGGCCGTCGGCGACCCTGCGAGGTCGCCGCCGAGGCTCACACTCACGACATCCGCGCGCCCAAATATCTCACTCTGGGCCACCAACGGAGACCAACCACGCTGTACCGATGACCGGCCTTCACCGTTCCGCCCTACGGTCGCCGCGATCCCGATGGCCGCCGCCAGCAGAACCCCCAAGCACGCACCCACTCCCGCGTCTCCGCGGCCGCACGTCTCACCGGCCGCCGCTGACTGTGGAGCGTCAGCAGAACGACAGTGGTTCGGCGCGACGGAAATGACAGTGCCGTGCCGGGCTGTTCGTGATCGTCCTCGTTCGTAGTGGGACGACTACCGGAGCCGGCGGTGCTCCCGCCGCAACTCTCTACGGCCCCCGCTTCACCCGGGGTCCGGACGCCGCGGGTCCACCGGGGGTCCCCGATGCGGACGCTCCCACCGCCGGGCCCGGGGGTGGGACATCATCAGGTGCGGCTTCGTTACGTGGGTGCGCCGCCGCGTGCGATGAGCGCGGCGATCGCCTCAATGTGGGGCTGGGCCTTCTCGGCGAGGTCACTGCCGCCAGACAGCTCCGCCAGGGCGAGGTGCAGCTGCTGCATGGCTTCGGCAGCGTCGCGGGTCGCAGTCGATGTGGTCGCCCATGACTCGGAGTAGAAACGCGAGCCGTTCTGGGTGACCTGCCACCGGAAGATCAGCTCCTCGATACGGTCCATAGGTAGCTCGAGCTGCTCGGACCAGTCGCTCAGAGCCTCGAAGTAACGCCGGTAATCCTTGACGTCCCACCTGTCGATGTGCAGCCGCCGCAGCTCGGTGTGGGCGGTGAGCCACGGCCGCACCACCGCGTCGAGCACGGGCGCGATCGCGGTCCGCCCGGCGTGCGACTCACGTACCGCAGCGCTGCAGAAGTACAGGTACTTCGTGCCGAAGGCGACACCGAGGTGGGTCAGCGGATGCTGGCTGAGATGTTCGAACGCCGCCAGCGGGTCCTTCTTCTGACGAGCGACGTCAGCCACCTCGGCGAGGCGGCCGCCGGAATCCTCGTTCTCGGTGAGGACCCGCCGGGCCCGGTACGCCCCGTACCCCACCCGGCCGTAACCCCAGATCATCGCCACGATGAACGCCTGCACGGCAGTGTCGGCGCCGGAGATGCGAGCGGCGTGCCCGGTGGCCACCTCGCGATCGATGCCGTCGGGGAGCCCCTCGAGGAACTCATGCCGTTCGGGAAAACCGCCCACCCAGGTCCGGCGGTTCCACTGCGTCGCAGGTTGTGCCCCTGCGCCGACATCGCGCCACTGCGCCACAATCGACGTCAACACCGCCGGCACCGCCACGATCATGACACCACTCTATCGACCGGCGGCACTCTATCGACCGGCGGCTCCACGGAGTGCCGGCGCCGCAGCAGCAGGGGCCTCGTCCCCCGACGCCACTCTTGGAGCGACAGCAAACGACAGTCCGGCGGCGACACGAAAATGACAGTGCAGGGCGCGGCGGGGTTGGGCATCCGCTGCGATCCGTACCCGGCAGGCGGCCCCGACCGTCGAGCGCGATGGGCACCTCGCCGCCGATTTCACCCGCTACGCCAGCATCACCGTCGAGGAGCCCGACCGGACGGTCCCGACGGGCTCACGCACCCTCCTGGCCGTCGCCTGACCACTGACATCTCATGCGGCAAGCACTGACATCTCCTGCGGTTTCCCACTGACACAACCGCGCGGCTCCACAGCCGCTGACGACCAACCGTCCCGGTATTCCACCATACCTTGTGGAACGACGGTAGAACGACAGTGCCTCGACGCCTTCAAACTGGGGTGAAGGGCTGCCCACGCCGTGGAGGAGGCGGGTTATGCCGACGGGTTATCCGTCGAGCTGCGTCAGGAGGTAGGCCATCACGCTTGGATGACATTGTGGGTGATCCTTCAGGCGGTGCGCCCGTCCTCCGGCGACCCGGCCGCCGTGGAACACGGTCGCCTCTGCGAGGGCCCGTTGCACGCCCGTGCTCACCCCCTCTTCGCCGAAGAGCTCCTCCATCCAGTCCAGGCTGTGCGGGTCTCGGGTGCCGAAGCCGATGAGGAGTGCCGTGATCTGCTTGCCGATCTTGCTTCCGAGCAGGGCCGGATCAAGAGCGATGAGGAGTTTGCGCAGCTGCGCCCACACCTCGGCAGCGTGCATCCGCCGGGCCATCACTGTTCCGCATAGCCGCGAGATGTGGCGGACGGTGGAAGAGTGGTCGGACGTGACGCTGTGGCGCAGCTCTGTGAGGTCGACAGGTAGGCGCGACCTGATCAGGTCGTAGACGGCGGCGACGTCCTTCGCCGGCATCGGGGCGAGCAGGTCGAGACGGTTCAGTAGCTCTACCAGGCTGCCGACAACCTGGCCGTCCTCCTTGCGGCTGATGGCGTGTTTCATTCGCTCCACCACCACGGAGGCCTCTACCGCCTTGACGAGTGTCGAGTCGGGCACGACCGCGGGGTCTGCGAGCACGTCAGCAATTCGTAGCACCGCGTCGGCGTGGGGCGACGGCAGGAGCGATGCGAGCCATGCCGCTAGATCGGCTTGGGCAGCGTGTCGGTCATTGGCGAGTGCATCGGCGATCATCTTGATCGTCGTTCCTGCGACACGCGGGCTGCGTCCCTTCAGAAGCTGTTCAGTGACCCAGCTGCGGGCGGCGGGTTCACCGGCGGCCGCGAGACGGCCTTCCATCCGAGCCCGTTGCGTACGACGTTCCACCGTCGCCACCAACGGCGCCAGGTCCGAGGCGATTGCGACCAGGACCGACGGTGGACAGTAGAACAGCACTACGTCGAGCACACTCGTCGTCACAGCTGGCGCGGGGTCGGCGGTGGTCAGCTCTCGAAGCAGACAGCGCATCTGCTCTGCGTCGCCAGCCGAGAGTGCGGCCTGTGCGGCCCACACGCGGCGGGGGTGCACGGCGCGGGCGTGGTCCAGCCAGCGAGCCAGCCGCTCCCGCGTTGTGCTGTCGAGCTGCCCGGCGAAATCTGTGGTGCTCGCGGCCACGGCTCCGATCGGAACGGAGTCGACTGTCGGGCCGGTGCTCAGTAGACGCTCGGCAATGTGCACACCGTGACGGGGCACCAGTTGGGTGAAGACGGAGACGAATCGCTCACTTGTGGCAGGGTCGCCGCCCAGGACCGAGTCGACCACCGCATCAAGGACGACCGTGTCGGTGTCAGCGAACTCGACGGTAAGGAGCTCCTGACCCCGATCCCACCCTTTCCCGAGGCCGTCGGTCAGCATCGTGGCCCAGCCTGTCCAGACGCGGGCTCGGCGCAGTTGCGGCGACATCCAACCCAGCCGGACGAACATGGTGATTTCGTCGTCCTTCAACGGGGGGCTGGCCACCGGCAGCGCGACATCCGCCAAACCAGCGAAGGATGCGGGAACGTCCGCACCGCGGCAGCTGGCGATCGCGGTACGGACGACGGCCTGCCGCCCGGCGCTGCCGAACTGCAGGTAGCGGTTCTGGATCACCTCCAGGGCGGACTCCTCCAGGCCTTCTTCGAAGAAGGGCTGCAGTAGCAGCGCGACGCGCGAGTCCCAGATGTCGTCGGGCAGCTCGGCCTTGACCGCAAGTGCATCGTCGAGTGCGCGAGCCAGCCGGACCGGGACGATATCGGTTCCGCTCCGCGCCAGCACCGACGAGAGCACTGCGGTCGCAGCTCCCGCATGTCTGGTCGGCGACCGCCGCATCGCGTCGCCCGCACTGGCCAGAGCGATGTCAGCGTGCTCAATCGGAGCGTCGGCGAGCACCGGGAGAACCGCGGACAACGCGTCGGGACGGTCCGCAATCTTCCGCAGCACCCCAGCCAGGATTTGGCCGTCATTCCGGCGCACCGCGCCGAGCACCTGCACCCGCGCGCCCTCGGGATCGTCGACCGGAAACACGCCGGCGAGCTGTTCGTAGCTGTCGTCGTCGACCTGCAGCAGCATCGATCCCACGACGGGCCACAGGTTGCGCCGGCCCTCGGACACGCCGTCACGGAGCTGCTTGATCTCCGGCCCGTCGACACCATGCGACAGCGCGAACCGAGCGTGCGCGAACTCGGCGAAGGTTTGGTGGAAGAACTCCCAGCCGACGTCCAGATCGCGCAGCACACCCTCGCTCACCAGTAACTGCGCACCCTCGAGGTGCGAACCGTCCAGCCGGCTCTTAGGTACGCGCAACGCGATTCGACCCGACGAGGACACCACGTGGCCGGCCACCTCATGCGCAGCTGCTTCCTTGCGGGCGGCAGCCGCATTGGCCAGTCCATTGTGCCGGGACACCCGGTCCTTCCAGTACGCCCGGTATAGCTCGGTGACGGTCAGGTCCATCGGGGCGTGACCGGTCTGCGCGAACACCTCGCAGGTAAGCGCCAGCCGCACCGGCACCGAACACACCGTGCGCAACGTGCTGGGCCGCGTGACGCCCGCGGACATGGACGCGAGGAATCGCTGTCTCGCCGCATCTAGTGGTCCTGCCCTGCCAAGGTAGCTGCGGGTCCACTGCACGATCTCGTCGCCAGAGAGTTCGGGGACGCGCACCTCCCGAATCCGCCCGCTCAGTGCCGGTGCGGAGCGCCGGGCGTCAGCGAAGTAGGCGCCGAACTCGTAGCTGCGGCAGCTGACCAGCACGTCACCGATGTCCGCCGCCGCGCCGAGGTAGTTGGCCAATGCAGGAAGCGTCGTGTCATCGAGTACGACGTCGAGGGTGTCGAGCAGCAGGCCCACACTGCCAAAGGCGTCGCGCATCCGGCGCAACCGGTCGAGCAGACTTCCCTCGACGTCGGCGGCAGAAGCCATCGCTCGGTCAAGCGTGGTGGGCTCGGCAAGCGCCAAGCCGCCCGGGACGGCGGCGCAGCTCACGAGCAGCGCGGAGGCCGGACCCCAGGTCCGGTCCTGCTCGGCCTCCATTCGGTCGAGGAGCTGTCCGATCAGGACGCTCTTGCCAAGACCTCCATCGTCGACCAGGAACGTCACCGAACCCCGGGTGCTACCCTTGAGGCCGTCCGCGACCGCCGCAATCCTCGGTATCGGCGGAAGCACGGCCGGCCGCAGCGATGTGCGGTCGCTGGGCCTCGCGACCACCCGCGGCTCGGCACGCCGCGATCGCTTCCGGGCTGCAGCTGTCCGGAGGTCCAAGTCCTTCCGCTGCACCTGATTTAGCACAGTTAACGCGGCGTTCCGGTCGTCGGTGCCACCGCCGAGCGCGGCAACCAGCATCCCAAGCTGCAACGTCGACGGCAGGGTATCGCCGCGCAGCCAGGATCGAACCGTCTCGTGAGAGACCGCATCCGCGTCCGCGGCGGCAGCGGCGATGTTCATGAAAGACCGCCGTGGCCGCTGCGCCTCACGCAACTCATCGAGCAGCTGGAGCAGACGCCGATGCGGGCCCGCGTCCGGCCAGGAATCCCGGTTGGTGGGCATGGCGGACGACATACAGCAGATCGTGGCATCTGCTGCATGTGCAAACTCGACCGGCCATCAACGTCAAGCGGACCGTCAAGATTTCGCGGCGACCTCCCGGGTGGACGGCTTGACGCAGCACAGAACCGTCCATGCACCCTCGCCAGTGCTGCCTGCGGCTCGACAGTGGTCGCCGTACACCCATAGGAAGGAGCCCGAAGTGAACGACGACACCCTGCTCGACCTACGGAGCCTGGTGCTCATGGCCTTCGCGGCCGGGATCGGCGTCCTGGCCGGATACGCCGACGGGATCAGCGCCGGTCTGATAGCAGGCCTTGGCGCAATCGCGATCCTTCAAGTCCTGGTCAGCCGCCGCTGAGCAACCAGATACAGGGCACCACCAAGCCGCGGTAAAACTCGGCAGTCAAGGCCAGGCGCCCCGGGATCAACTGATCCCGGGGCGCCTGCGCGTTTCCGGGGCCGGCAGCACTCGGGCACCGCCGCAGCGGCGGCTGACTTGCCGAGGGGGAGCGGCGCCGGGCACCACGTCCAGCTCGCCGACGACGTCCGGTAGGCACTACTCCTTGTGCACCAAGGGTCCCTGGGGTTCCGCAACGGGTCCTATCTGACACAACCGCTCCGTAACGATCTTGGATCGTGTTTCCGCAGGTCGGACCGTCCCGGAAACCTGTGTCGGTTTCAGCGTGTCGCCGAGGCGGCACTGGAGGGGTTTCGCTACTTTCCGTGGCGTGGGTGAGCTGCTGGGCTATGCCCGGGTGTCCACGCTGGAGCAGAACGCCGACCTCCAGCGCGATGCGCTGAGCGCCGCGGGCTGCTGGCGGGTGTTCACCGACCACGTGTCCGGGGTTCGGGATCGGCGCCCGGAGCTGGATCGGGTCCTCGAGGCGTTGCGCCCGGGCGACACGTTGGTGGTGTGGCGGCTGGACCGGTTGGGCCGCTCGCTGCGGCACCTGAGCCTGGAGCTGTTCAGCCACCGCTTCGCCGAGTGCTGGCCGGGCCCGGCGCGAGGCTCGGCTGTGGCGGATCGATCCTCCCGGCAACGCCGCTTCACCGAGCCCGCATGTGCCCTCGGCGCGGTTCTGCAGCGGCTGACCATCGACGCCGTCACCCCGGACGAGGTGCAGACGTGCCTGCACGCGATCCGTGCCGGGTTCGCCGCCGAAGGCCTCGTCCTGACCGTGCCGACCGACCCAGGGGCGGTCGCAGCGCTGGGCCCGCGGCTCACCCCCGGCTGCGGCGACTCGCCTGCCCGAGCAACGCCGCCGCCCTGATGCTCGCGCTGGCCACCGATGCGGGGGCCAGCAGCGTGGCCAGCTGCTCCGCCTACTGGATCAGCCCGACAGCCGGCCAGGTC
>JBBSGM010000149.1:0-10243 GCA_038254065.1 Mycobacteriales bacterium | reverse complement strand
TCCTGCCCGCAGGCGCCTTCGCCGGCAGCCCCCAGGACGCACTCGACTGCGCCTGCAATCTGCACCTGATCCACACCGACCCCTGAGCCAGGGGCGGACGCCACCACACCCCCGACGAACTTACGGGCGCGACCACTTAGGGTTGCCATCTCATAACGCTCGTGGGCGCGGCGGAGGGTGGGAGCGTGCACATCCTGCTGGTGGAGGACGATGACCGGATCGCGGCGGCGCTGCGTCCGGCGCTGCACCGGCACGGGATGACCACGACCAGGCTGGCCCGGGGGCGCGGTACGGTGGAGCACCTGACCGGTGTCGACGTGGTACTGCTCGACCTGCGCCTGCCCGACATCGACGGGGTGGACGTGTGCCGGGCCATCCGCGAGGTCAGCGAGGTACCGGTGATCATCGTGTCGGCCCGGGGCGAGGTCGACGACCGGATCCTCGGCCTCGACTGCGGCGCGGACGACTACCTGGTCAAGCCCTACGACGTCGGCGAGCTCCTGGCCCGGGTGCACGCGGTGCAACGCCGCCGCCGCAACCCGACAGCTGGGCCGGTGGGCGACCTGGTCGTCGTCGACGGCGTGAGCATCGACCGCGGCCGGCACGCGGTCACGGTCGGTGGCCGCGACGTCACCCTGACCCGCAAGGAGTTCCAGGTGCTCGCGTTGCTGGCCGGCGCGAACGGGGCGGTGTGCACCCGGGCCCGGATCGTCGCCGAGGTCTGGGGTCGCAGCTGGCCGGGCGCGAACCGCACCCTCGACGTGCACGTCGCGACGTTGCGGACCAAGCTCGGCCGTCCCGAGCTCGTGCAGACCGTGCGCGGGGTCGGCTACCGCCTCGGCCTGCCCACCATCGAGCCCACCATCGAGCCCGGTATCGAGCCCGGCATCGAGCCCGGCAGCGGCGGGTAGCGCGCCGTGCGGGCCCGGTTGCTGGTCATCGTGCTGTTCCTGGTCGGCCTGCTCGTGGTCGGGCTGGGCGCGCCGCTCGCGTTGGCCGACGCCCAGACCGCCCAGCAGGAGCTGTTCACCGACCGGCTCACCGACACCGTCATCTTCGCCTCGCTCGCGCAGCGCAGGATCATCGAGGCCGGCGAGACCGGACTGACCGCCGACCTGGCCCAGTACGACCAGGTGTACGGGATCGCGGTGACCGTGCTCGACCGGGACGCCAGGACCCTCGCGTTCTCGCGGCCGGACCCGCCGGCACTCGGCGCGGCCGGCGAGGCACGGCTGCGCCTGGCCCTCGCCGGCCGCCACTCCGCGCCCTACCCGCTGCTGCTGCCGTGGGACACCGCGCCGGTGGTGCTGGCCGAGCCGGTGCTCGTCGACGGCGACGTCCGTGGCGCCGCGGTCACCGTCTCGCCGACCGGCGCCCTGCGCGCCACCGAGCTGCGGGCGTGGTCGGTCATCGCGGCGGCGGCGCTGCTCGCCCTCGTGGCGGGTGCCGCGGTGGCGCTGCCGGTGGTCCGCTGGATCCTGCGTCCGGTGCGCAGGCTCGACGAGGGCACCGGGCGGGTGGCTGCCGCGGTGCTGGCCGGTGGCTCCGCCGAGCCGGTCTCCGACGGCAGCGGGCCCCCCGAGCTGCGCAGGCTCTCCGTGTCGTTCGACCGGATGGCCGACACCGTCATCCAGGCACTCGCCGCCCAGCGCGCCTTCGTCGCCGACGCCAGCCACCAGCTGCGCAACCCGCTCACCGCGCTGCGGCTGCGGCTGTCCAACCTCGACCGGCACGTCGACGAGGCGGCCGCCGCGGACCATGTCGCGGCGCTGGAGGAGGCCGAGCGGCTCTCCGCAGTGCTCGACGGGCTGCTCGCGCTGGCCAGGGCCGAGCGGGTGAGCGTGACCGGGACCGTCGACGTCGACGCCGCGGTGCAGGACCGCCTGGAGGCCTGGCGGCCGCTCGCCGAGCACCACGGCGTGGCGCTGGTCCGGGCCGGCACCCACGGGTTGACGGCCATCGCCCCGGCTGGCGGGATCGAGACGCTGCTCGACGCCGTGCTGGACAACGCGGTCAAGTTCACCCCGGCCGGCGGTTCGATCACCGTGACGACACTGCCCGGCCCGGACCGCGTCGTGGTCTCGGTGCGCGACACCGGCCCCGGGATGGCGGTCGAGGACCTGGAGTTGGCCACCGGCCGGTTCTGGCGAGCGACCGACCAGAGCAACGTCGACGGGTCCGGGCTGGGCCTGGCCATCGCCGCCCGGACCGTCGAGCTGTCCGGCGGTGCGCTGGTGCTCGAGCTGCCGGTGGGGGGTGGGCTGCGGGTGGTGGCCCGGCTACCCCGGCCGGCTCCCGGAGCCGATCAGACGCCCTTGGTGGACCGGTAGTAGCGCACCGCGCCCGGGTGCAGCGGGACCGGCTGGGTACCGATCGCGGAGCGCGTGTCGATGGTCAGCGCGGCGGCGCTCGCCGCGGCCAGCAACGGCTGGGACTGCTCGGCGAACAGGGCCTCGACCAGCGCGGCGGCCACGTCGTCGGGCAGCTCGGCCGCGACCAGCAGCACGTTGCGGACCAGCATCGTGCTCACCGGCTCGGGGATGCCGTAGCTCTGCGCCGGCACCGTCCCCGAGGAGTAGACCGGGAACTCCGTACGCACCGGTTTCAGTACGTCGCTCAGGTCGAGCAGCCGGATCGGGACCTTCATGGACAGCACGGCCACCCCCAGGGTCGGGAGCCCGCCCGTCCAGAAGAACGCGTCGATCCGCCCCTCGAGCAGCGCGTCGGTCGAGTGGGGAAGGTCGAGCGGGAAGGGCAGCACGTCGGCCACGGAGTTGAGCCCGGCCGCCTGCAGCAGCAACCGGGCCTGGCTGAAGTAGCCGGAGCTGGGCTCACCGACCGAGACGCGGGACCCACGCAGGTCGGCGAGCCGCCGGTACGGCGCGTCGGCGCGGACCACGACGTGCACCACGTCGTCGTAGATCCTGGCGAGCGCGCGCGGCGAGCGGGGCTGGTCGGGCGCGCTCGCGGCGAACAGGTCATCGGCGGTGTCGATCTGGCTGACCACGACATCGGCGGCACCCGAGCTGAGCAGCCCGACGTTCTGCACCGAGCCCCCCGTGGTGAGCACCTCGGGGCGGGCAGCCAACCGCAGGTGGCCCTGCCAGGCCTCGGCCAACGCCCCGCCGAGCAGGTAGTAGACGCCCTGCGGGTTGCCGGTGGCGATCCGCAGCCGCAGGTCCGCGTACGGCGACGCGCACCCGGCCGCGACGGTGCCCAGCCCGAGGCCGACACCGGCGGCGCCGCATGCGCGCAGCACAGTGCGCCTGCTCAGCAGCGACCCGCCCGCCATCCGGATATTCTCTCGCGCCCGATCCGTGCGGTCGAGCCGTCCCACCGCACCGGACGGACCGGAGACGGCCTACCCTCGGGTGTCGTGACCCGCAGCTACACCATCCGCACCTACGGGTGCCAGATGAACGTGCACGACTCGGAGCGGATGGCCGGGCTGCTCGAGTCGGCCGGATACACGCGGGCGCAGGACGCCGACGACGCGGACGTCGTCGTGTTCAACACCTGCGCGGTCCGGGAGAACGCCGACAACAAGCTCTACGGCAACCTGGGCAGGCTGCGCCCGGTCAAGGCCGGGCACCCGGGCATGCAGATCGCCGTCGGCGGCTGCCTGGCGCAGAAGGACCGCGAGACGATCACCAAGAAGGCCCCGTGGGTCGACGTCGTGTTCGGCACGCACAACGTGCACGCGCTGCCGGTGCTGCTGGAGCGGGCCCGGCACAACGGTGCGGCCGCGGTGGAGATCCTCGAGTCGCTCGAGGTGTTCCCCTCGACGTTGCCGGCGCGCCGCGAGTCGGCCTACGCCGGCTGGGTGTCGATCTCGGTGGGCTGCAACAACACCTGCACGTTCTGCATCGTGCCGTCACTGCGCGGTCGGGAGCGCGACCGGCGCCCCGCTGACGTGCTGGCCGAGGTCGAGGCGCTGGCCGCGGACGGGTTGCTCGAGGTGACCCTGCTCGGGCAGAACGTCAACTCCTACGGCGCCGAGTTCGGCGATCGTGGCGCGTTCGCCGCGCTGCTGCGTGCCTGCGGGTCGGTGGACGGGCTGGAACGGGTGCGCTTCACCTCCCCGCACCCGCGCGACTTCACCTCCGACGTCATCGCCGCGATGGCGCAGACGTCCAACGTGTGCCCGCAGCTGCACATGCCGTTGCAGTCCGGGTCCGACGCGGTGCTGCGGGCGATGCGCCGCTCGTACCGGTCGGCGCGGTTCCTGTCGATCCTCGACGAGGTGCGGGCCTCGATCCCGGACGCCGCGATCAGCACCGACATCATCGTGGGGTTTCCCGGCGAGACCGAGCAGGACTTCCAGGCCACCCTGGACGTGACGCGGTCCGCTCGGTTCGCGCAGGCCTTCACGTTCCAGTACTCGCCGCGGCCCGGGACACCGGCCGCTTCGCTCCCCGACCAGGTGCCCAAGGCCGTCGTACAGGAGCGCTACGATCGGCTCGTCGCCCTGCAGGAGCAGATCTCCTGGGAGCAGAACCGCGCGCTGGTCGGCGGCGAGGTCGAGGTGCTCGTCGCCACCGGGGAGGGCCGCAAGGACGCGGCGACCCACCGGATGAGCGGTCGGGCCCGCGACGGCAGGCTCGTCCACTTCGCCCCGGGGTCGGCCGGGATCCGGCCCGGAGACATCGTCACCGTCACGGTGGGCTACGGCGCGCCGCACCACCTCGTCGCCGACGGTCCGGTGCTCACCCACCGGCGGACCAGGGCGGGTGACGCCCGCGGAGCCCGCGAGCCGGTGCCGACCGGCCTGGGGCTGCCGTCGTTCGGAGCGCCGAACGGGTCCGGCGCCACACCTGTGGAGGCAGCGCCGGCGGGGGCGTCGACCATGGAGGCAGCGCGATGACCGAACGGCCGATCCCCGTGGAGCTGACCAGGCTCGACCGCGAGCTGTCGGGGGTGGCGCGTCGGGTGGAGCAGCGGATCGATCCGGGTGCCACCGCGATGGTGGTCTCGATCGCGGTACTCGCCCTGATCGCGGCGCTGCTGCTGCCCTGGACCGGCGCCGCGCACGGCTGGCAGGTGCTCGTCGGTACCGAGCGGTACGGTCCGCTACCGAGGCTGTTCACCTTCACCGCGCTCGGGTTCGGCGTGTTCGGCTCGACGTTCGCGCTGGCCACCCGCTGGTGGCCGCTGGCGTGGTTGTGCGCTGTCGGTTGCGGGATCTCGGTGATCAACGGGGTGTGGGCGATCTGGTCGCGGCAGGTCGAGGTCCCCTCGGGCGCATCCGGGGCCGGGCTGGGCCTGGTCCTCGCAGTGTTCGCCGTCCTCGTCCTGGCCATCTCGTGGGCGCGGATCGCCCTGCGCCGCTGACGTGATCGCCGGAAGTGTGCGGTTCCTGGCCGCGGTGGAGATCCCCGTCGTATTCGATCGCCAGCCGGATCCTCGACCCCGCAGGACACCCCGGGTTGCCACCCGGCGGCGACGGCCTGAGATCCGCGGAACGGTCCGGAGGGCTCGAGTACCACCCCGGAGCTGACGGATCCGAACCCACCTCGGTTCCATGATCACCGGAGTGTGCGCTCATGGCTCAGCGAGCAGCCATGAGCCCACGATTTCAGCGATCACCGTCCGTGGACGGACTGTTCGGCGGTGGCCAGCCAGTCCCGCCACTGGTCGGCTTGGCTCTGCGCCTGTTCGGCTCGGCGGGTGTCGCCTGCCGCGCGAGCCTTCTGCGCCTGTGCCTCGAACTGGGCCACCCGGTCGCGGAACTGGGCCACCCGGGCCTGCGCCTCAGGGTCGATCCTTCGCCACTGCCGGTCGGTGGCCTCACGGATCCTGTCCTCGACGGCGCGCAGCCGGGCGTCGAGCGGTCGGATGTCCTCGCGCGGGACCTTGCCGATCGCCTCAAAGCGTTCCTGGATGTTCCGCAACGCCCGCCGGGCAGCCTCGGGATCGGCGGCGTCGATCTTCTCGGCCTCGACCAACAACGCCCGCTTGGCCACGGCGTTGGCAACGAACTCGGTGTCGCGCTCGGCAAAGGTCTCCGAGCGGCGGGCGAAGAAGGCGTCCTGAGCGCTGCGGAAGCGGTTCCACAGGACGTCGTCGGTGTCCTTCTGCGCACGCCCGGCGGACTTCCACTCGACCATCAGATCGCGGTACCGGGCGGCGGTCTCGGCCCAGTCGGTGGAGGAGGCCAACGCCTCGGCCTCGACGGCCAGTTCCTCCTTGCGGGCCTTGGCCCCGGCCCGCTGCCGGTCAAGGTCCGCGAAGTGCGAGCCGCGACGGCGGTTGAACGCCTCGCGCGCCCTGGAGAACCGCTTCCACAGCGCTTCGTCGGTCTTGCGGTCGATCCCGTGGATCGTGCGCCACTCGTCGAGGATCGAGGTGAAGCGGTCCCCGGCCTGCTTCCACTGGCTGGCTTCGGCGGCGAGGGCCTCGGCCTCCGCGGCCAGCTCCTCCTTGCGGGCGATGGCCGTGGCGCGCTGGGCGTCGCGCGTGGACCGGGCGGCCCCGACGGCTTTCTCGGCCCGGGTCACCAGGTCGTCGAGCCGGACCCGCAAGCCGTCGACGTCCCCGATCACCGTGACCTGCGCCAGCCCGTCCCGCAGCGTTCGGGCGCTGGACAAGGTGTGCTTCGGATCACCGCCACCCGCGGTGAGCCGGGCGACGAGCAGCTCCACCTCGGTGAGCAGGTCGTCGAACCGGCGGGCGAAGTGGGCCAGGCCCTCGGCCGGCTCACCCGCCTGCCAGGAACCGACGACGCGTTCCCCCTCGGCCGTGACCAGGTAGATCGTGCCGGCGCCGTCCACGCGGCCCCAGCGGGCCGGATCGGTGCCCGCTGGGGCGACCGGGGACGGGCCCGGGATGGCCGGGGCCGGGACGGTCGACGTCGCAGGAGCCGTGGCTCGGCCGAGAGCCGGGGTGCGGGCGGGAGGGCGGGGGATCGGTGGTGGCCCAGGTGTCGGACCAGGGCGCGGTCTCCCGGTCGCGGGTGTCCGGGCGGAGGGGGGACCCGGACGGGCCGGCTCGGCGGCCGCGGCGGAGGTGTCGGGCTCGGCGGAGGTGTCGGCGGCAATGGGTGGGCCCGGAACAGTCAGCCCACCCGCGTCATCCCAGGATGCCTCCGGCGTCCTCCGTGCGTCCGCCGTCTCGCCCGTCAACTGGTCCTCCGACACCGTGGTCCTCCCTCATCCGGCCCACCGTGGCTCGGTGGGCGCTCCGCCGGTCGGGCGGAGCCGTACGCGTGGCCGTCCGATCTCGCATGATCGGGCGCTCACCGGGGATTCAAACAGCTCCCGGACGTGACGGGAACCGGTGCGGGCCTGCTCGCGCAGTTCAGTGGCCGTTCGGGCGCGGCGAGCCGCACCGGCAGCAGGGTCGCCGCGCCCCGCACCGGAGCGGGCTCGAATGCGGGTCGGTGGTGGCCACCAGGACGTTCGGCCCGGTGCTGGCTACGCTCCGGAGTCGTGTTGGCCATGGTCGCGGTGCTGCCGCAGCCGCCGCTGCTGGTTCCCGAGCTGACGACGGGTGCGGCGGCGGAGACGGCCGAGCTGCGCGCCGCGGTGCACACCGCCGCCGCGCGGCTGGCCGGGGCGGCACCCCGCTGGGTAGCGGTGGGTGCCGACCCGGGTGGGCGCCGCACCGTCGGCACCGGTGTCGCGGGCACGTTCGTCGGGTTCGGTGTGGATCTCGCGGTCGCGCTGGACACCACCCCCGCCAGGCCGATCGCTGACCCGGACCCCGAGCTGCCCCTGCCGCTGCTCATCGCAGGCTGGGCGGCGGCGGCGACGGGCGCGGCGCTGCGGATCCGCGGGGAGCTCGTCCACCCCGACGCCGACCCGTCCGCCTGTGCCGCACTGGGGGCCGAGCTGGCGGCGGAGTGCGCCGTCGCCGGACCCGTCGGGTTGCTCGTCCTGGGGGACGGCGCCGCGACGCACACCGAGCAGGCCCCCGGCCACCTCGACGAGCGCGCCGCGGGGTTCGACGCCGTGGTCGCGGCCGCGCTGGGCGCCGCCGACGCGGACATCCTCGCCGCGATCGACCCCGACCTGGCCGCGCAGCTCTGGGCGGTGGGCCGCGCGCCATGGCAGGTGCTCGCCGGAGTCACCCGAGACACCCGTTGGCGTGGTGAGCTGCTGCATTCGTCAGCCCCTTACGGTGTCGCCTACCACGTCGCGGTCTGGACGCCCGCATGAGCGAGCTGGCAGGCGGACCACCGGGACCGCGGCTGGTCGCCCCCCCGCTCGTCGCCGTGGTCGGCCCGACCGGCGCCGGCAAGTCCGAGCTCGGTCTGGCGCTGGCCGCGGCGCTCGGCGGCGAGGTCGTCAACGCCGACGCCATGGCGCTTTACCGTGGTATGGACATCGGCACCGCGAAGCTGACCGTCGCCGAGCGCGGCGGGATCGCGCACCACCTGCTCGACGTCCTCGACGTCACCGAGAACGCGTCGGTCGCCGCCTACCAGCGCGACGCCCGGGTCGTCGTCGAACGGCTGCGCGCCGCCGGCCGGGTTCCGGTGCTGGTCGGCGGGTCGGGGTTGTATGTCCATGCCGTACTCGACGAGCTGGAGTTTCCAGGCACCGACCGGGCCCTGCGGGCCGAGCTGGAGGCGGAGCTGGCGGCCCACGGCGCGCCCGCGCTACACGCCCGGCTGGCCGCGGTCGACCCGGTGGCCGCGGCGGTGGTGCTGTCCTCCGACGGTCGGCGCATCGTGCGCGCGCTCGAGGTCGTCACGCTGACCGGGCGTCCGTTCCGCGCGCGGCTGCCGAGTCACAGCGCCCCGCGCTACGAGGCGGTGCTGCTCGGGATGGACCGTCCGGTCGAGGAGCTGGACGTGCGGGTGGCGCTGCGGGTGGACCGGATGTTCGCCGCGGGCCTGGTCACCGAGACTCGGACGCTGCTCGGCCGGGGGCTGCGTGAGGGCCGCACGGCGTCGCGCGCGCTGGGCTACCAGCAGGTGGTCACGCAGCTGGACGCCGGCGGGGACTTCGCGGCGGCCGCGGCCGAGACGGTGGCGGCCACCAGGCGCCTCGTGCGCAGGCAGCGGTCCTGGTTCCGCCGCGACCGGCGGATCCACTGGCTGGACCCCGCGACGCCCGACCTGGTCGGGCGGGTGCTCGCGGTGATGGTCGGGAGGCGGTCGTAGGCTGGCGGGGTGGACGGGGTGCGGTTCGCCAAGGGGCACGGCTCCGAGAACGACTTCGTCGTGCTGCCCGATCCGGACGGCGTGCTGGAGCTGCCCGCCGGACGCGTCGCCGCGCTGTGCGACCGGCGCCGCGGACTCGGCGCCGACGGCGTGCTGCGGGTGGTTCGGTGGGCGGCGCTGGGTACCGGGCCGGCGCCCGAACCCGGCGTCGAATGGTTCATGGACTACCGCAATGCCGACGGGAGCGCCGTCGAGATGTGCGGCAACGGGGTGCGGGTCTACGCCCGATACCTCGCGCACGCCGGGTGGCTGCCCGCCGGCCCCGACGCCGTGCTGCGGTTGGGCACCCGCGGCGGGGTCCGCACGGTCGCGTTCGACGGGGACGAGGTGGCCGTCGACATGGGCTCGGCGCAGGTCGGTGTCGCGTCCACGGCCACGGTCGACGGGCGCGCGTTCCCCGGTGTCGCGGTCGACGTCGGCAACCCGCACCTGGCGTGCGTCACCGACGTCGACCTGGAGGGACTCGACCTCGCGGTGCCGCCCGGGCACGACCCGGCGCTGTTCCCCCATGGGGTCAACGTCGAGTTCGTGACGCCGCTGGGTGATGGGGACGAGGTGGTGATGCGGGTGCACGAGCGCGGTGTGGGGGAGACCAGATCGTGCGGTACCGGCACCGTCGCGGCCGCCGTCGCGGTGCTGGCGCACGCCGAGCGGGACACCGGCTGCGTCGGCGTACGCACTCCGGGCGGCCGGCTGCGCGTCACCGTCGGCGCCGACACCACCACGTTGCACGGGCCGGCGGTGCTGGTCGGGCACGGCGAGCTGGACCGCGGTTGGTGGGATGGTCTGGGCTGAGTCCCCTTTCAGAGAAACAAAGCGGACAGCGCGGGCGTTGCCATGGGAACATGGAACTCACGATGACTGAATCCTCACCGAGTCACTCCCCGCCGGCCGGATCCCCCGTGAGCGGACCGCTGCCGGACCGGGCTCCGTGGCGCCCCACCCCGTCCCCCGCTGCGGGTCGCGCGCCGTCGGGGGGCGACCTCGAACTCGAGGAACGGGCGTCGCTGCGCCGCGTCGCGGGCCTGTCCACCGAGCTCGCCGACGTCAGCGAGGTCGAGTACCGGCAGCTCCGGC
>JBBSGM010000148.1:0-10244 GCA_038254065.1 Mycobacteriales bacterium | reverse complement strand
GACGTGTGCTGGCCCGTCCCTAGCCTGCCCGTGGACTAGGGTGGTCGGCGCACTCGTCCGGGTGGCGGAATGGCAGACGCGCTAGCTTGAGGTGCTAGTGCCCTTTATCGGGCGTGGGGGTTCAAGTCCCCCCTCGGACACAATTTGAGGCCCCGGAATCCGGGGCCTCTGTCGTATGTGCGGGGTAGATTGTCTTTCAGCGGGGCACCAACGGGGCACCGATGATCTAGGAGGCTGGCCGTGGCCTACATCGAACAGGAGCGCCGATCCGACGGCGGGACGTCCTATGCCGTGCGCTGGCGCCTCGGTGGCACACGTTCCGGGCGCAAGCAGCGCGAGACGTTCAGCGCCGGGACGGACGCCCAGAACAAGGCCCGCGCCGAGGGCTTCCGGGACATGGTGACCGCGGCCGGCGAGTTCTGGCCGGACGGCTGGGTCCAGGGGCGGGGTTTCGTCCGCGAGCGGACGGACGAGTCAGTGGGTCGGCTGGAGGCGCCACGCTCGGTCGAGGAGGTCGGTCTGGAGTACGTCGACCAGATCATCGACTGCTCACCTGGACAGCGCTCCCGGTACAAGGGGCAACTCCGCACCTTGAAGGCCGTAGAGGTCAGGGGCAAGCGCGGGACCTACCGCCCGTTCGACCAGCGGATCGACCTGGTCAGCGAAGACGACGTCAAGGCGTGGCTGATCGGCTGGAAGTGGTCGCTGAAGACCAAAGCCAACTACCACGGCCTGCTCTACGGCGTCTTCACGTACGCCGCTGAGCACGGCGAGGTGGCGAAGCACCCGCTGACTCGAACGGCGCCGAAGCGTTCGAAGATCAAACAGTCGCAGGCGGACCTCCGGTTCCTGACCGAGGCGGAGTTCGCGACCGTTGCCCAGTTAGCCGGTGATGCGGCTGACCTACTGCGGGTCGCTGTCGGGACGGGGCTGAGGTTCGGCGAGATGACCGCGCTGTGGGTATCGGACGTCGACCTGCGCCACCGAACGGTGCGGGTGAACAAGGCGTGGAAACGTGACGGCGAGGACGGCGAGCAGGACGTTCCCGGCTGGCTCAAGAAGCTCGTCCGGGCCAAGCACAGAATGCGCGGACACCACCTCGGCAATCCCAAGACGCCCAAGTCCAAGCGAACCATCGAGGTCTCCCCCGAGGTGATGGCCGTGCTCATGCGGGCCATCGGCGGCAAAGCGGCGGACGACTTCGTGTTCGTCTCCCCGACCGGGCTGCCGATCCATCACGCCGACTTCTACGAGCGGATCTGGACGCCGCTGATAGGCGCGATCAAGGCGAAGGGCGTCGCGCCGTTCCGAATCCACGACCTGCGACACACGCACGTCTCGTGGCTGATCGCTGGCGGCCTGCCGTTGCCGAACATTCAGGCGCGTCTCGGCCACGAGTCGATCACGACGACGATCGACACCTACGGCCACCTGATGCCCGTCGGCAACGAACTCGCCTCACAGATCATCGACACTGCACTGCGGGGCGAGGAGATCCATCCCGCTCCCGCCATGAAGTTGATCCCGGGCGGCAGAACCGAGGGCACGTCCAGCGAAGCCGTCCCTGCGAGCGTGTCGCGAAAGTCCGGCACGGCGTCCTAGCTGGTGTGCACATGGTTGCTGTTATTGCAGTTAGCGCGCATGATGGGAGACGTGACGCAGAACCTCACCGCGACGTTGGACCCCGTCGACCCCGGGGTTCGGGCTGCTGCATCCCGCCTTGCCACGACGATCGACGACTCCTCCGAGGTAGGTCGTGTGGTCCGGTCGCTGCTGAATGATGTCGCTCATGGAGAGCGAGTGGTGGTTTTCCGTACTGACGACGAGGTGAGCCCGGCCGAGGCGGCGGGGATGCTGGGCGTCACACGCCAGTTCGTCGACCGACTCCTCGCCGACGAGGTGCTTGCGTGCCGCAGGCTGCCCGGCAGCCGCCACCGGCGTATCCGTGTCCAGGACGTCGTCGTGGTCGGTGTCGAGCGAGACGCGCGACGCGCCGGCCACGAGGCGTTGCGCACCGCGATCGAGGACGCTGGCCTGCTCGACCAAGCCTGATCGTGTCCAAGATCGACAAGGTCTTCATCGACACCAGCGAGCTGTTCCCGTTCACGATCATGGACCTGCTGCTTACCCTCGCCGAACAGTTCGTCTTCACGTGGGTCTGGACCGACGAGCTCGTGGACGAGTGGGAACGGGTCATCGTCGAAACCAAACACCGCACGCCAGAATCGGCGAAGTCGGTCAGCAACGCGGTACGCGCCTACTTCGAATCCGGGTTGATCGAGGTGGACACGTACGTGAACGACATCACCGACGACCTCTCACCTGACCGGGGCGACCGCGCCCACGTCGCCGCCTGCCTCGGCGGTCGGGCGACGGTCCTACTCACGCGCAACCTGAAGGACTTCGCGGCGCCCGCACTGGCCGCGAACGATGTGCGGGTGCTGACAGCTGACGACTACCTCGTCGACCTGCTTCGCCGTCGCCCCCGCGCAGTCGTCGACGGAATCAGACAGACTGCGGCAGCTCGGGAGAACCCGCCGACAAGCACGGCAGACCTGGTCGACCGCATCGAGCACGCCGGAGCGCCTCGGTTCGCGGTAGCGCTTCGGCGTCGGCGCGAGTTCGTGGCTGGCTGACGCCGGACGGAACACGCGCGGGCGCGGGCGCGGGCGCCGTCACAGACGCGAGCGGCGGCGGTTGTGCATCGGACCAGCCGCGTGGAATTGCGCTGGCGCGGTGACCGGCCGCTCGCCCGCCGCGATCAACTCCGCGACATGCTCCGGAGCGAACCGGACGTGCTTGCCTATGCGGGTATGACGAACCCGGCGTTGCTGCACGGCGTCCTCGATCCAGCGGACGGGGACGTTCAAGTAGGCAGCGACCTCGGGAATTGTCATGAGACGGTTGGGCAGCGCGAGCAGGTACAGCGCCGGGTCGTCATTTTCCTTCGCGCGCATACGCACCTCCTCGATACCGGCGCATGTCGGCGCCTATAGCCCAGTAGAGCAAGTGCCTATGCCACGGCTCTTGCGCTGGCGAGGTTCCAGGGGCGATCCGAGGCTGGAAATTCTCCGGCTTGGTGCTCGGGTGGCGTATGACGGTCGATGCCGGCGAGAAGACGGGAACGCAGTGCAGGCATAAGTCGCGACTTCGAATAATTCCAGCACGGTGGAAGCCCGAACACGTGCCCACGCGAAGAAATTTGGCGCGCTGCATCGTCTGCGACGGCCGGCATGTCATCGGCGGGGGCCGGGTCGCGGCTGCGATCCGAAGATGCGCGCGTAGTCGGGCGGCGGCGTAGACACCGGCACCGGCGTCGGCTCGTACGGGCGCCGGATGGTGGGCTCGGGTGGCGCGGCCTTGCCACCGGTCGATCTCGCTGTACCGGTCGCCGTCACGGCCGTGGTGCTGGTCGTTGGCGTGCGGTCCCCGATGGCGTCGATGAGCCGGTATGCCAGCGCCGCCGCGGGTTGATCGGTCGGCAGCGGCCGGGCGGTGGCGATGCGGTGCAGCTGGGCGTCGTGCAGGCCATCATGGTCGGCGAGGTAGAGCTGCTGGGCCAGGGCCGGCCAGTGCGGGTCGGTGGTGATGCCGGCGTGCAGGGCCTCACCGAGTTGAGCGATCCGGGCGTTGGCCTTGGCGGGCATCGCTCCGGCGTCGCTGATGCGGCGGTCCAGGCGCTGCTGCTGGTAGCCGTTCTTGATGCCCGGTGCGGGCGGGCCGGTCGGGCGTGGGTCGGTGTCGGGGATCTCGTGGGTGGCGCGCCAGATCGCCAGGTCACGGGTGAGGTTCGGCTCGTGCAGCGTGGGTACGGCCCAGTCGGGCGCGGTCTGTTCGGTCCAGGTGTTGGCGTTTGCGCGGATGGCTGCGCCGTGGCGGTGGATGAGTTCGGTGCGCCGGTCGAAGTAGCGGTGCCAGAAGTCGTCCTCTGCGAGGCGGGGCGGGACTGGCGGCAGCCAGGGCAACGGTCCGCTGCCGCGGTCGCGGGCCTCGATTCGGTGCGCCAGGACCGCGGCGAGGTCACGGGAGTGGTCGCGGCGGACGAGCACCGCCTCGTCCCGCAGCATCTGACCGGGCGCTTCACCGTTGAGCGCGACCCGCTGCAACTGGGCGTACAGCGTCGGCCAGGCCGGCCAGCCGCTGATGCCGGGGACGGCTGTCTCCGCCCCGGTGGCGATGGCGGCCGTGCCGGCCGCGCCGAGGATGGATTCGCCGGCCACGGTAAGCGCGTCGAGGTATTCGGCGCACGCCTTGCGGAGCAGCGGGACGGGGTCGCGCTCCTGCCGTTGGGCGGTGGTGGCCGAGATGGCGGAGTCGTCTCGCTCGATCACCCTGGTGAGCACTTCGACGGCGGTGGATGGCCGTTGTGCCTCGATGGTGATGACGGTGTCTTCACCGGGGACGGTGACGTCGAGGTAGAGGTGGTTCTCGCGGCGGCCGCGGGTGATCGCCACGTAGAGCAGTTGCCGGGATTCGGTTCCGGTCAGGACGGTGTGGCTGGTGTCGACCGTCTGCCCCTGCGCGCCGTGCACGGTGCAGGCGTACCCGAGCCGGACGTGCTCGGCGACATACCCGGTGGGCAGCGTGACGCGCCGGTGAGAGTTGGCGTGCCGCACGTCGAGCCCTCCGTCGGCCCTGACCGAGGTGACGCTCCAGCGGTCGCCGTTGGCGACGAAGTCGGTGGCTGACAGCGTGAGACGACGGTCGTTGCGGCGGGTGATGATCACGTCACCGTCGCTGACTGTCGTGCCGTCGGCGAGCGTGACACGACGCCCGGCTGGGGCGGTGGCAGCGGCCAGCCCCGCTGCTTGCGCCCGGACGTTCAGCTGCCGGACCTGCTCGTTGGTGGCGGCGATGAGCAGCGCGTCGAGGCCGGCTGCACGGTCGCCGGTCCAGGCGTCGAATGCTTGATCGGCGGTGGTGGTGTCGTCGCCAACGTGGATCCGGCCGTGATCGGTGTAGTACCCGAGTCCGGCCGGCTCGCCGCGACGTATCGCCAGCGACGCGGCGGCTTCGGCGCGGTTCGGGCTGCCGTCCGCGTGGCTGAACCGACGTACCTCGGCGAGCGTGACAGCGCCGTGGGTGCGCTTGATGTCGCGCAGCAGTCCGCCGGCGCCGACCGCGGCGAGCTGCCGGTCATCACCGACCAGCCGCACGCACGCGCCACGCTCGCCGGCGAACTCGACGACGGCAGCGAGGTCCAGCGTGCCGGCCATGCCCGCCTCGTCCACGATCAGCAGGCTGCCGGGACCGATCCTGTTGACCCAGTCGGGGACAGCCGTCCCGGTCGTGAGGGCGTGGACGAGCTTGGCAACAGTGTCCGTGGCTACCACGCTGTCGCCGAGTTCCGGACGCAGGACACGCGCTGCCGCGGCGGTCGGGGCGAGGCCGATGACCGTGTTGCCGCCGGCGGCCCAGGCGGACGCGAGGGCGGCGAGCGTGAGGGTCTTGCCGCTGCCCGCGGGGGCGAGCGCCAGCTGCACCCGGACGCCGGAGGTGGCGAGCTGTCGGACCATCTCGGCCTGGTCGGGTCCGAGCTGGACGCCGTTGGCGACGGCCTCCAGCAGCGCCAGATCAACAGTCTCGCCGGCGACCGAGTAGAAATTCCAACACCCCGCCCCCTCCAGCACCACGTGCTCTGCATCCAGCACCGCGGGGGACGTGTACCGGGCCGACCCAGCCACCTCATACACCGAACAGCCGTCGCGGCGGCGCAGCTCGGGCGGCTCGTCGATGCTCAGTGGGACGGTGAGCAGCACCGAGTTCGCCGGAGACAAAGCTCGGTCGATCACCGCGTCGATCAGAGAATCCGGCCCGGCGGCAAGGCGCCGCCATGCCCGCTCGGCCTCGGCACGCACATGGTGCTCCTGCCACGCGGCCCGGGACGCCTGCACGGTCGCGATGACCTGCCGGGCCAGGACGTCGACGTCGACCGTCGGTGTGGGTGCGGGTGCGTGGCCGCTGACCCGCCGTACGAGGGCTTCGACCTGGTCTGCGCCATGGAGGACGTCGGCGGCTTCGGCCCGCCAGGTGCGCCGTTGCTCGGCCTCCGACCGCGGCTCATGCTTGGCATCACGTGTCGAGAGCGTCGCCTCCTGCGCCAATTCGACCCGCTCGTCGGGGGTCGGCAAGCGGCCGTGCTCGTTCTGAAACCTGCGGGCCAGGTTCGTGAGTTCGGCCTCGATGTCGCTCCGACGGGTGGACCAGCGCTGCAGTAGCTCGCGGTCGATTCCGGCGATCTCGCGGACCTCGCGCCTGCCCTCGCCCGCGTCGCCGCGCTCGGCGAACCGCACCCCGATCCGCTCGACCAGCAGCGCTTCCAGCCGGGTGTTGTAGTGCTCGGACGCGGCGACCTTGTTCCGGTACAGCGCCCGGCCGTCCAGCGACAGCCACCGCCCGTCCGGCGTACAGACTTTGTTCGAGACCGCGACGTGGGTGTGCAGGTCCGGGTCACCGGCGCGGGAGTCGCGGTGCGTGAATGCAGCTGCGATCAGCCCGGTGGTGTCGACCTGGGCGATGCCGTTGGTGCCGCGCCGGGTGTAGGCGGCGTGCTTTTCCACCCAGCCGATCGTGTCGCGTACCGCCTCGTCTTGGCATGCGGCGATCGTCTCGGCGAGCTCGGGCGGCGCGATTGCCCACAACGCCGACACGCTCTTGACCGGCGAGAACGTCAGGTCGTACCCAGCGACGGGAACCGGCGCCGGGCGCGAGACCCGGGTCAGGTAGCCGGTGAACTCCCGCGCATCCATTGGGTCGCGGCCGTGTTCGGCACGGAACCACTCCCGCGCCAGCCCGGTCCGAATCCGTGCCCGCTCGGCCGCCGGGATTGCCGCGGCCGGCCGTTCGCCACGGGTGGTGTTGAACTCTCGGTAGCGGGCAGCCAGAGCGGTCTGGAACTTGCTCGGCCCGTACAGGTGGTACGCATGGCCCAGCTTCGTCGCCCGATCCAACGCGCGCCCATGAACCCCCTCGCGCTGCAATCGGCGTTCGATCACGTCCGCGTTCGGGTGGCGCCCCTCGCCGAACAAGGCGGTCATCTGCGCTTCGGTCACGGCGCCGGAAACGAGAAATTCCGGCACGCTGCCGTGCAGGGAGTCCAGCCCTCTGCCGAGCCATACGCCGGGCGACTCGCCCTTCTGCTCGTAGTAGTCACCGAGGCTGCCGTAGCCGCGGTTCGTGTCGTCGGCGGCGGCCACCTGCCGCGTCAGGTACGTGTACCCGTCGCCGGCCGAGAGCTTGTGCAGGCTCATCACGGGCCGACCGTGACACGCCCCTATGCCACACAATGGCTAGATGATCTTGTGAGGCCGGGTACGAGGCTCGAAATGCACCAGGTGTATGACGTTTTGAAGGGTGTGGTCTGCAGCGCGGTGTGGGCGAACAGGGTGGCGATCGGCTGTTGCGATGCTTCGGGGCGGGCGGTGAGACTGGAGTGCGTGAATCTTGAGGGTCGTCGCCGTCTGGGCGGTGCTGTCTACCGGGGTGATGGACGCGAGATCGTGCAGCTGTTGACGCCGGAGGTGACGACGGAACTACCCCAGATTGCAGGGCAAGCGGCACTGGTCGCGCTCGCCCAGGAGACACCGGGCGCTGACGAGCGGGCCCGCCAGATCGTGACGCATCTGGCCGAACGGGACTGGGACGGAGACGACGAACTTCGCGCCGAGCTCAGATGCGCACTCGGCCAGGACCTCGACTCGCCGCCACCGGCGGTACCGGTTGACCTGGCGCACCTCGTCGATCTGCTCCAGGGCGGAGAACACCACTCCGGTGGACGACTGAACGTCCGCACCGGCGAAGCGCTTCCGGATCTGGTCTACGCCGAGATGGCCGACCAGTTCGACGAGGAGGACGCCGTCGAGGACGAGTGGCTCTACGTCGACGCGCTCGGCTCGCAAGAGGCCTACCGGGACATGGAGCGATTCATCGCCGACGTGGCCCCGCCGCTGATCTCAGGCTCGTTGACCGAGGCGATCACCGGCAAGGGGGCGTTCTCCCGCTTCCGGGACCGCATCGCCGGCTGGCCCGACCTTGCCTACGCCTGGCGCCTGTACAGCGAGGAACGCTGGCTCGGCCGAGCACGCCTCTGGCTGGCCGAAGCCGGCTATCGACCCGGGTGACTCCAAGGTGCGCCGATAAGAGTCGCGCCGGTGTCCTGTTGTCAACACAGGTGCTCAGGCGCGAGGTCTTTGACCAACGTGTGGGTGAGCCGGGACCAGGTCTCCGGGGCCGCGGCAACCGCGAGCGCCGAGCGGCGTTCGATCGCGCGATCCAACGCGGCTTGCAGGCTCTCCACGTACTCGACCTCGAGGCTGTCCAGATCGAAGCCCTCCTCAGCCAGCAGCGGAGCGAGCTCACGCATCATCTCGTCGGCCATGCCAGGGGTGTGCTTGATCTGCGGCAGGCCCGGAGATGGCTCCGGCTCGCGCCGTCGCATGTTCGCAACGACATCATCTTCTCAGCCGAACTGGCACGCGCAGGCGGCGCGGCAGCGCTCAACGCGGCTACTTGAGCGCGCGGGCGCGACAGCGGCTACTTGTTGAATGGGGTCACGGTCGGTGCCTGGCCAAGGCGCTGGTTGAGGTGGTCGGTGGGTCGCTCGCACAGCGGCTGTCCACGGCGGTTTTGTGAGACTCACTCATGGCATGCGTTCCTGCCGGCCACCGCCTGGCGTGCAGAGGCTCAAGAGGGGTCTGCCCAGCTCGAAGTAGCGCTGCCCTGCCCGCCGACCATCTGTCGGTTCGAGTGAAGGAGTGAGCGGCGTGGGACGAGTGGTTATTGGGATGGATCCGCATAAGCGGTCGGCGACGATCGAGGTGATCAACGGTCGGGAGCAGATTCTGGATCAGGGCCGGTTCGGCACCGACCGGGCCGGCTATGTCGAGATGCTGGCGGTCGGGCGGAAATACGCCGATCGGGTGTGGGCGGTGGAGGGCTGCAACGGGGTCGGGCGGCATCTGGCGCAGCGCCTGGTCGCTGATGGTGAGCCGGTGGTGGATGTGCCGGCGAAGTTGTCGGCGCGGGCGCGGGTGTTCTCTACCGGGCAGGGCCGTAAGACTGATCCGGTCGATGCGCATTCGGTCGCGCTGGTCGGGCTGCGGAGCCACGATCTGCGGGTGATCGCTGTGGATGATGCGACGGTGGCGTTGCGGTTGTTGATCGACCGCCGTGATGAGCTCGGCGTGACCCGGACGCAGACGGTGAACCGGATTCACCGGCTGTTGCTGGAGTTGCTGCCCGGCGGGGCGAAGAAGAACCTCACCGCCGCCCAAGCCAAGACGCTGCTCGCCGCGGTGCGCCCTCGTGACATCGCCGGCAAGACCCGGCGTCGGCTCGCGGTCGAGCACGTGGCCGAACTGGTCGGGATCGACAAGCGGATCAAGACGGCGAACCTCGAATTGCAGGGGCTGGTCGTCGATGCCGGCAGCACCCTGCTCGAGCTCTACGGCATCGGCCCCTCCGGTGCTGCGCGGCTGCTCGGCGACGTCGGTGACATCGGCCGTTTCGCTGACCGCGGGCGGTTCGCCTCGTGGAACGGCACCGCACCGTTGGACGCCTCGAGCGGTGATCAGAACCGGCACCGGCTCTCTCGTGCCGGGAACCGGCGCATCAACCGGGTGCTGCACATCATGGCCCTCACCGCGCTGCGCCAAGGCGGTGAAGGACGCCGCTACTACGACCGCAAAGTCGCTGCCGGGAAGTCGAAGATGATGGCGATGCGCTGCCTGAAACGTAGGCTGTCCGACATCGTCTACGCCCAAATGAAAGCCGACGCCCGACGGATCACCAGCGCGGCGAGGACGGGCCCGGGAGGACAACCGGGGGCGACACTTAAATCCAGCGCGGCCGACTCACACCCCGACATCGACACTTCGGATCAGTCTCTTCCCGGACCCGCCAACCACGATCCTAGAACCGTCCTCGTCGCTGCGTCTTGACACAGAGGGGTGCCATGAGCGGTAGTCGATCAGGTGCCGGACGACATGTAGGCAGCAAGGATGTAGTTAGGGTGCCGGTCGAGGTTGGTGCGGGCCCGGTCGTAGCGCATCGTGGTTCTCGGGTCGGCGTGCCGGGCTGCGATCTGTGTGTCGCGCAGGTCGACGCCGGCATCGAGCATGGTGGTGACGAAGGTGTGCCTGAGCATGTGCGGGTGCATCCGAGCGATCTTCACTCCCGAGGCATCCTGGAGTCGGTGAAGCCGCCGGGTCGCTGCGTGTCGGTCCATGCGGCCGCCGTTGCGGTTG
>JBBSGM010000147.1:0-10265 GCA_038254065.1 Mycobacteriales bacterium | reverse complement strand
TCACGCTCCGCCAACGACGCCACCACGACCGCAAGCCGCTCACGCAGCTCTACAGTGGATGACTCCTCGGACACACCGCCATCATCAACACCACGACGCGAAGATCAAGCAGCCACGCCGCCAAGGACCTGACCAGTTACCCACGAAGTATCTCAGGAAATCATCGAGATCGAACGGCAAGAAGTCGCACGGGTCCGGCTTGCAGTAGAGCTTGCCGCCGCAGATTCCGACGTCGAGCAGTTCCTACACTGAGGGGTCGTTGAACGGGTCCTGACCGTCGATGTCCGCAAGATTTCGCGTAGCTTTCCGACGTCCTCCAGGAGATCATCAGTCGAACCCCGGGGCGTGGTCATCGCGTCGCACAGCACCAGCCTGCCGTCTGCGGTCATCTTGAGGTCGTAGGGGTGTAGGCACTACAGGGCGAAAAAGTCGGCCTCGGGAAGTCGGTGACGATCTCTCCGTGCTCTATCTTCAACTTGACGAGGTCGAGGTACAGGCGCTTGAACTGCTCACCATTCAGCGTGGGGATCAAGACATTGTAGTCGTAATTGACGGTGTTAAAGATGTCAAACTGCGTATACCGAATGCCCAGCGACTTCGACATGTGATAGACTTCGGGAACGTACTTCGCGTTGAAGTCGTTGACATTGAAGCGGACGGCCAGGACGGTCTCGTACTGGTTGTGGTGCTCTGCGTGCCGCTGGATGCGCCCGAGAATCTGATCGTAGCTACCCTTGCCATTGTGCCGAACCCGCACCGGGTGACGGCTCGGATACCTCGCAGCGTCAGCACCCGACGTTAGAACGGCCGGCCGAAGACCGGCAGCCCGATCGCGGCGTCAACGGCGATGGTGGCGAACAGCACGCACAGGTACATGTTCGACAGGTGGAACAGCCGCATCGGCGCCACATCCCGGCCCGCCTTCACCGCGGCGTGCATCCGGTGCGCCCGGAACACGAAGTATCCCCCGCCCACCACGGCGACCCCGGCGTAGATCCACGACGTCACCGGCAGCAGCAGCAACGTCCACAGGGCCATCACCCACGAGTAGGCGAGGATCCGCCCCGCCACCTGCACGGGCGTCGCGACCACCGGCAGCATCGGCACCCCGGCCGCGGCATAGTCGTCCTTGTACCGCATCGCCAGCGCCCAGAAGTGCGGCGGCGTCCAGAAGAAGATGACGCCGAACATCACCAGCGCCGGCCATCCGACGGTGCCGGTGACCGCGGCCCAGCCGATCACCACCGGCATGCAGCCCGCGGCACCACCCCAGACGATGTTCTGCGCGGTGCGCCGCTTGAGCAGCAGCGTGTAGACGAGCACGTAGAACGCGATCGCGGCCAGCGACAACCCCGCGGCCAGCCAGTTCGTGGCCAACCCCAGCCAAGCCGACGACGCGGCCGCCAACACCAGGCCGAAGACCAGCGCGTGCCGCGGCGGGACCTGCCCCCGGGCCAGCGGCCGCCGCGCGGTGCGCTTCATCATCGCGTCGATGTCGGCGTCGAGGACACAGTTCAGCGCGTGCGCGCTCGCCGCGGCCAACGCGCCCCCGAACAGCGTCGCGACGACCAACCACACCGACGGAATCCCTCGCTCGGCCAGGAACATGGCCGGCACAGTCACCACGAGCAACTGTTCGATGATGCGGGTCTTGGTGAGCCCGAGGTAGGCCCGGACGACCTGCCCGGCGCGCTCGAGCCGGGCCCCGAGAGCGGAGCCGGCGCGGCGGGTCGGTGGCAACTCCGTGGGTCCCGGATGGGACACGGGTGCGCTCACCAGTGGGTACCTCGCTCGGGGTCGTCGTTCTACAACACGTCGATGGTAACCGGGGGCATGCCGCAACGGGGCGCGGGGTAGACCGTCGAAGTCCGCCCGAGTGGTGACCGGCCCGGGCCCCGGCCGGCGACTAGGCTGGTGGCCGAGCCGGACGCACCGTCGCATACCGCCCGTGTACTTATCAGAGATCCACCCGCGCACTTGAATCAAAGATCCATCCGCGTACCTATCAGAGATTCAGGAGTACTGCCGTGTCCCTGACCGACGTCTCCCGCCTCACCCGTGCCGACGTGCCGTCGGATTGGACCGAGCTCGACCGCAGAGCGGTCGACACCATCCGGGTCCTCGCCGCGGACGCGGTGCAGAAGACCGGCAATGGCCACCCCGGCGCGGCGATGAGTCTCGCCCCGCTGGCCTACACACTGTTCCAGCGCGTCATGCGACACGACCCGGCGGACGCCGACTGGATCGGCCGGGACCGCTTCGTGCTGTCCGCCGGGCACTCCAGCCTGACCCTGTACCTGCAGCTGTTCCTGTCCGGCTACGGGCTCGAGCTCGAGGACCTGGAGCAGCTGCGCCAGTGGGGCTCCAGGACCCCGGGCCACCCCGAGCACCGGCACACCCCGGGAGTGGAGATCACCACCGGGCCGCTGGGCCAGGGCCTGGCCTCCGCGGTGGGGATGGCGATGGGCGCGCGCCGCGAGCGCGGCCTGTTCGACCCGGACCCGGCGCCCGGGCAGAGCCCGTTCGACCACGACATCTTCGTCATCGCCTCCGACGGCGACATCGAGGAGGGCCTGACGTCGGAGGCCTCCTCACTCGCCGGGCACCAGCAGCTGGGCAACCTCACCGTCATCTATGACGACAACAAGATCTCCATCGAGGACGACACCACGATCGCGCTGTCCGAGGACACCGCGATGCGCTACGAGGCCTACGGCTGGCACGTCCAGGTCGTGCAGGGCGGGGAGAACGTCACCGGCATCCTCGAGGCGCTGAAGGCGGCGAAGGCCGAGATGGGCCGGCCGTCGTTCATCCTGCTGCGCACGGTCATCGGCTTCCCGGCGCCGAACAAGATGAACACCGGCAAGGCGCACGGTTCCGCGCTGGGGGCCGACGAGGTCGCCGAGGTCAAGAAGGTCCTCGGTTTCGACCCCGACCAGAGCTTCCAGGTCGACCCCGACGTCCTCGCGCACGCCCGCAAGGTCGTCGCCCGCGGCGAGACGGCCAAGACCGAGTGGCAGCAGACCTTCGACGACTGGGTGGCACGCGAGCCCGAGCGCAAGGAGCTGCTCGACCGACTGCTGGGCCGCGACCTGCCCGTCGGCTGGGACAAGGCGCTGCCGACGTTCGAGGTGGGCACCCAGATCGCCACCCGCAAGGCGTCCGGCGAGGTGCTCGGTGCGTTGGCCGACGTGCTGCCCGAGCTGTGGGGCGGGTCGGCCGACCTTGCCGAGTCCAACAACACCACGATGGAGGGCGCCGACTCGTTCGGGCCAGAGTCCATCTCGACGACGATGTTCCCGGCCCATCCGTACGGTCGCACCCTGCACTTCGGGGTCCGGGAGCACGCGATGGGCTCGATCCTCAACGGCATCGCGCTGCACGGGCCCACCCGGCCCTACGGCGGCACGTTCCTCGTGTTCAGCGACTACATGCGTCCCGCGGTCCGGCTGGCCGCGCTGATGCGCTCGACCGTCATCTATGTGTGGACACACGACTCGATCGGGCTCGGCGAGGACGGGCCGACCCACCAGCCGATCGAGCATCTCGCCGCGCTGCGCGCCATCCCGGGGCTGGACCTGATCCGGCCCGGTGACGCGAACGAGACCGCGGCGGCGTGGAAGGCCACCCTGGAGCGGCCGGAGGGCCCGAAGGGCCTCGCCCTGACCCGGCAGAACCTGCCCACCCTGGCGGGCACCTCCGCCGAGGGTGTCGCCCGCGGCGGGTACGTGCTCGCGGAGGCGTCGAACGGGCAGCCGCGGCTGTTGCTGATCGGCACCGGCTCGGAGCTGCAGATCGCCGTCGAGGCCCGCGAGGTGCTGGAGGCCGACGGGGTCCCGACCAGCGTGGTCTCGATGCCGTGCGTCGAATGGTTCGACGCGCAGGACGCGGACTACCGCGAGGAGGTGCTGCCGCCGGCGGTGCGGGCCAGGGTGTCGGTCGAGGCCGGCATCGCCCAGCCGTGGCACCGCTTCGTCGGCGACGCAGGCGAGTGCGTCTCCATCGAGCACTTCGGCGCGAGTGCCGACTACCAGACCCTGTTCCGCGAGTTCGGGATCACCACCGAGGCGGTCGCCGCCGCCGCCAGGCGCAGTCTCTCGCGAACGTAAGGGTCGCCGAGCGGACGACCCGGAGCATCGACCCCGACCCACCCGCACGCACGCACGCACGCGAAGGAGATATCGGCTTATGACCACCCACGAGCGGCTCGCCGCGCTGTCCGCGGCCGGCGTGTCCATCTGGCTCGACGACCTGTCCCGAGAGCGGCTGCGCAGCGGTAACCTGCGTGAGCTGATCAGCGAATGGAACGTCGTCGGCGTCACCACCAACCCGACGATCTTCGCGCACGCGCTGGCCCACGGCGAGGCCTACGACGCCCAGATCCGGGATCTCGCCGCGCGCGGCGCCTCGGTCACCGATGCCGTCCGCGAGATCACCGTGGCCGACGTGCAGCAGGCCTGCGACCTGTTCTCCGGCACCTGGGAGACTACCGGCGCCGTCGACGGGCGGGTCTCCCTGGAGGTCGACCCCGGCCTGGCCCACAATACCGACGCCACCGTGGCCGAGGCGCTGGACCTGTGGAAGACCGTGGACCGGCCCAACCTGTTCGTCAAGATCCCCGCCACCGACCAGGGCGTGCCGGCGATCAGCAGGGCGCTGGCCGAGGGCGTCAACGTCAACGTCACGCTGATCTTCTCGGTCGAGCGCTACCGCGTGGTGACCGACGCCTTCCTCGAGGGTCTCGAACGGGCCGCCGCGAACGGCCAGGAGCTGGGCCAGATCGCGTCGGTCGCGTCGTTCTTCGTGTCCAGGGTGGACACCGAGATCGACAAGCGGCTCGAGGCGATCGGCACCGACGAGGCGCTGGCGCTGCGCGGCAAGGCCGCGGTCGCGAACTCCCGGCTGGCCTACGCGGCGTTCCAGGAGGTGTTCTCCGGGCCGCGCTGGGAGGCGCTCGCCGCGCGGGGCGCGCAGCCGCAACGCCCGCTGTGGGCCTCCACCGGGGTGAAGAACCCCGACTACCCCGACACCCTCTACGTCACCGAGCTCGTCGTCGCCGACACCGTGAACACGATGCCGGAGCAGACGCTGCAGGCCTTCGCCGAGCACGGCGAGGTGCACGGCGACCGGGTCAGGGGCACCGCCGCCGAGGCGCAGCGGGTCTTCGACGCGCTCGACCGGGCCGGGGTCGAGCTCCCCGACGCCTTTCGCACCCTGGAGGACGAGGGTGTCCAGAAGTTCGACACCTCCTGGAGCGAGCTGGGCGACACCGTCCAGTCCCAGCTCGACGCGGCACGCTGAGCGGGGGTGACGGTGATGCGTACCGGCAGGACCGGGCGCGGGTCGGACGGGTGGACCAACCCGCTCCGCGATCCGCGGGACAAGCGGTTGCCCCGCATCGCCGGGCCGTGTGGTCTGGTGATCTTCGGGGTGACCGGCGACCTGTCCCGCAAGAAGCTGATGCCCGCGATCTACGACCTGGCCAACCGGGGGCTGCTGCCGCCGGGTTTCGCGCTCACCGGGTTCGCCCGCCGCGACTGGGACGACGAGGACTTCGGCGAGGTCGTCTACGAGGCGGTCAAGCAGCACGCCCGCACCCCGTTCCGGCAGGCAGTGTGGGATCGCCTCGCCGAGGGCTTCCGGTTCGTGTCGGGCAGCTTTGACGACGACGCGGCGTTCGACGAGCTGGAGTCCACCGTCGCCGACCTGGACAAGGTCCGCGGCACCGGCGGCAACCACGCGTTCTACCTGGCCATTCCCCCCGATGCGTTCCCGGTGGTGTGCAAGCAGCTGGCCCGCTCCGGGCTGGCGGCCCAGGACGGCGAACAGTGGCGCCGGGTGGTCATCGAGAAGCCGTTCGGGCACGACCTGCGGTCGGCGATCGAGCTCAACACGATCATCAACGACGTCTTTCCCGAGGACTCGGTGTTCCGCATCGACCATTACCTGGGCAAGGAGACCGTCCAGAACGTGCTCGCGCTGCGGTTCGCCAACCAGCTCTTCGAGCCGATCCTGAACAGCCACTACGTCGACCATGTGCAGATCACGATGGCCGAGGACATCGGGTTGGGCGGCCGGGCCGGCTACTACGACGGTATCGGCGCGGCCCGCGACGTCATTCAGAATCACCTGCTGCAGCTGCTCGCGTTCATCGCGATGGAGGAGCCGACGTCGTTCTCCTCCGACGAGCTGCGCGCCGAGAAGGTCAAGGTGCTCAATGCCACCAAGCTGGTCGGCCCGCTCGACGAGACCACCGCCCGCGGCCAGTACACCGGCGGCTGGCAGGGCGGGGAGCTCGTACCCGGGCTGAAGGAGGAGGAGGGCTTCAACCCCGACTCGCACACCGAGACCTTCGCCGCGATCACCTGCGGGGTGGAGACCCGGCGCTGGGCCGGGGTGCCCTTCTACCTGCGCACCGGAAAGCGGCTGGGTCGTCGGGTCACCGAGATCGCGGTGATGTTCAAGCGGGCCCCGCACCTGCCCTTCGACGCGACGATGACCGAGGAGCTCGGGCAGAACGCCATGGTCGTGCGGGTGCAGCCGGACGAGGGCGTCACGATGCGGTTCGGGTCGAAGGTGCCGGGCAGCCAGATGGAGGTTCGCGACGTCACCATGGACTTCGGCTACGGCACTGCGTTCACCGAGGTGTCCCCGGAGGCCTACGAACGGCTGATCCTCGACGTGCTGCTCGGCGAGCCGTCGCTGTTCCCGGTGAACGAGGAGGTCGAGCGGTGCTGGGAGATCCTCGACCCGGTGCTCGAGCACTGGGCCGAACAGGAGACCGGGCCGCAACCGTATCCCGCCGGCAGCTGGGGCCCGGCCGCCGCCAAGCAGGTGTTGGCCCGCACCGGGCGCACCTGGCGGCGCCCATGACCCCGTCGCCAACGACGTTGCTGCGGTTTCGTCGGCCCGAAAACAACAAGAACGTCGTTGTCGACGGCGCGCTGAGGAGCCGAGCATGATCGTGGACCTGCCCTCGACCACCGTCTCGGCGGTGAACAGGAAGCTCGTCGCGCTGCGCGAGAGCGGGGGCGTGCTGGCCCTGGGCCGGGTGCTGACCCTCGTCGTCGTCACCGACGACAGCGGCCATATCGAGGGCGCCATCGAGGCGGCCAATTCCGCCAGCCGCGAGCATCCCTGCCGGGTGATCGTGCTGGCCCGCGGGCAGCGCCGGGCCGCGCCCCGCCTCGACGCGCAGATCCGGGTCGGCGGTGACGCGGGCGCCAGCGAGGTGATCGTGCTGCGCGGTTACGGCGCGCTGGCCGGCGACGAGCCGGGCGCCGGGATGGTCATGCCGCTGCTGCTGCCCGACGCACCCGTCGTGGCGTGGTGGCCCGGCGAGGCACCGGCGGTGCCTTCCGCGGACGCCATCGGCCAGTTGGCCCAGCGCCGCATCACCGACGCGCTGGCGGCCAGGAACCCGAGCAGGGCCTTCGAGCAGCGTCGCGCCTACCACGTCGCCGGTGACACCGATCTGACCTGGACCCGGCTCACCCAGTGGCGCGCACTGCTCGCCGCCGCGCTGGACACTCCCCCGCACGACGAGGTGACCAGTGCCGTCGTCGCCGGGGATGTCGTATCGCCGTCGACCGACCTGCTCGCCGGCTGGCTGGCCGCGCGGTTGGGGGTGCGGGTGAAGCGCTCACCGTCACGCGAGCACTCCGGGGTGTCGTCGGTGCGGCTGAACCGGTCGTCCGGACCAGTCGAGCTGGTCCGCCCGGACGGTAAGACGGCCAACCTGCGCCAGCCCGGCCAGCCCGACCGGCTCGTGGCGCTGGCCCGCCGGGGGGTGCCGGACTGCCTGGCCGAGGAGCTGCGCCGGCTCGACCCCGACGAGATCTACGCGGCGGCGCTGGGCGGGGTGGCCGACCTCGCCCGCGGCCGGGCCCCGGTCACCGCGACCGCGTAGGTCCGGGTCGGTTCGGCGCAGGAGGTAGGACCGTGGGCGGACCGGACATCGTGGTGCACGCCAACGCGGACCTGCTCGCCGCCGCGGCGGCCGCTCGGCTGGTGGTCCGGCTGGTGGACCTGCAGGCCGCGGGCGGCGTGCCCAAGATCGTGCTCACCGGTGGCGGGATCGGGATTGCCCTGCTCGAGCAGGTGCGGTTGTCCGCGGCCCGGGACGCCGTGGTCTGGTCGGAGGTCGAGTTCTACTGGGGTGACGAGCGGTTCCTGCAACCCGGCGACCCCGCGCGCAACGAGACCCAGGCCCGTGAGGCGCTGCTCGACCACATCGCGATCGACCCGACGAAGGTGTACCCCATGGGCGCGGACATGGGAACCGGTCCGTCCGGCGCGGAGGCCGCGGCGCAGCAGTACGCGGAGCTGCTCGAACGCAGGGCCGCACCGGAGGACGACGGACCGGTCCCGGCGTTCGGCGTGCTGCTGCTGGGGATGGGCCCGGAGGGCCACACCGCGTCGGTGTTCCCGCACTCCCCCGCGGTGTACGAGACCGAGCGCACCGTCGTCGCCGTGCACGGCTGCCCGAAGCCACCGCCGACCCGGGTGTCGCTCACCCTGCCCGCTATCCGTCGCGCCATCGAGGTGTGGGTCGTCGCAACCGGACAACCCAAGGCGGCGGCGATCGTGCGGGCGCTGGGAGGGGCGGACGAGGTCGCGGTCCCGGTGGCGGGCGCCCGTGGGCGACACCGCACCCGCTGGCTGCTGGACCGGACCGCGGCAAGCAGCCTGTCACCAACCCGCTTGTGAGGTGTGCAGATGTCGCTGCTGGTCGTCGACGGGGCGAATGTCGTCGGCTCCCGGCCCGACGGCTGGTGGCGGGACCGGGCCGGGGCGGCGCGCCGGCTGGCCGAACGGCTCGACGCGGCACTGCGCGACGACGCCGCGGGGTTCGCCGCCGCGCTGGGCACCGGCTCCGGACTGCGGGTGGTGCTCGTGCTGGAGGGCGCCGCCCGGACCGCGCGGCCCGAGGTGGTGCACGTCGAGATCGTGCATGCAGTGGCGGACGGCGACGCCACGATCGCCGAGCTCGCCCGGGCGGCGGCGGTCGTCCGTGACGAGGTGGTCGTGGTGACCGCCGACCGTGGGCTGCGCGAGCGGGTGCGGGCCCACGGCGCGACCGTCGTCGGCCCCGCCTGCCTGCTGCGCGCCCTGCCCGGCGGTGATCCTGGCCGGCTCGTGCTTGGCACCGAGGCGGATACCGACGCCGGACAGGGGATCTGATATGGCCGTGGTCGTGGTCACGACCGTCGAGGAGCTGGGTGCGCCGCTGGTGACGAAGGACCGGCCACGCCACGACGTCGCCGACGAACGCGCCGCGCGCCGCATCAGATTGCGGCCCGGGTTCAGGCAGCGGCCTGCTGCGCCCTCGCGTAGGCCAGATGCAGGAAATCTGCTCCGGTGAGCACGGTGAAAGTCCCGGCGACGAGCCGGGTGAACTGCGGAGCGAACACCAGCCCGAGGGCGAAACCGGCCGCGATCCACACATCGAGGCAGAACGGGCACGTGATCAGCTCCCCGATGGCATGTCGGACGCCGTTGGCGCTGCGCACTTCCTCCATGACCTCCCCCGGGCCGCCGTCACCGGAGTAGCGGGTGAACGGTGCGCGCAGCGGGCTGGTCACGCGTCCTTGCTCAGGGTGCGGGAAAGCTTGTGCGTCCCCATGGTGAACAGCACCACGTCGTAGGCTCCCAGGCCTGGGGGTAACCGCCGCCCGGTCGCGCGGGCGAGACCGGCAGCGCCGGGGACGAGCGCGGCGAACACTGCCATCACGACGAGATATCCGCCCAGCGGCCTGTCCTCGGCCTGCTGGTAGGTCGAGGCCTCCGCACGGGCGATGCCGGTCACTGGCTCGGTGTTCTGCTGCATGGCGTCATCCTCTCGTCACGTATTGCGGGACTCCTCGAGGGGTGGACGCCGACACCCTGATCAGCGACCTGCACCGGGGGGCGTCCACCGCCACGGGTGTCTTCGTGACGTGGCTGCCCGTCCTACATCGGTCAGCTGAGTGCCCTGCATCACATATTGCTCAGGTTGCGTGGCATGCCAATCACGCTCGGCAAGGGCACGGTGCTGGGAGGGGTCCTCGTGCAGTAGCACGAGATGGTGGCTCGGCAGTCGTGTCGAGCACGAGTAACACCACGAAGGAGTGTCATGGCGAAGGAAATCAATGAGTCGACCTCGACGACCAAGCGCAGCAATGCCACGGACAACGTGGTAGCCGAGGTCGCAGTTCGCGCTGAGCAGGGCCCGCCTGGGGAGCCGGGACCGCAGGGCCCACGCGGGGAGCAGGGCCCACGCGGAG
>JBBSGM010000146.1:0-10275 GCA_038254065.1 Mycobacteriales bacterium | reverse complement strand
GCCGGCGGCGGGGTCGGCCGGGCCGGCGGCGGGGTCGGCCGGGCCGGCCGGTGCGCCCGCCCCGACCAGGACCGGTACCGGTACCGTCGCGGTCTCGCGGGCCACCACGTACTCGACGGCGTGCAGCAGCATCGCGAGCACGTACACGGCGACGGCGCCGAAGAAGAGGCGGTCGCTGAACAGCGAGAGCGCCGGGTCGACAGGCATGTGTGGTCCTCAGCCGTCCTTCTCGGGGGGTTCCAGCAGGTCCGCCCGCAGGCGGTCGAACTCCTCGCCGTAGCCGGCCTGGTCCGTGCGGGCCAAGCCGCCGATCTGCACGACAGTACGTCCGGAGCCGCCCGGACCGCTGGCGGGGGTGAGCCGCACCCAGAACCGCCGACGCTTGATCGACAGCGACAGGCCGAGCCCGATCAGGACGAGGATCGCGAAGACGAGCACGGCGAACTGCCCGGGATCGTGGCTGACCTGCAGTGACACCCAGGGCCGGACGCCGTCGAAACGCACCGTGGTGCCGTCGTCGAGCACGACGTCCTGGCCCGGCACGAGGTTGGCCCGCGCGGCCCGGACCAGCTGACCCGAGTCGACCTTGCGCCGGTCGACCGTGAAGATCGACTGCCCGCGGCCGTCGTCCAGGCCGAGGTCGCCGCGCAGCACGTCGAGGGCCACCTCGGGGTTGCGCAGGTCGGGAAACACCGACGTGACGACCTTGCCTCCGGAGCTGGTGGGCGCGAACAGCCCGGTGACGGCGAGCTGGTTGGTCCGGCGTTGCTCCGGGTCGGTGAGGCCGGGCCGTTCGAACTTCGTCGCGCCCTCCGACAGCAGCGTGGCCGGGTCGACCGGCTTCCACTGGATCTCCCCGGTGCGCTGCTCGCCGCCCGGCCAGGTGACGGTGAACCGCGGCGCGTAGCCGTGCCCGAGCAGGTAGACCCGCGAGCCGTCGAGGCGCAACGGGTGGTTCACCGCGAGTGGGTACGGTGTCCAGGTGCCGGTACGGCCCGCCGCGAGGTCCGCGCCGCTCTGGTAGCCGATGTCGGCCCGGAACGACTCCGGCTGGCCGTTCGGGAGGTACGCGGCGTCGAAGTCGTCGACCTTGACGCAGAACGGGTCGAGCTGGGTGCCGTCGACGCGCAGCCCGGCCCGGAAGGAGTCGTAAACCAGGATCGAGGAGTTGCAGAACTGCCCACCCCCGGTGAGCACGATGACCTGGCCCTCGTAGCCGAACAGCTTGCCCACGGCGAAGCCGATCAGCAGCCCGACCAGGCTCAGGTGGAAGATCAGGTTGCCCGTCTCGCGCAGGTGGCCCTTCTCCGCCGAGACGGTGCGCACCCCGCCGGGCTCCTCCCGCGCCGTCGTCCGCCAGCCGAACCGGCGCCGGGCGCCGAGCCGGCCGCACACCCGTCCCAGCACGGCCTCGACGTCCGCATCCAGGGTCGCCGACGCGTGGTGCGGCAGCCGGGCCAGGTTGCGCGGGGTGGCGACGGGCGCGGCGCGGATGCCCTTGGCGTACTCGAGGGTGCGCGGCAGCAGGCAGCCGACCAGCGAGATCATCAGCAACAGGTAGATCGCGGCGAACCAGGGTGCCGCGAAGACGTCGAAGAACCGGAGTTCGTCGAGCAGCGGCGCCAGCCGTGGGTAGGCGGCGAAGTAGGCCTCGACGAGCTGCTGGTTGAGTGAGCGCTGCGGCAGCAGCGCGCCGGGCAGCGCCGCCAGGGCGAGCAGGAACAACAGCACCAGCGCGGTGCGCATGCTGGTGAGCCCGCGCCAGGTGTTGCGGCCCAGCGCCAGCAGCCGGGATGCACCGGGCGGCTGCGGCGGGGTCTCATCCGGCCGGGTCTGTGAGGCCGGTGGCGCGGCGGGTGGGGAGCTCATAGCGCCGGGGTGAAGCCGGCGACCGAGACCTGGAGCTGGGCGAGCAGCCCGTCCCACAGCCCGCTGACCAGGAGCAGGCCGACCCCGACCAGGAGAACTCCGCCCGTGAGCTGGATGGTGCGCGAGTGCCGGCGCAGCCAGCCCAGCGCCCGCACCGCGCGGGACGCACCCAGCGCGAGGATCACGAACGGCAGCCCGAGCCCCGCGCAGTAGGCCAGAGTGAGCACGACGCCGCGCAGCGAGCCGCCGCCGGTGCCGGCCGCGACCGCGATCACCCCGGCCAACGTCGGACCCACGCACGGCACCCAGCCCAGCCCGAAGACCGCACCGAGCAGCGGCGCGCCGCAGAGCCCGAGCCGTGGCACCCAGTGCACCCGATGCTCGCGCGCCAGCACCGGCAGCAGACCGACGAAGGCCAGCCCCATCGCGATCATCACCACCCCACCGGCGCGCTGCAGCACGGCCTCGTTGCGCACCAGCGCGTCGGACAGCCAGACCACGCCGACCAGGATGGCGCCGAACACGACGGTGAAGCCGGCGACGAACAGCGCCGCCGCGCCCGCGACCCGCCACCGGCCCGTCCGATCGCGCTGCGCCTCGGTGAGCGTGGCGGGTGGCGAGTCGGCGCCGACCAGGCCGGCGAGGTAGGCAAGGTATCCCGGGACCAGCGGGACCACGCACGGCGAGGCGAAGCTCACCGCGCCCGCGAGCACCGCGACCGCCACCGCGCCCAGCAGCGGTCCGGATATCGCGAGGGTGGTCGAGGGATCCATCAGCGAGCAGCGTATGTCGGGCCCCGGGCGGCTCGCGCACCGGGTTCTACGGGCTGTAGTCGATCGCGTCTCACGGTGCCTGCTCGGCCGCCAGCCGCTGGACCAGTGGGATCAGGTCGGCGACCCGGATCGGTGTCAGGTACACCGCGGCGACCCGGTGCCGGCGGTCCAGCACGATCGTCGACGGGACGGTGTTGCGCGGGTAGCCGCCCAGCACGGTCAGCACCCGGCCGGGCGGGTCGAAGAGGGAGTCGTAGGTGAGCCCCCGGTCCCGGACGAAGTCGGCGGCGGCCGAACGGACGTCGCGGACGTCGATGCCGAGCACGTTCACCCTGGACGCCCGCGTCTGGTCGAGGACGAACTGGAGGTCCGGCGCCTCGGCCCGGCACGGGCCGCACCACGAGCCCCAGATGTTGAGCACGACCACCTCGTCCGGGTAGTCCTGCAGGCCTACGGTGGCGTCGGGATGGAGCAGGCTCTCCCCCGACAGCTCGCGCAGGGTGCCGCGGGACTGCGGCGGGTCGTAGGTGATGGTCGTCCGGCCGCCGGGGGCGACGAACTGGAAATCACCGCCGACGGCCACCGCGTCCTTGCCCGCCGTCGCGCAGCCCGCGAGCAGCAGCAGGCTCGCGACCACCGGCAGCAGCCGCCTCATGCGCCGGTCGCCGTGGGGTCACTCGCGCCGACGGGCTCACGGTAGCGCAACCCGGTCAGCTCCCGGTCGGTGAACTCGCAGGTGGTCAGCGACGCGAGGGCGCACTGCCGGCGGCGCGGGTCGTGCCAGAGCCGCTGGCCGAGCAGGTAGCGGCGCAGTGTCCAGATCGGCAACTGGTGCGACACGCACACCGCCTCGTGCCCGGACGCCAGCTCGCGGGCCCGGTGGACCGCGGCGAGCATCCGGTGCGCGATCCGCAGGTAGGGCTCGCCCCAGGACGGGGTGAACGGGTCACGCAGCTTCGACCAGTGCTGCGGTCGCAGCAGGGCGCCGTCCCCGACGCCGACCTTCTCGCCCTCGAACCGGTTGGCCGCCTCGATCAGCCGGTCCTCGGTGCGGACGTCGAGCCCGTGCGCGGCGGCGATCGGCGCGGCGGTCTCCTGGGCGCGCTGCAGCGGGGACGCGAGGACCACCGCGATGTCGTTCCCCGCCAGCGCCTGCGCGACGGCCCCGGCCTGGTTGCGCCCGTTCCCGGAGAGCCGGAACCCGGCCAGCCGCCCGTAGAGCACCCCGTCAGGATTGTCCACCTCCCCGTGCCGCACCAGATGCACCACCGTCCGCGCCCCCACCGTCCGCGACCGCACTTCGGAGCCACACTGCTGTTCCGGGGGGCCTACAGAGCGCATTTCGGAGCCACACTGCTGTTCGGGGGGCCGGCTGCGGCCGCAGCGCGAGCGGCGGCGGGAAGCGCGGCCTCGATCACGGCGAAGGCGTCGTCGTCCAGGGCGGCGGAGACGAACCACGCCTCGAAGGCGCTCGGCGGCGGGTACACCCCGCGTTCGAGCAGGGCGTGGAAGAACGCCGGGAACCTCCAGGTCTGCGCCGCCTGGGCGGCGGCGTAGTCGTGCACCTCGTCCCCTGTGAAGAACACCGAGACGAGGTTGCCGGCGAGCTGAACCCGATGCGCGACGCCGGATGCGGTGAGCGCGGCACCGAGCAGGCCGCCGAGCCGGTGGGCGTTCGCGTCGAGGGCGGCGTAGACGTCGGCGTCGGCGTGCCGCAGGGTGGCCAACCCGGCCGCGACCGCCACCGGGTTCCCCGACAGCGTGCCCGCCTGGTAGACCGGCCCGGCCGGGGCGAGGTGGCCCATCAGCTCGGCCGAGCCGCCGAACGCCGCCGCCGGCAGGCCGCCCGACATCACCTTGCCGAACGTGTAGAGGTCGCCGGCCACGCCGTCGAGGCCGTACCAGCCTGCCGGGTTCACCCGGAACCCGGTCATCACCTCGTCCATCACCAGCAGCGCGCCGTACTGCCGGGTGATCTCGCGCAGCCCGGCGTTGAACCCGGACCGCGGCGCGACGACCCCCATGTTGCCCGCGGCGGCCTCGGTGATCACGCAGGCGATGTCGGTGCCACGCTCGGTGAACTCCGCGCGGACCACGTCGAGGTCGTTGTAGGGCAGCACGACGGTGTCCGCGGCCTGCGCGCCGGTGACCCCGGGGCTGGTGGGCAGTCCGAGGGTGGCGACCCCGGAGCCCGCCTCGGCGAGCAGCGCGTCGACGTGGCCGTGGTAGCAGCCGGCGAACTTGACGACCACCGTGCGGCCGGTGGCACCGCGGGCCAAACGGACGGCGCTCATCGTCGCCTCGGTACCCGAGCTGACCAGCCGCACCTGCTCGACCGGCGCGACCCTGGCGACGATCTCCTCGGCGAGCTCGATCTCGGCCACCGTCGGGGCGCCGAAGGACAACCCGTCGCCGGCCGCCGCGCGCACGGCGTCGACCACGGCGGGATGGGCGTGCCCGAGGATCATCGGTCCCCAGGAGCAGATGAGGTCGACGTAGCGGACGCCGTCGGCGTCGGTGAGCCACGGGCCAGACGCCGAGACCATGAACCGCGGCGTGCCGCCGACCGCCGTGAACGCCCGGACCGGTGAGTTCACCCCGCCGGGAATGACGCGCCGCGCGCGGTCGAACAGCCGCCCCGACTTCGCCGGCACGAGTGGACCGGGCGGATTGCCGTACGTCGTCGACGCGCTCACGGCCGCCAGTCTCGCAGTCGCCAGGCCACCTGGCGGGCGGACCCCCGGGGGTCAACGGCGGTGAGCCGCGAAGAACTGGCTCGACGGGGCGACGTACATCGCGGCCGTGCCACCCACGCAGGCCACCAGGAGGGCCGCGACGATGAGCAGGCTCCGCGCGTCGCTGGCCGTGCTGGCCAGGCCCAGCAGCAACAGCAGCGCGAAGATCACCGTCATGACCGTGACGAGGATGCGCGCCCAGTTGCGGCCGAGGAACGCCAGCACCGCGAAAACGACGTAGAGCAGCGCGACGACCAACACGAAGCCGGCGACTGCCCGAATCGCCGCGACGAGCTGCGCAGCGGTGACCCCGGCGTTCGCCATCGTCTGGTCGACGCTCGGCGGCAGCGAGTCGAGGTTGAGGGGGACGAGCAGCAGGATCGCGCCGAAGGCGAGGAACGGCAGGGCGCTGAGCACCAGCAGCACCAGGGACGCGACCATCGTGGCGGGCCGCTGCTCCGGTACGGGGTCGTCGGGAAGGCCTGCCGGACCGGCGGCAGCCGTGGCATAAGGATTGTACGGGTAGGCCCCTTGGCCCTGTTGGTCGTACCGGGGCTGGCCGTACCCCTGGGGCTGGCCGTAGCCGGGCTGCTGGCCGTAGCCGGGCTGGGCGTCGTACTGCTGGCCGTACCCCGCAGGTTGACCGTACCCCGGCGACTGGCCGTACCCCTCGGCGGGCTGGTCCACGGAGGACCGCTGTTGCCCGTTGTGCGCCTGGGCTTCGTAGGGCTGCCCGTACTGCTGCTGCCCGTACTGCTGCTGCCCGTAGGGCTGCTGGGCGTCGTACGGCTGGCCGTACTGCGGTGCCTGCGGCCCCGCCGCATACCCGCCGCTCGGCTGCTGCGCGGCCTGCTCCGACTGCGCGTCCGGCTCCGGCTGCCCGGAGTGCGGGATCCCGCTGGACCGAACGGGATCGTGCTCGCCCCCGTCGGGAAGCTGTCCCGGGTTGCGATCGGGCTGACCCTGCGGGTCCTGCGGTGTCGTCACCGCACCACGGTAAGGCTGACCAGGACGACGTGTCCATGCACACGATGAGCCGGACCCGACACCGCGCCGACCTGGGCGGCTTCCCGGCGCCTCGTGCGGGTCCGGCCCTCGGCGATCATGATGGCATCCTGATGCCGGGCCCCGAGCGGCGCGCTCTTCGACCCGACACGGTCAGCCCTGGTCGAGGCGCTGCGCAACCTCCTTAGCCCAGTAGGTCAGCACGATGTCGGCGCCCGCCCGGCGAATCGCGGTGAGTGTCTCCAGGATGGTGCGCTCGCGGTCCAGCCAGCCGTTGGCGGCGGCGGCCTCGACCATCGCATACTCGCCGGAGACCTGGTAGGCCGCGACCGGGACGTCGGCGTGCTCGGCGACGGCGCGCAGCACGTCGAGGTAGGACATGGCCGGCTTCACCATCACCAGGTCGGCACCCTCGTCGAGGTCGAGCGCGAGCTCGCGCAGCGCCTCCCGCAGGTTCGCCGGGTCCTGCTGGTAGGTCTTGCGGTCGCCGCGCAGCTGCGAGTCGACGGCCTCGCGGAACGGGCCGTAGAACGCCGACGCGTACTTCGCGGTGTAGGCGAGGATCCCGGTGTCCGCATACCCGGCCGCGTCGAGCGCCTCCCGGATCACCCCGACCTGGCCGTCCATCATCCCGCTCGGTCCGACGAGATGCGCCCCCGCCTCGGCCTGCGCCACCCCCATCGCGGCGTACACCGCCAGCGTCGCGTCGTTGTCCACCGTGTCGTCGCCTGCCGGCGAACGCCGCAACAGCCCGCAGTGCCCGTGGTCGGTGAACTCGTCGAGGCACAGGTCCGACATCAGCACGGTGGCGTCACCGACCTCGCCGCGCACGTCGCGCAGCGCCACATTGAGCACGCCATCGGGATCCGGCCCGGCGCTGCCGGTGGCGTCGCGCCGCGCCGCGACACCGAAGAGCATCAGGCCGCCGACGCCCGCGTCCACCGCCTCGGCGGCAGCCTTGCGCAGCGAGTCGCGGGTGTGCTGGACGACACCGGGCATCGACGCGATCGGCGCCGGCTCGGTCAGGCCCTCCTTGACGAACATCGGCAGCACGAGATGGCGTGGCCGGAGCTCGGTCTCGGCGACCAGCCTGCGCATGGCGGGCGTGACCCTGAGCCGGCGCGGCCGCTGGGCGGGAAAGGCCATCCGCCCAGCCTACGACTGTCGGTGCCCGCGAGACGAACCCGGTCAGCGGCGCCGGGCCTTTGCCTTCCTCGGTGGCGGCAGGGCCCCATCGGCGCGCAGCCGGGCCGCGTGCGCGGCCAGCGCGTCGACCAGCGCCGGCACCCGGGCCTCCGCCGGCTGCACGTCGACCCGCAGCCCGAACTCGCGCGCGGTCTCTGCGGTGACCGGGCCGATGCAGGCGACGATCGTGCGGGCGTGCGGCTTGCCGGCGATCCCGACCAGGTTGCGCACCGTCGACGACGAGGTGAAGCACACGGCGTCGAACCCGCCGGTCTTGATCGCCTCGCGGATCGGGGCGGGTGGCGGAGCGGCGCGCACGGTGCGGTACGCGGTCACGTCGTCGATCTCCCAGCCGCGGTCGCGCAGGCCGGCCGCGAGCGTCTCGGTGGCGATGTCGGCGCGCGGGAGCAGCACCCGGTCGACCGGGTCGAGCACGTCGTCATAGGGCGGGAAGATCTCGAGCAACCCCTCCGACGATGTTTCAGTAGACTCGGCCATTGTGGGCACCAGCTCGGGGACGATCCCGAAGCTGCGCACCTTCTCCGCCGTCGCGGCCCCGACACAGGCGATCTTCACGCCGGAGAACGCCCGGGCGTCGAGGCCGAACTCGGCGAACTTCTCCCACACCGCGCGAACCGCGTTGGTCGAGGTGAAGACCACCCACTGGTATCGCCCGTCGACGAGACCCTTGACCGCACGCTCCATCTGGGTGGGTGAGCGGGGCGGCTCGACCGCGATGGTCGGAACCTCCTCGGAGATGGCCCCGTGCACCCGCAGCCGATCGGTCATCGCGCCGGCCTGGTCCTTGGTGCGCGGCACCAGCACCCGCCAGCCGTAGAGCGCCCGCGACTCCCACCAGGACAGCTCGGTGCGCAGCCCCACCTCCGGCCCGACCGTGAGCACCAGCGGGCCCTCCAGGTCAGCGGCGTCGGTGGCGACCGTGGCCAGCGTGGTCTCGACGGTCCGCTGGGTGGACTCGGTGCCACCGGCGGTGACCGCGACCGGGGTCTGCGCGGGGAGTCCGTGCTCGGTCAGGGCGCCGGCCACCTCGGCCAGGTGGGTCGCGGCGGCGTGCAGCACCATGGTGCCGGGCGCGGCGACGAGCCTGCGCCAGTCGACCCCGGCCCGGACGTCGGCCTCGACGTGCGCCGAGCCCAGCGGCACACCGGCGTAGGCGGGTACCGCGGTGCCCGCCGGCACCCCGGGCACGACATCGAAGGGCACGGCAGCCTTCGCGACCGCCAGCGCCTCCGCCACGACCGCATCAGTCGTCATCGGGTCACCGCTGACCAGCCGGACGACCGACCGCCCCGACGCGGCCTCGGTGACCAGGTCACGGGCGACGTCGGCGGGCTGGCCCACCGCCGGACGCACCTCGGCGCCGTCGGCGACCAGCGCGAGGATCGCGTCGGGGACGTCGGGGTCGGTGACCACGAGCGGCGCGGCAGCGAGCGCGTCCCTGGCGCGGATGGTCAGTAACCCGGGATCGCCGGGGCCGCTGCCCACGAAGGCGACCCGACCCGGGATGGACAGTGCTCGGTTCATTCGGAACTCCCGATCCAGCGGTTCTCCGGGTGCCCTGCTGCCGGCGGCGACGCAGCCGGCAGCGGGTCGGCACCCATGTCGAGCAGCTCGACGGCCAGTGCCGCCCCGAGCTTCTCGGCGTCGTTCAGGTCTCCCATCGCGGAGGCACGCAGCAGCCTGCCGTCCGCCGTACCGACCACCGCGCGCAGCGAGAGGCGGTCCACCGCCTCGCCGTCCTCGCCGAGGTCGGACACCACATCGGCCAGCGCACCCACCGGCGCCCTGCAGCCCGCCTCGAGGGTGGCCAGCACCGCGCGCTCGGCGGTGACGGTCGCGCGGGCGGCCGGGTCGTCGAGCGCGTCGGCCAGGAACCGCGCCAGGTCGCGGTCGGCGGCCCGACATTCGATGGCCAACGCGCCCTGGGCGGGTGCCGGCAGCATCTGCAGCGGGTCGAGCAGCTCGGTGGCCTCGGCGATCCTGCCGAGCCTGCGCAGCCCGGCCGCGGCGACCACGACGGCGTCGAGCTCACCGGCGCCGACCTTGCCGATCCGGGTGTCGACATTGCCGCGGATCGGCACGACCCGCAGGCCCAGCCCGAGCGCGGTGAGCTGCGCGGCCCGGCGCGGTGAACCGGTGCCCACGGTCGAGCCCACCGGCAGCTCACCCAGCACCCAGCGCTCGCGCGCCACCAGCGCGTCACGCGGGTCCTCCCGCCGCGGTACTGCGGCGAGCACCAGCCGCGGGTCGGGCGCGGTGGGCAGGTCCTTGTAGGAGTGAACCGCGATGTCGACGTCGCCGGCGACCAGCGCATCGCGCAGGCCGGTGACGAACACCCCCACGCCGAGCTCGACGACCGGCGCGTTCGACCGGTCCCCCGGTGTGCTCACCGGCACCAGCTCGACAGGCCGTCCGGCGGCTCTGATCAGCTCGGCGACCTTGCCGGCCTGAGTCATCGCGAGCCGGCTCGGCCGGGCACCGAGGCGCAGCGGCGGGTCCGGCCTCACCGGGTCATCCCCGGGTCGGCCGGGCGGCGCTCGACCGCGCGCTCGACCTCGAACGCAGCGCGCACCCCGGGAGCACTCCGCGGCGTGGCCACGGCGGCGGGCGCCTGCGGGTCGAGCTCGAACAGCTCGCGCAGTGCCTCGGCGTAGCTGGTCCCGTCCGGGCCCTCGGCAAGGCGCTTG
>JBBSGM010000145.1:0-10531 GCA_038254065.1 Mycobacteriales bacterium | reverse complement strand
CGGGATGGAGCACTCCGGGCCGGTCGGTGGAGGAGGGCCGGTGAACCGGCCGTGGATCAGGTGGAGCGGTTGCTGCCGCGGGCTCAGAAGTCGCCGCCGCCGCCGAAGTCGCCGCCCCCGAAGTCGCCGCCCCCGAAGTCGCCGCCGCCCATGTCGCCGCCGAAGTCACCCCCGCCATCGCCCATGTCGCCGCCGCCGTCGAACCCGTCGGCCGCCATGCCGTCGGAGAACCCGTCGGCGTAGGCCACCCCGGACATCCCGGAGAACATCGTGCTGAACAGGAGCATCGAACCCAGGCCCCAGGCGCCCGCGACCAGCGCGGGCTTCCACCAGGGCTCGGAGTACCACCCGCGCGGCACCGGGCGCCCGGCGACCGTGCCGCCGGGGTAATAGTGGGAGTTGCGCTGCGACGGGTGCGGCGAGGCGCTGTAGGCGTGTCCCTCGACGTCGATGTCGCGGTCCTCGCTCACCGCGCCGGCGCGCTGCTGGCCGGGCAGTGGGGGCAGCTCGGGACCGGGGTCGAGGCCCATCGCGGTGCGCGCGGCGCGCACGTAGTAGAGGCCTTCGTAGGCGGTCTCGGTGACCCCGCGGGCCTGCGGTGCGGTCTTGACCTGGTCCATCTGCGAACCGGCGGCGGTGTAGCGCTCGGCCGCGTCGGCCAGTGCCTGCTTGGATGCCTCGTCGGTGCCGACCAGGTTGAGCACCTGGCCGCCGAGCCGCTCGACCCAGCGTCGGGCTTCGGACCTCTCGTTCTCCAGCTCGCGCGCCTTGTCCGCCGAGCTGCGGCGCACCAGCCACACGACGCCGGCGATGATGCCCACCAACACCAGCAGGGTCACGATCGTACCCATCAGGACCTCTCTCCCCCCACCCCATCCTGCCCTGACAACGGTCAGCTCGGGCCAGTCGTTCCCCGGACCGGCGCCGAGCAGCCGCGCAAGTTGTCGACGCTCGAGCGAGCGGGTGGTGGTGCCTCCGAGTGAGAGGTGAGGCCACTTCCCCGGGGTCCACGCCGGCGGGCACGCCGGCGTGGACCGAGGGCCGGCGGAGGGGGGTGGTGCCGGCCATGCTCTTCACTCGGCTCGCCGGTGTCTTGTGTTACCTCCCGACGCGTGGCCCCGACGGTGCGGAACTACACGGGTGTAGTTATCATCGCCGGCATGGACATGACTGCGATCGGATGGTGGACCTGCCCGGAGTGCGGTGTGGACGCCGAGCTGCCGCGAGCCGACACCGCCGGCTGCCAGGTGCCCTGCCCCGAATGCTCGGGTGCAATGGCTGAGCAGTGGCAGTGGGAGCCGACGGCCGCGTGACGGCCGGTTTGCTCGGTCCTTTCGAGTCCACCCGTGCGTGGCTGCTCGGCGCTGTGATCGCCGCCGGAGGACCCCCAGGACATCCTCGCGGTGCCGATCGACGGGCACGGGTGGGTCTCGGCCGGCAACCTTGCCCGCTTCTACCGCGGATGGTTACCGAAACGAGTGGCCGCGCTCGACGCACCGACCCCCGAACAACTCGCGTCCGCGCTGCGGGCCGCGCTCGATCTCTGAGCAGCCACCCTACGGGCCGGCGTGATGACAAGCTGGCAGAACGGTCGCCTCGACCGGATCGAGGACAGCCGGCGGCAGATCCTGGACTCCTCCGAGCTCGCCCCGATGGCACCGCCGAGCGCTGAGCATCACCCCGTCTCGGTACGGCAGCCCCGGGCTGAGCGCAGACCCCGCACACCCGGCCGGACAGTGCGAACGGGGGACGACGGATCGTCGTAGGGCGGCCGTAGGCTGAGGCAGGTGAAGGTCACGGAGCGGATCGCCAGCGACCATCCGGTGTTCTCGGTGGAGTTCTTTCCGGCAAAGGATGACGCAGGCGAGGTCGAGTTGTGGCGCGCCGTGCGCCGCCTCGAGCCCCTGGACCCGGCGTTCGTGTCGGTCACCTACGGCGCGGGCGGCTCCAGCCGGGACCGGACGATCCGGACGACCACCCGGATCGCGACCGACACCACACTCGTCCCGATGGCACATCTCACTGCCGTGTCGCAGTCGGTGGCCGAGCTGCGCGAGGTGATCGGCGCCTACGCCGAGGCCGGGATCCCCAACGTGCTCGCCATCCGCGGCGACCCGCCCGGTGACCCGCTCGGCGAGTGGGTCACCCATCCCGAGGGCCTCACCTACGCCGACGAGCTGGTGTCGTTGGTCCGGCAGCTCGGCGACTTCTGCGTGGGTGTCGCGGCGTTCCCCTACGGGCATCCCCGGTCCGCTGATGCCGAGTCCGACCTCGCCCGCCTGGTGGCGAAGATACGCGCCGGCGCCCACTTCGCGATCAGCCAGCTCTTCCTGGAGCCCGAGGGTTTCCTGCGGCTGCGCGACCGGCTGGCTGCGGCCGGCTGTGACGCGCCGCTGCTGCCCGGGATCATGCCGCTGACCTCGGTGCGCACGCTGCACCGAGGTCCGGAGCTGTCCGGGGCGCCGCTCCCGCCTGGGCTTGCCGAGCGGCTGGAGCGGTTCGAAGACGATCCGGCGGCATTCCGCGCGGCCGGCATGGACGTCAGCGTCGAGTTGTGCGCACGGCTGCTCGAGGAGGGTGTGGGTGGGCTACATTTCTACACACTCAACCGCTCGACGGCTACGATTGAGCTCGTGCAGCGCCTCGGGCTGGCGGCACCCAGCAGGCGGCCAGTGGGGACGGACCGCGCTGAGCCGGCTGGCGTGTCCGGCCGCGGTACCCGAGCGGCGCCCATCGGAGAATGACCCAGCGGAGTAAAGGACACGATGCAGCCGCATTCCTTCGACACGACCTTCCTGGACACGCTCGCTGAGCGGGTGGTGTTCGCCGACGGAGCGATGGGCACGATGCTGCAGGCCGCCGACCTGGTCCTGGACGACTTCGCCGGGCTCGAGGGCTGCAACGAGATCCTCAACGACACTCGGCCCGATGTCGTGGCGGGTGTCCACCGCTCGTACTTCGAGGTGGGCGCGGACGCCGTCAAGACGAACACGTTCGGGGCGAACCTGCCGAACCTGGCGGAGTACGACATCGCCGAGCGCATCCGGGAGCTCGCCGAGAAGGGCGCGCGGCTGGCTCGCGAGGTCGCCGACGAGTTCACCACGGCGGACCGGCCGCGCTACGTGCTCGGCTCGGTCGGACCCGGCACGAAGCTGCCGACGCTGGGCCACGACAGCTTTGCGCGGCTGCGCGACGCCTACACCGAATGCGGTCGCGGGCTGCTCGCCGGCGGCTCGGACGCACTGGTCGTCGAAACGTGCCAGGACCTGTTGCAGGCCAAGGCCGCCATCCTCGGGTGCAAGCGGGCGATGGTGGCCGAGGGCCGCCGTGTCCCGCTGATCACGCAGGTCACCGTGGAGACCACCGGCACGATGCTGCTGGGCAGCGAGATCGGCGCCGCGCTCACCGCGCTGGAACCGCTGGGTATCGACCTCATCGGGCTCAACTGCGCCACCGGTCCCGCCGAGATGAGCGAACACCTTCGCACCCTGTCCAGGCACGCCCGCATCCCGCTGTCGGTGATGCCCAACGCCGGCCTGCCCCAGCTCGGGCCCAACGGCGCATTCTACCCGCTCACCCCCGACGAGCTCGCCGAGGCACTGGCCACGTTCGTCCGCGACTACGGGCTGCGGCTCGTCGGCGGCTGCTGCGGCACCACCCCGGCGCACATCCGGGCGGTGGTCGAGGCAATCGCCCCGCTGACGCCCGCGCGCCGTAGTCCGCGGCCCGAGCCGGGCGTCAGCTCGCTCTACGCGGCGGTCCCGTTCCGCCAGGACGCAAGCGTCCTCATGGTCGGTGAGCGGACCAACGCCAACGGTTCCAAGAAGTTCCGCGACGCGATGCTCGTGCAGGACTGGGAGGCCTGCATCGGGATCGCCCGCGACCAGACCCGTGAGGGCGCGCACCTCATCGACCTGTGCATCGACTACGTGGGCCGGGACGGGGTCGCCGACATGGCCGAGCTGGCCGGGCGACTGGCCACGGCGTCCACGCTGCCGGTGATGCTCGACTCCACCGAGCCCGATGTGCTGCGTGCCGGGCTCGAACGGCTGGGCGGGCGCTGCATCGTCAACTCGGTGAACTACGAGGACGGCGACGGCCCCGGCTCCCGCTTCCAGCGTGCGATGGAGCTGGTCCGTGAGCACGGCGCGGCCGTCGTCGTGATGTGCATCGACGAGGAGGGGCAGGCCCGCACCGCGGAGTGGAAGGTGCGGGTGGCCGTCCGGACGATCGAGGACCTGGTCGCCCACCACGGCATGCGCGTCGAGGACATCATGGTCGACACGCTGACCTTTCCGATCACCACCGGTCAGGAGGAGGTCCGCCGCGACGCGCTGGAGACCATCGAGGCGATCCGCGAGCTCAAGCGCCGCTACCCCGAGGTGCAGACCACCCTCGGCATTTCCAACGTGTCGTTCGGGCTCAACGCCGCCGCGCGGCAGGTCCTGAACTCCGTGTTCCTGCACGAGGCCGTGAACGCCGGGCTGGACACCGCGATCGTGTCCGCAGCGAAGATCCTGCCGATGGCCAAGATCGACGACGAGCAGCGGTCCGTCGCACTCGACCTGATCTATGACCGCAGGCGGGCGGGTTACGACCCGCTGAACCGTTTCATGGAGCTGTTCGAGGGCGTCACGGCGTTGGCGGCGCGCGCGGGCCGGGCCGATGAGCTGGCCGGGCTGCCGCTGTTCGAGCGCCTCGAGCGCCGAATCGTGGACGGGGAGCGGCCCGGCCTGGCGGCCGACCTCAACGAGGCGCTGGACTCGCGGCCCGCCCTGGAGATCATCAACGACACGCTGCTGGCCGGTATGAAGACCGTCGGCGAGCTGTTCGGGTCCGGGCAGATGCAGCTGCCGTTCGTGCTCGCCTCGGCCGAGGTGATGAAGACCGCGGTGGCGCACCTCGAGCCACACATGGAAAAGCAGGACCAGCAGGGCCGGGGCACGATCGTGCTGGCCACGGTCCGGGGCGACGTGCACGACATCGGCAAGAACCTCGTCGACATCATCCTGACCAACAACGGCTACACCGTCGTCAACCTGGGCATCAAGCAGCCGATCGCGACGATCCTGAGCGCGGCGCAGGAGCACCGGGCCGACGCGGTCGGGATGTCCGGGCTGCTCGTCAAGTCCACGGTGATCATGAAGGAGAACCTGCAGGAGATGAACTCCCGCGGGGTCGCGACGACGCTGCCGGTGTTGCTCGGCGGCGCCGCGCTCACCCGCTCCTACGTGGAGAACACTCTGTCCGAGGTCTACCAGGGCCGGGTCGACTACGCCCGGGACGCGTTCGAGGGCCTGCGCCTGATGGACGCCACGATGGCCCGCGTGCGCGGTGAGGTGCCCGAGGTCGACCCGGCCGAGGAGGACGCGAAGGCCGAGCGCCGGGCCCGCCACGAGCGCTCCCAGCGCGTCGCGGTCAAGCGCCGCGCCGCCGAGGCCGCGGTCGCGGGTCCGATGCCGGCCCGTTCCACCGTCAGGGTGGACAACCCGCTGCCCACGCCACCGTTCTGGGGTACGCGCGTGGTGCGCGGCGTTGCGCTCTCCGAGTACTCCGGCATGGTCGACCAGCGTGCGCTGTTCCTCGGGCAGTGGGGGCTGCGTGCCACCAAGGGCGCCGCCGGGCCGAGCTACGAGGAGCTCGTCGACACCGAGGGCCGCCCGCGCCTGCGGTACTGGCTGGAGCGGCTGTCCACCGAGGGCGTGCTGGCGCATGCCGCGGTCGTCTACGGGTACTTCCCGGCGGTCTCCGAGGGCGACTCCCTCGTCGTCCTCGACCAGCCGCGCCCGGACGCGGGCGAGCGGCTCCGGCTCGCCTTTCCCCGCCAGCACCGCGACCGGCACCTGTGCCTCGCCGACTTCTGGCGTCCGCGCGGGCTGGCGGTCGAGCGCGGTGAGGTCGATGTGCTGCCGCTGCACCTGGTGACGATGGGCCAGCCGATCGCCGACTACGCGAACGAGCTGTTCGCCAAGGACGCCTATCGCGACTACCTGGAGGTCCATGGCCTGGGCGTCCAGCTCACCGAGGCGCTCGCCGAGTACTGGCACCGGCGGATCCGCGAGGAGCTGCGCTTCCCGTCCGGCGGCGCAGTGGCCGAGGAGGATCCCGCGAACGTCGAGGAGTTCTTCAAACTCGGCTATCGCGGCGCCCGGTACTCGCTCGGGTACCCCGCCTGCCCGAACCTCGAGGATCGGACGAAGATCGTCGAGTTGCTGGAGCCCGGCCGGATCGGCGTGGAGCTGTCCGAGGAGCTGCAGCTGCACCCGGAGCAGTCCACCGACGCGCTGGTGGCCCACCACCCGGAGGCGAAGTACTTCAACGCGTGCTGAAGCCTGCCTGCCATGGCCGAACGTCGACGCCGTTCGACCCTGGTCGGGGGGCGGGATTTGAACCCACGGCCCCTCGCTCCCAAACGCGCGGAGGTGCTTGGCCGGGGCGTGCGGGGCGAGCTGACCTGGCGTGTCTCGTGACTGAGGTGGTGGATCCGCACGGATCTGCCGGAGTTTCGATGACAGACCCAATGACAATTGGTCTGGTGTGGACGGACGGTCGGGCCGGATCGGCGCTGGTCATTCGGGCCGGACCCGCGCGGGGGTGGCCGGCGCGACCGGGCCGGAGCGGCGGTCAGCGAAGGGTCACAGGGTCGCGCGGCGCCACCGGAGGGGACTGGTCGCGTCGGGGTCGGGGAAGTAGCCGGGGTTGATCCAGCGGCGGTGCATGACCCGCGCCCCGAGCGGGGCGACGCCGTGTGGTCGCGCTGGACGGCAAGACCGTACGTGGCTCCCGCCGTGCCGCCAGCACCGGTGATGAGGACGACGTGCCGGCGCGGCACCACTGCTTGCGGTCATCGCCGCAGCCGCCTGTGCAGCCGGACAGCGGGCGGTGGCGTCAACGCCGGCCTTGATCGGCCCCGGGATGGCCCACCACCGCTCGGGCGGTAACGCCTTGTGGGTCAGGCCGAATCGATAATGGTGCTGGTGTTGGATGGTCTTGGCCGATGGAGGGGTGGGCGTGGCCCGAGTCGTTGCAGTACACGGGATCTTGAACACCTACGGAGCGCCGGAGGTGATGGCCGCTGAGTGGGTGCCGGCGTTGCTGGGCGGTGTGACCCTTTCTGGCAACAGCGGTGTCCTGTCCGAGGGCGACGTGTCGTGCGTGTTCTTCGGGGACGTGTTCCGCAGGCCCGGCCGCTACCTCGGGGGCGACGACGTCGAACTCCTCGATCCCGAGGACGTTGACGACCCGGCCGAGGCAAGCCTGCTCGCGGCGTGGTGGGAGGCCGCCGCGCAGGTCGATCCGGGCGTCGTCCCGCCGAGCGCCCGGACGTTAGGCCCACGGATCGGTGTGCAGGCGGCGTTGGCGGCGTTGGCGGGGTCGCGGTTCCTGGCCGGGGTGGGCGAACGGGTGCTGATCCTGTGGCTGGAGCAGGTTCGCGTGTACTTCACCCAGCCCGAGATCCGACAGAAGATCCAGGATCGGTTCGCCGAGGCGATCTCGGCGGACACCCGGGTGGTGCTCGCGCACTCGTTGGGTTCCGTGGTCGCGTACGAGGCGCTGTGCGCGCACCCGGAGTGGGCGGTCCGGTCGCTGGTCACGCTGGGATCTCCGTTGGGGATTCGCAATGTGATCCTCGACCGGCTCATCCCAGGACCTGCCCGGAACGGGAGCGCGCTGCAGGGCCGGTGGCCGGGCACGGTGGCGCAGTGGACCAACATCGCCGATCGGGGCGACTTTGTCGCCCTGGTGAAGTCACTCAAGGAGGTCTACCCGTCGCCGACGCAGAATCCGATCGTCGACGTCGAGATCGACAACGGGGTGTCCGTGCACCAGATCGGCCGCTATCTGACCGCGAGGGAGACGGGAGCGGCGGTTGCGGCCGGGTGCGTGTCAGGTAGCGATGGGTGAGCCGCGGCGGTGGTTCGTGGGCGCGGCGACCACGAGCTACACCCCGGGGTATCGCGCGGCGCGTGGCGAGGAGGACCGGCCCGAGCTGCGCGGCGAGGTCGAGCGCATGGGGAGGCTGTTCACCGGTCTGGGCTACCAGGTGGTTCCCGGGTTCGGCGCCGACGTGGACCGTGACACCTTCCGGGGCCGGCTGCGGTCGTTCCTCACCGACCCCGACCCCGACCCCGACCCCGGTCGCGGCGAGGACGACGTCGTGGTCGTCTACTACACCGGCCATGGGGTCCTCGACGGCACCGAGTTGCTGCTGCCGATGTCCGACACCACCGCAGATGTCGAGTTCACCGCGCTTCCCGCAGCCGAGCTTACCGGCCGGCTGCTCAAGGGCGACGCCGTGAAGGTGCGACGGATGCTGGTCATCCTCGACACCTGCTACTCCGGAGCCGCGATGGCGGGGATCGCCCGCGGAGTGATCGAGTTCCTCAACCGGCTGCGCGTCCCGAAGACCGCGCCGTCGATCGGGTTGATTGTGGCGGCCCGGCCGAAGGAACAAGCCGAGTCCGGTGCCTTCACCCGTGCGTTCGTCGACGCGGTCGAGCATCGGGCCAGCGGCGGTCACGAGCCGGAGTTCCTCGCCCTGGACGGCGTCGTCGGCGTCGTCAACGACACGACTCCTGACTGGCAGCACGCCCGCCACTTCCTGACTGGCGACACGATCACCCAGTTCCTGCCGAACCGGCGTTGGAACGAGTGGCTACGCGGCCTGGACCTGCGCACCCAGGCTCAGCACCTGGTGCGGGAGAAGCGCAAGAGCGAGCTTCGCGAGCATGTTTACCCGCGGGCTCAGGCCTGGACTCCGCGGACCAGGAGGACGTGTGGCTGTTCACGGGCCGGCACGCGGCGCTGGCTGCCGCGGTGGGATGGCTCGCCGATCCGACCGCTCCGGCAACCCTGGTCGTCACCGGCGACCCCGGCTCCGGGAAGTCCTCGCTGCTGGCCCGCCTGGCCGTCCTGGCCGACCCTCACCTGCGCAACCGCGTCCCACACCTGGGCGAGCCGCCCGACTCGACCGTGCCACCACCGGGATCGATTGCCCGCTTCGTCCACGCCCGCGGGCTGACCGCCGAGGAGCTCATGGCCGGGCTGTGCGAGGCCACGAGAGCCGAGGAGACCACCAGCCCCGGTCGGCTACTCGCCGACCTCCACGCCCGCGGCACGGATCGCGTAGTCGTGGTCATCGACGCGGTCGACGAAGCAGTCCGAGACCGCGAACGCCAGCACGACCCGATCGACAACGTGCTCGCCCCGCTGATCAGCGCAGCCGGACGGACCCCGCTGCGATTGATGATCGGAACCCGCCGGCACCTGCTCGAACCCCTCGGCGCCGCCCCGGACTCCCTCACCACCCGGCTGATCGACCTGGATGACGGAACCTATGCCGACCCGGCCAGCGTCCGCGGCTACGTCGAGGCCTGCCTGCTGCGGCTGAGCGAGCAGTCCTCCTACCGCCACCAACCTCGTGCCTACCTCGAGGCCGTGTGCGAGGCGGTCGCCGAAGCCGCCGGCCGATCGTTCCTCGTTGCGCTGATCACCGCGCGCAGCCTCGCCCTCACCCCAGACCTCGTCGACCCGCTCGACTCCTGCTGGCGGGCGCAGCTACCCACCAAATCCGCGGATGCGATGCGCGACGACCTCGACCGCCGCCTCGGCGACCAGGCTCAACGCGCCCGAGACCTGCTCGTTCCCCTGGCCTACGCGCACGGGTCCGGCCTGCCCTGGGAGGACATGTGGCCCATCCTCACCCGCGAGCTGACCGGCAAGCCCTACCGCAACGCCGATCTGGACTGGCTCATCGAGCACGCCGGCTATTACGTCACCGAGGCAACCAGCGACGACGGACGCCGCTCGGTCTACCGGCTCTACCACGAGTCCCTCGCCGAGCACCTGCGCGCCTCCTGCGACGACCCAGTCGCCGCCGAAGCCACCGTCACCGCCGCGTTGACCGCCGCCGCCCCCCGGCTCGCCAACGGCCGCCCCGACTGGGACCGTGCCCACCCCTACACCCGCACCAATCTCACCACCCACGCCGCGCAAGGAACCTGTCTGGACCCGCTCCTGGACGACCCCCGCTACCTCCTCGCCGCCGCCCCCGCACCGTTGCTCGCGGCCCTGCCGACAGCCTCGACACCACGCGGCCGCGCAGCGGCGGACGCCTACCAGCGCGCCAACACCCGCCTGCGCTACCGCCCGTTCTCTGACCGGCCCGCCTACCTGCAACTGGCGGCCCGCTGCGCCCGCGCCCCCGACCTCGCCGACGCCATCTCCGCCGCGGACCTGCCGCTGACCTGGAGCACGTCGTGGGCCTCCTGGCGACTGCAACCAACGCACCTGACCATCGGTACCAGTGCGGAGGTGAGAGCGGTGGCCTTCGGGCAGCTCGACGGCCGCCCCGTGATCGTCTCCGGCGGCGACGATGCCACGGTGCGGGTGTGGGACGCGGCCACCGGCACCCCGATCGGTGACCCGTTCACCGGGCACACCGGCTGGGTGAGAGCGGTGGCCTTCGGGCAGCTCGACGGCCGCCCCGTGATCGTCTCCGGCGGCGGCGATGCCACGGTGCGGGTGTGGG
>JBBSGM010000144.1:0-10716 GCA_038254065.1 Mycobacteriales bacterium | reverse complement strand
GGTGCCTCGTTGAGGTTGGGGTTGGCGGTTCAGCCGTGGGAGTTCGGTGCGGAGGTTGGCGAGCAGGAGGTCGGCGAGGTCGTGGGTGAACCCGTTGCGGACCACGATGCGCAGCACGGCCAGGTCGGTGCGGTTGGCGGGGAAGGTGTAGGCCGGGACGAGCCAGCCGTGCTCGCGCAGCGCGGCGGAAACGTCGAAGACGGAATAGCCGGTGACGCCCTCGCGCAGGGTGAAGGCGAAGACCGGGAGTTGCTCGCCACGGGTGAGTAGCCGGAACGGGCCCAGTTCGGCGATGTTGTCGGCGAGGGTGGTGGCGACCTGGCGGCAGCTGTGCTGGACCCGGCGGTAGCCCTCGAATCCCAGGCGCAGGAAGTTGTAGTACTGGGCGATGACCTGGGCGCCGGGTCGGGAGAAGTTGAGCGCGAAGGTGGGCATGTTCCCGCCGAGGTAGTTCACCCGGAACACCAGGTCCGCGGGCAATGCGGCGGCGTCGCGCCACAGGATCCAACCCACCCCGGGGTAGACCAGGCCGTACTTGTGGCCGGAGGTGTTGATCGAGGCGACGCGGGGCAGGCGGAAGTCCCAGACCAGCTCGGGGTCGCAGAACGGGGCGATCATCGCCCCGGATGCGCCGTCGACGTGCACCGGGATGTCGAACCCGGTCCGTTGCTGCAGGTCATCGAGGGCGGCGCAGATCGCGGCCACCGGCTCGTAGCTACCCTCAAAGGTCGAGCCCAGGACCGCGACCACGCCGATGGTGTTCTCGTCGCAGTGTGCCGCGGCCTGTTCGGCGCAGAGGTGGAAGCGATCCCCGTCCATGGGGATCAGGCGGGGTTCGACATCCCAGTAGTTGGCGAACTTGTCCCAGCACACCTGCACGTTGATGCCCATGACGATGTTGGGTCGGTCGACGGGGTGTCCGGCGGCTCGCCGGGCGTGCTGCCAGCGGCGTTTGAGCGCCAGACCGGCGAGCATGCAGGCCTCGCTGGAGCCGGTGGTCGAGCAGCCGGTGGCATCGGGCGCGGGCGGGGCGTGCCAGAGCTGGGCGAGCATCCGCACACAGCGCAGCTCCAGCTCGGCGGTCCGTGGGTACTCATCCTTGTCGATCATGTTCTTGTCGAAGCACTCAGTCATCAGTTGGGTGGCGTGGGGCTCCATCCAGGTGGTGACGAAGGTGGCCAGGTTGAGTCGGGCGTTGCCGTCGAGCATCAGCTCGTCGTGGACCACTTGGTAGGCGGTGTCGGGATCAAGCTCGGCCCGCGGCAACTGGTCTCGCGGAATCTGCACTGGTTCTCGGGTGAACACCGGGTTGATCGCCACCGCCTGGTGGGGTGAGCTCTGCTGGTAAGCCGGATGCGTCAGTGGCATGTTCGCCACGTTAAAGCTCGCCGGGCAGCCCTGCTGGCCGACGGCTCCCGGCGGCCGTGTGGACCTCGCGTTCGTGGTGGCGTGGTGGGGGACCTGTCGGGGTAGCCAGCGGTTGACCAACAGCACGTGCGGGAGGGGTGGCGAGGGTGTGTCGATTGTTCGGCCTATCTGGCGGGTCCGTGCCCGTTCGGGCGACCTTTTGGCTGTTGGAGGCGTCGGACAGCCTCGCCGCGCAAAGCCGTCGCGATCCCGATGGGACGGGGTTGGGGACCTTCGACGCCCACGGCACGCCCCGGGTTGACAAGCAGCCGATGGCCGCCTACGAGGACCGGGAGTTCGCCCACGAGGCCAAGGAACGCATGTCCACCACGTTCATTGCCCACATCCGCTACGCCTCCACCGGCGGGCTGCTCCTGCACAACACCCACCCCTTCCAACAACGCGGCCGGTTGTTCGCCCACAACGGCGTCATCGAGGGCCTGCCGCGTCTGGAGGCCGAGTTGGGCGACTACTTGTCCCTGGTGCACGGCGACACCGATTCCGAGCGGTTCTTCGCGTTGATCACCCGCCACATCGACGCCCACGGCGGCGACATCGGCGTCGGCATCACCAGCGCCGCCCGGTGGGCCGCGGCCCACCTGCCGATCTATGCGATCAATATCGTCCTGACCACACCGACCGAGCTGTTCGCGTTGCGCTATCCCGACACCCACGATCTGCTCGTGCTGCACCGCGCCGCCGGGGGCCAGCAGGGACACCGCCATCTCGACGAGGCCAGCGCCGCCGGCCGAGTCCGGGTCCGCTCCGGTGTGCTCGCCGCCGTCCCGGCAGTCGTGGTGGCCAGCGAACCGATGGACGACAATGCCGGGTGGCGCTCGCTGCGCCCCGGAGAACTGCTCCACGTCGATCGCCACCTCACGGTCCACAGCACGATCGCGGTCGAGCATCCACCCGCCCACCCGCTCACCCTCGACGACCTGGGCCAGAGCGCCGCCTCCCAACACCCACGATGAGTAGGGGCCCAGACATCCATCCAAGGGGCACACGAGGGACGTCCGCGACGCCGAGATCATGTCAGTGGAACAGTTCCGGTCACGGCGTGTCGCCGGTTACGATCTGTGGGGTGCCGGTGGCTGACGCCGGGCGTCCGAACGGATGGGGAGGCGCTGGTGACCGCTCTGCGGCGAGTCGTGCACGAGGTCGGATCCGTCGAGTTCGGTCCCGCTACCGGTTACCACCAGCACCATCTGGTGGTCGGTCGGGAACTCCTCGAGTCGCTGTTCGCCGATCCGGCGCTGGCCGCGGTGCGTCCGCGGCTCGCCTCGCCGGGAGAGTCGGTCCGGATCATCACGCCGCTGGACGTGGTCGAGCCACGGAGCAAGGGCCCGGGCGGCGGGATGTTCCCCGGCTTCCTGGCCCCGGTCAACCGCAAGCGCGGACCCGATACACACGTGCTGCGCGGGGCCGCCGTGCTGGCCGCCGGCTACCTGCCGCGCAACCAGGAGGGGCTGATCGACATGTCCGGCCCGGCCGCCCCGCTGTCCCCGTTCAGCCGGACCCACAACGTCGTGATCGAGTTCGATCCCGCCGAGGGCGCCCCCCTGCTGGAGGTCGAGCGGGCGGTGCGCCGCGGGCTGCTGCGCCTCGCGGTGCAGCTGGCCGACGCCGCCGTGGACAGTACCCCTGACGCGGTGGAGGAGCTGGCGGCCCCGCACCGGCCGGGCACGCCCACCGGGGGCCTGCCGAGGATTGGTGTGATCACCAACCTGCAGACCCAGGGCGCGTTCAAGGACGTCTTCGTCTACGGCGCCAGCATGGCGGGCAGCTTGGCGACCCTGTTCGACCCCGCCGAGATCGAGGACGGCGCCGTGGTCGCCGGCCAGTACGGCCACCCCGCCCTGCGCAACCCCACCTACCTGCACCAGAACCACCCGGTGATCGCCGAACTGCGCGCCCGGGACGGGCTGGACCTGCACTTCGCCGGCGTGGTGCTGTGCCCGGAGCCGGTGGAGCAGGGGGGCAAGGAGCACGTGTCCGCCCATGCCGCCTGGCTGTGCCAGGCCGCCGGGTTTGACGCCGTGATCGTCACCAAGGAGGGTGCCGGCAACGCCGACAACGACCTCGGGATGAAGGTGGACGCCCTGGAGGCCGCCGGTCTGACCGCGGTGGCCCTGTACGCCGAGATGTCCGGTCCCGAGGGCACCGGACCGCCACTGGTCGCCGGGCCCCGCCGCGGCGCGGTGGTCAGCACCGGCAACTACGACCAACGGCTGAAGCTGCCCGCAGTCGCCCACGCGCTGGGGGGAACGCGACTGCGGATCATTGACGCCGAGGCCACTGCGGCGATCGAGGTCCCGGTGGCGATGATCCTCGGCGGGCTCAGCCCGCTGGGCGCCGGACGGCTGACCTGCCGCGCGGAACCGCCCGCCGTCGGCCTGGAGGGGGTGGCCTGATGCGCCTCGTGCACTACGTCAACCAGTTCTACGCCGGGCTCGGCGGGGAGGACGCCGCCGGGCTGGGCCCGAGCGTGCGCGACGGTGCGGCCGGGCCCGGGCGGCTGTTGCAGCAACTGCTCGGTGCGGACCATCAGATCGTGGCCACCGTCGTCTGCGGTGACGACTACGCGGCATCCGACCCCGCGGTGTCGGCGGAGCTGCTCGGGATGGCCCGCGCCGCAGGTGCGGAGTTGCTGATCGCCGGCCCGGCATTCGGCAGCGGGCGCTACGGGCTGGTCTGCGCCCGGCTGGTGGCCGCCGCGCAGGCGGCCGGCCTGCCTGCGGTGGCCTCGATGCATCCGGACAATCCCGGGATCGGCGAGGCCGGTGCCGCGCCGGTGGTGGCGGCCGGTGCCGTCGCCCGTCAGATGCGGCCGACGTTGGAGCGGCTGGCGGCGGCCGTCGCGAAGCTGGCCACCGGCGCGCCGCTGACCGCCGAGGACGGCCGGGTCGGCGCGACCGCCCGGATCGGCCGGCTGGTGCAGGACCGGGCCGCGAAACGCGCGGTCGAACTCGTCCTGGCGCGCCTGTCCGGTGACCGGGAGCGCACCGAGGTCCCGATCGGCGGGTTCGACGTGGTCGTCCCGGCCGCGCCGGTGGACAAGGCGTCCGCTGCCGCCGTCGCGCTGGTCACCGAGGGTGCGGTGGTCCCGCTCGGCAACCCGGACCGGCTCGAGTCCGCCCGGGCCACCCGCTGGCTGCGTTACCCGATCGAGGGCGTGGACTCCCTCGCCAGCGGCACCTGGGAGTCGGTGGCCGGTGGCTTCGCCACCACGCACGCCAACGCCGATCCGAACCGGCTGCTCCCCCTGGACGCCGCCCGCGAGCTGGAACGCGAAGGAGCGATCGGGCACCTGCACGGCGAGTTCTTCAGCACCGTGGGCAACGGCACAACGGTGGCCACCGCGAAGCGGTTCGGCGTCGAGTGGGCCGCGGAGCTGCGTAAGGCCGGGGTGCAGGCCGCGATCCTCACCGCCACTTGAGGAACCGGAACGCGTTGCGGGTCAACGCTTGCGAAGGAACTGGAGCGGGCCGGTATCCCGACCGCTGTGGTGACCAACCTCGTCACGATCGCCGAGCAGGTCGGCGCGCCGCGCATCGTGCCGGGCCGGGGCATCCAGTACCCGTCGGGCGACCCGAACCTGTCGCCACCAGCCGAGCACGAGTGGCGACGGCGGCTGGTGGAGCGGGCCCTGGCCGCGTTGACCACCCCCGTCGCCAAGCCGACGATCTTCACAGTCGACGAAATGGGTGCCGGTGCCTGACGCTGTCGTCCGCGCGGCCAGCCTCGTGCTGGCGCACACCCCGGGCCTGGCCCGGCACGGGTCCAGGCCGATCCGCACACTGGCCGGTGACCCGGAGCTGACCAGCCGGTTCCTGGCCAACCTGCGCAGTTTCGACGAGGCCGTCGGCTACCCGCCCCACCAGGCGTTCCTGGGCGGGTGCCACCCCCGTGAGCTGCCCCCCCGGCCCTGGGTGGGCCGAGCTCACCCCGGCGCCGGACGGTTCACCTCGTTCGGTGAGCTGATGCCGGAGGAGGAGTTCCTCGGGCTGATGGCCGCGGTCGACGAGTTCAACCTGGTGATGTTGACCCCGGAGGTGGCCGAGCGGGCGGCCAAGCGGCTGACCGAGCATCCGCTGGCCGAACGGCTCGACCTGGCCCGGATCGCCGCCGCGGCCGGTGACGTCGAGGCGACCCTCGGGTCGGGGGTACTGCCGTTGCACCTGGCGCCGGACATCCTGGCCGGGTCGCTGCGCGGGGCGCACGACGAGGACGAGTCGCTGGCCGCCCCGGTGCTGCTGGAGAACCTGGCCTGCAAGGCCACCGGGACCCTGGCGCTGCTGCACCTGCTGCACGACAACGGCCTGGAGCTGGACGCGATCGAGTACACCATGTCGTGCTCGGAGGAGGCCGTCGGCGACCGCTACCAGCGCGGCGGCGGCAACATGGGCAAGGCGATCGCGGCTGTCGCCGGGCTCGGCGAGTCCTCCGGTGCCGACATCAAGGACTTCTGCGCCGGTCCGATCCCCGCCCTCGTGATCGCCGCCAGCCTGGTGGTGGCCGGGGTGTTCAGCCACGTCGCGGTGGTCGCCGGCGGGTCGCTGCCCAAGCTTGGGATGAAGTTCGAGGGGCACCTCACACACGGCCTGCCGGTGCTGGAGGACGTGATCGGCGGGGTCGCACTGCTGGTGACCGCCGACGACGCGGTCTCGCCCCGGATCCGACTCGACGCCGTCGGGCGGCACCGGGTGTCCTCCGGCGGATCCGCTGCGGCGATCATGGCTGACCTCACGGTCCGGCCGCTGGAGGCGCTGGGCCTGGGGATGGCCGAGGTGGACGACTACGCCACCGAACTGCACGATCCCGAGGTCACCGAGCCGCAGGGTTCCGGCGACGTGGCGGCGCGCAACTACAAGACGATTGCCGCGCTGGCCGTCCGCCGCGGCGACCTACGTCGGGAACAGATCGCCGAGTTCGTCGCCACCCGCGGGATGCCGGGTTACGCCCCTACCCAAGGGCATCTGGCCTCGGCGATCTGTTACCTGCCGCACGCTCTGAACCGGCTGCGGACCGGCTCGGCGGACCGGATCCTGCTGCTGGCCAAGGGCAGCCTGTTTCTCGGCCGGATGAGCCAGGTGTCCGACGGTATGAGCGTCCTGCTCGAACGCAACGGAGGCTGACCAATCAATGGGTGCTGTGGTGGACGCGACCAAAGAGACCTTCGTCGGCCTCGTCGAATCCGGACTCGTGCTCGTCGACGTGTGGGCGGAAAGCTGCCGCCCGTGCGTGGCGCTGGGGCCGCACATGAAGGCCCTCGCCGGCTCCAACCCCGAACTGACCGTCGTCAAACTCGACGCGAGCAAGGCGCGGCGACAATGCATGGCGCTGCAGGTACGCGGCCTGCCCACGCTCCTGCTCTACCAGCATGGTCAGGAGGTGGCGCGTATCACCGATCCGAACCTGCTGCCAAGGCAGGTCGATCAATGGTTGTCCGCGGAATTGGCTCGGCTGACAGTGGAGGAGAGTTGATGTTCGACGGCAAGCACGTCATCGTGATCGGCGAACGCGACGGGATCGCGGGGCCCGCCATCGCCGCGTGTGTCCAGGCGGCGGGCGCCTCAGTGGTGTACGTCGCCACCGAATGCTTTGTTTGAACGGCTGCCGGTGCCATGGACCTGTCCACCCAGGAGACGATCAAGCGTCTGGCCGACGAGCACGGCAGCGACTCGCTGCTGGTGCTGCTCGGTGCGCCGGACGCGGAGAGTGCCGGGATCGCCGCCGAAACGGTGGTGCTCGGTGATCCGAGCTGGGCAGGACCGTTGGCCGGGGTCCAGTTGGGACTCCCCGTGTACCATGTCCTCGAAGACGAGTTGCGTGCCGCCGTTCCTGAAGAGGTATGGGAAGAACAGGTCGGGCTGATGGTGGACGTGCTGGAGGTGGATGCCATCGCTGAAGCGGTCCGCGAGTTCCGGGACCAGGCCTCGTGAGTGCGTAACAGCGTTCGAACACTGACCGGCGGCTACGGCGCCGGACTGGCCCGCCATAGGGTTGGTTGCTGTGCCTCAGCCGTTCGACTTCGTTGTCCTCGTGTTCAACCCGCACAGCAGCGGGGACGCCCAGGCCCGCGCCCGGGAGCTCGCTCGTGAGCTCGCTGCGCGTGCCCCTGACCTGCCGCTGACGCTGCGGCCCACCGAGCGCGCCGGGCACGCCCGCGACATCGCCCGTGACCTCGCCAGCGACGCGGCCCGCACCGGCCGGCCGTTGATCGTCTCGGTCAGCGGGGACGGCGGCTACAACGAGGTCGTCGACGGGATCAAGAAGGCCACCACCGGCAGTGCCGTCGGCGCGGTGCTCGCCGCGGCAACGCCAACGACCACCGGCGGGTCACTCGTGAACGCCCGCTGGCCGACGCGATCGTGGATGGCGAGGTCCACCCCGTCGACCTGCTCAAGATCACCATCAGCGGCCGCGGCGGCCTCGAGGCAGACGGTGGCCGCGACGAGGTTCGGTATGCGCACTCCTACGTCGGGCTGGGCATCACCCCGACCGTCGCGCTTCAGCTGGAGAAGGACGGTAAGGGCTCGATCCGCGAGGTGCTCTCGACGATCCGGACGTTCTCCCGGTTCCGACCGTTCGTCATCGACACCGAGCACGGTCGCGCGTCGTTCGACAGCCTGATCCTGGCCAACATCTCCGAGATGGCGAAGTACGCGACACTGAGCGAGGACGGCCGGCCCAACGACGGCCACTTCGAAGTGATCATGTTGAGGCACACCGCGAAGTGGCGGGTGTTCGGCGTCGCGGTGAAGGCGGCACTGCGCGGGCTGGGCCCGCAGCCCACCGCGCGGGAGTACCGGTTCCGCACGACGGCACCGATCCCGATGCAGATCGACGGCGAGGTACTCGAGCTCGACGGCGACACCTCGGTGGCCGTGGAGATCGCCCCCGGGGCGCTGGCCACCGTGCTCTGACCGTGGATCGCCGTCGCAGGACGGACCCGCCGTGGACGGCGAGGTCCGGAGGGATGGCTCGAGCGGCGGCGCGGAAATGGCTGTCGCGTCCACCCCTTCATTCGACGAGAGCCTCGAGCGCTTGTTGCAGGCCGCCGACACCGAAGGCCTTGACCTCCGCGAGGTCGACCACTATGTGCCGCAACGGGACGGGGTGCTCGGCAAGGTCGGTGGCGGGTGCGCATGGCGCGTAGCGCAGTTGGTTGTCCATCAGCCGGGCGAGTCGAGGTGCGGTGACCCGGGTGAGCTGTCCGGCGACGCGCCGGTGCACATCTCGTTCACCGGACAGTCGTCCAGGACCGGCCGCTCCCGGTAGGTGTAGGTGCGGATGCCGCCGCCGACCTCCACCAGGGTGACCTGATGCGGGCCGGCGGTGATGGAAAACTGCCGCCCCGAAGGCGCGACAGTCATGAACGATCTCCTGACCGGGAAGTGACTGACGGACCTGGTTCTGCGGGCGCAGCGCCCCCTCGGCCTGCCCGAGCGGCCGCGGGTCCTGACGGAACCGGTAGACGTAGCCGTCCTCACCCAGGTCCTCCCCGACCGCCCGCCAGGTCGCCACGCTGCGCGGATCCGCGGCCGGGAGCGCGCCGCGCAGCGCCGGGAGCAGCAGCGCGCCGTCCACCCGCGGATCATCGGGGTGCGCTGCCATCGTCCCGCAGGATGCAGGCAGTCGGCGTCGGCGATCAGGGCGTCGGCCAGCGCGCTCCACCCGGCGGCATCCGACGCGGCAGCTCCGGCGGCGGCGATGGCGCGCAGCCCGGCGGCGCAGGTCAGCCGGGAATGCGCCCATCGCCGGTCGTCGAGTTCCCAGATCCCGGCGTCGGGCTCCCGCCACCGCGCCTCGATCGCAGCCACGGTGGCGGCACCGGGGCGGTGATGACCTCGCCCGCCATCGTTGTACAGCACCGCCACGACCAGGCGCGGGTCGGCCCACCGCCGCCAGTACCGCTTGATCGTGATGCGCTCGGCCATGCCGTTCATCTGCATCGCCCCGTCCCCGGGGAACACGACCACCGGCCGGCCCGGCAGTCGAACTTCGCCCCGATCCCGTAGGGGACCCCCGGCCCCATCGTGGCGAGGTTGCCCGACAGCGACCCGCGCATCCGGCCGCGGAAGCGGAGCTGGCGGGCATACCAGTTCGCCGACGATCCGGAGTCCGCGGTGACGATCGCGTCGTCGGGCAGCCGCTCGGACAGCTCCGCGAACAGCCGCATCGGGTTGATCGGGTCGGCGGTGACGGCGGCCTCCCTCGCCATCGTCTCCCACCACCGGGTCACGTCGGACTCGATGTCCTCGCGCCAGGACCGGTCGGTCTTGCGTTCCAGCAGCGGGATCAGCGCCCGCAACGCCCTGGCGGCGTCGGCGACGAGGTTCACCTCGTACGGGTAGCGCATCCCGAAGAACGCGGCATCGAGATCGATCTGCACCGCGCGGGCCTGCCCGAACTCCGGCATGAACTGGGTGTAGGGAAAGCTCGATCCGACCGTGAGCAGCGTGTCGCAGCCCATCATCAGCTCGTAGCTCGGGCGGGTGCCCAGCAGCCCGATCGACCCGGTCACCCACGCCGGCTCATCGGAGAGCACGTCCTTGCCCAGCAGCACCTTGGCCACGCCGGCACCGAGGAGCTCCGCGACCTGCTCGATCTCGGCGGCGGCGCCGCGAGCCCCGGAACCGACCAGCATCGCCACCTTGCTGCCCGCATTGAGCAGATCGGCGGCACGGCGCAACGCCTCGCCGTCGGGTCCGCGGACTGCGGAGACGCTCACCTGGCCACGTCGGCCAACGGGCCCCCATCCGGCCGGCGATCCTCATCCGGGCCCAACCAGTCCAGACAGACCACGATTGCGTCATCGACGAGGTCACCGTGGCCATGGCGAGCCACCAACTCGTGGATGATCCTCCTGGTGGCCTCATCGGGAGCCAGGGCCCGGGTGGCCGCCGCGATCGCCGGGAGCCCGACCTCACCAAAACGCCCCTGCTGCGCGGCCGGGGCGGCGTCGTGCACCCCATCGGTGACAATCAGCACACGGTCCCCGCGCGCGATCGGGAACTCCTGGGCCACGTACTCGGTGCCCTCGAACATGCCCAACGGCAGCTGGTGATCCAACTCCACGAGCTCCAGCTCGGTTCCGCGCTGGCGAAACAGCAACGGAGACCCGGCATCCACCGCCCAGGCCCGGCCCGCCGTGAAATCGAACGGGTGCGGCTCTTCTGGAGTGAGCCCTCATGCGGCCTGCGGGATGATGTCGTTGGCGTAGCGGGTCTCATGGACTCGGTGTCGTTCTTGGTTGAGGTGGTAGGCCCAGTAGGCGTTGAGGTCGCCGTTGCTGCGGACGGC